>CAMCXB010000048.1 GCA_945883145.1 Bordetella parapertussis | reverse complement strand
ATTAAACGATTTAAGCCGGGTTCTTGCATGCCCATATCGGTTAGAAAAGCTTCTTTATCTGTATCTTCAAGATCAGCGATTTCGGATTCAATGGAAGCGCAAATCGCTACGATAGGTGCGTTTTGTGTTTTTGCATAATTGGTTAACGTGTCGAGTAAGGGATTATTCGTAAACCCAGTGTCTGACACATTGGCGACATACATCGCAGGTTTAGCTGTAATCAAACAGAGTGGCTTGAGCATAGCAAGCTGATCTTTATCGAAACCCATAGCGCGCACGGGAATCGCATCATTCAGACCAGTCATTACTTTCTCCATCAAGCTCACTAATGCAGCGGCATCTTTATCACCGGAGCGTGCTTTTTTGGTTTCTCTGTGTATGGCTTTTTCTACCGTTCCCATATCTGCTAATGCGAGTTCGGTTTGAATGACAGCGATATCATCGAGTGGGCTGACTTTACCTGCCACATGAATCACATTTGCATCTTCAAAACATCGTACGACATTGACTATGGCATCGGTTTCACGGATGTGGGCCAAGAATTGATTGCCCAAGCCTTCGCCTTTAGACGCGCCTGCAACTAGACCAGCAATATCGACGAATTCAACGGTTGCCGCTAAAACACGCTCTGGTTTGACGATCTCTGCTAACTGACCTAAACGCGGATCGGGCACTTCCACTACACCGACATTCGGTTCTATCGTGCAGAATGGATAGTTTTCTGCTGGTATACCGGCTTTAGTGAGCGCATTAAAAAGAGTAGATTTTCCTACGTTAGGTAGGCCAACGATGCCGCATTGAAGACTCATGAGATGATCTGCTTAAAAGAGTGTTTACCTGTGCTGAAAACTAGCCTGCGCAGGCAAGAAAATAAAAGCCGTATTGTACTCTTGGTGATGCTCGTATTCGTTGTGGCGATGAGCTGCTGGATTTGAGCGAATAACTGCATCATTCTTTGTCAGTTTTAGTATGTTGATTATCTGTAGGAGTAGGTGCTTATGAAACGAAGTGTTGATGTGGTTTTCTCTTTACTAGCCTTACTGTGTTTGATGCCGTTTGCGCTCTTGATTGCCATTTTGATTTGGTTGGAATCGCGTGGTCCCGTATTAGCGCGACCTCATCGAGTTGGGCGCAATGGTCGTATGGTGAAGGTGTTTGAATTTCATACTGCCCTGACCGATCCAGATGCGATGGAAATGGTGGGCGGTTGTCATGGCGAGCAGGTAACGCGCATAGGCGGTGTGTTGCGACGTTTAGGTATTTCGCAATGGCCTTTGCTGATTAATGTGTTGCGTGGTGATTTAAGTTTGGTAGGGCCGCGTGCTGAATTGCCGCGCTATGTAGGTTGTTATCCGACTGCGGATAGAAAGCTTATTTTGTCAGTCAAACCAGGTCTGGCCGATTTAGCAACGATAGAGTTTACCGATGAAAAACGCATGCTAGCTGGCTTAGAAGGTGATGAACTCGAGCAGGCCTATGTTGAGCAGGTATTACCGATACGATTAGATTATGCGAAACGGTATTTAGCGCAGCGTGGATTTTGGATGGATGCGCGAATTTTATTTTTAGGTTTGACGCGTGGTTTTTTATGAAAAATAATTAGATTTATTTGATTAAGTATTGTGACTTATCGTGACCTGCCATCCATTTTGGTGGCTTACCGCGACCACTCCATGTTTCTCCGGTCGTATTATTTCTGTATTTAGGTGCGACGGGTTTACGAGTTGATTTAGCTACTCTTTTGCGACCTGTAATACCGAGATCATCCGCAGAAATTCCAAATTCCTTCATTTTGATTTGAATATCATTAATTGCGTTTATTAATTCATTTTTTCTAGCGTTTTCCGCTTCATGTTGGAGTTTTTCAATTTGACCTTGCAGTTCTTTGTAAGTGCTCATCAGTATTCCCCGTCATTGAAAGTTTTCAAAAAATCAACCAGCCAAAAGGCCATTTTCTTGCATGTGGCGGGATTATACGTCAGAGGTTATCAAAAAAGTAATACCTTAATTAATATTTTTTTGATAATAATAAAAGATCGTGAATCTTTTTGATTGATGCTGCGCTAACTTAAAACAAAACTCTGGCAGCGCAGTGGGTTAAGGGGAAGTGAACACATCTACAAATATCTATGCAGAGTTATTTATAAGCACTCTGTGCGAATATTGGACTAACGTGTGTGTAGCTCTAGCATTGCTTTTTCAAACAAGCCCTGACACAGCAAGGGAATGACAGACAGGCTTTTGTCTATGGCCTCATCAATCAATGCTTGTTCTTCTTTACGTGGTCTATGCAGCACGAAATCAGCTACCACTTGCTGCAATTGTAATTCGCGTGGATGACCTATACCCAGACGTAGACGCCAATATTCTTGCGTGCCCAGTGCTGCAGTAATATCTTTGAGACCATTATGTCCACCCGATGATCCCCCTTTTTTTAACTTGGTTGATCCCGGTGGGAGATCTAACTCATCGTGTACTACAAGAATTTCAGCGGGTTCGATTTTATAAAAGCGACTCAACGCACCCACAGATAGACCGGAGCGATTCATAAAAGTTTGCGGCTCGAGTAGCCATACTTCTTCATCTGCGAGTCGGATTTTTTTTGCGAGTCCCTGAAAGCGCGCTTCACGCTGTAAGCCAGATCCAGCCAGACGATCGACAAGCCAAAAGCCAGCATTATGTCGAGTCAATTCGTATTCACTACCGGGATTACCGAGGCCGACGATTAAGCGTATGGACATAAGAAAACAGATGAATGGAATAAAAAGGATTATCCGTCATTTAGAGAGGACTGAATATTTAAGATCTGATGGTCAATGCAGAGGGCAGACGAAAATAAATAAAAAAAAGCCCGCTCAAACAGAGCGGGCTGATTATTCTGCAAATAAAAAGCAGAATTATTTTTTCTCTTCAGGTGCTGGCGCAGCTTCAGAAGCTGGTGCAGCATCAGCATCAGCCTTACCACCTCCAGGTACTGATGCAGTAGCAATCGTTGGATTGTCTTTGGAATGAACTGCAGAAACACCAGCAGGCAGTTTTAAATCAGCTAAATGCAATGAGGTGCCTAATTCCATCTTAGATAAATCAACTTCGATGAATTCAGGCAAATCTTTAGGCAAGCAGCTAATGTCTAAATCTGTCATCACATGGCTAATAATGCCGGCACCTAATTTCACAGCAGGTGATACATCAGCGTGAATGAAATGCAGAGGCACTTTAACGTGAATCTTTTGGTTTTCATCAACACGTTGAAAATCAGCATGCAAAACTAATTGTTTATAAGCGTGAACTTGAAAATCACGCAGCAATACTTTTTCAACTTTACCGTTTACATCCATATCGAGAATGGAGGAATGAAAAGCTTCTTTTTTCAACGCATGATAAAGCGCGTTGTGATCAAGAGAGATATTCACTGGTGCAGCAGGACCGCCATAAATAATACCTGGCGTATGACCCGCTTTGCGCAGGCGGCGGCTCGCTCCGGACCCCTGCTCAGTACGTGGAAAAGCAACAACTTTCATGTTTAACTCCTAAATTGGGATGGGTATCCCGTGATTGTCATCCCCCGCGACCAGAGGATGATGATTCGAGTACAGCATCACACTGCACTCACATTCTGTTAACAAAAAAATTAATTACCTGCTTCATCCTCAGCGAATAAAGACATCACTGAATTGCCCTGACTAATGCGCTTAAAGGTTTCAGCCAGTAAGGACGCACAGGATAATTGTCTGATCTTGCCGCACGCTTTAGCTTGAGCGGTAAGAGGAATCGTATCCGTGACAACTAATTCATCTAATGGCGAATTCTGTATGCGATCTACAGCCGGACCAGAAAGCACAGCATGCGTGCAATACGCCACCACTTTCTTTGCACCACGCTCTTTCAATACTTCTGCTGCTTTGGTTAGTGTGCCTGCTGTATCAACCATGTCATCCATGATGACGCAATTGCGGCCTTCTACTTCACCAATAATGTTCATGACTTCAGACACATTTGCTTTGGGGCGACGTTTGTCAATAATCGCTAAGTCACAATTTAAACGTTTCGCTAAAGCTCTTGCACGAACCACACCACCCACATCAGGAGAAACGACGAGTAAATCATCGTAATTCTTCTCAACTAAATCGGTCAGCAAAATCGGTGAAGCATAAATATTATCAACGGGGATATCAAAGAATCCCTGAATTTGATCTGCATGCAAATCCATAATCAACACACGCTCAACGCCTGCTTCTTGCAACATATTGGCGACCACTTTGGCAGAGATCGCAACACGCGCCGAGCGCGGGCGACGATCTTGTCTGGAGTAGCCGTAATAAGGAATCGCTGCAGTAATACGGCCTGCTGATGCACGCTTCAAAGCATCGACCATCAGCATGATTTCCATTAAGTGGTCATTGGTCGGTGCACAAGTCGATTGCAACACAAAGACATCTTTGCCGCGCACATTCTCATTAATCTCAACCACGATTTCACCATCAGAGAAACGCGATACCACCGCTTTGCCCAATGCGATACCAAGTTGACCAACCACGCCCGCAGCCAGCTCCGGATTAGCACTGCCGGTAAAAACCATTAGGTTTTCGTGGACCATAGGACCTCAGGATGCGATAGGTTAAAAGATCAAAAGCCGCTCGCTCGCTAGGAGCGTGCGGCCTGACTGGATGTTTCGCGCTTCAATTAATGGCAGGGGAACAAGGATTCGAACCTTGGAATGCTGGAATCAAAATCCAGTGCCTTAACCAGCTTGGCGATTCCCCTTCACAACCGGTCTGTCTGTCGTGCTCAATGCGTCAGACGAAAATTTGTGTACACACTACGTATTACTTATTTAGCAAGCTTTTCAAAGGGTGATGTTGCAAAGTAGAGCAACACCAAGCTTGCCATCCAGACCCTAGCGGGACTTGCTGGACTACCGCCTTTGCAGCAGCTTGATCTGTCATTCGGGCAAACACACATGCTCCTGAACCTGACATCCTAGCGTTTCCAAACTGACCTAGCCAATCTAAGGCTGCCAAAACCTCTGGAAATGCTTTTTCTGCTACTGCCTGTAAATCATTTCTTCCGAATGAAAATAGCCATGAAGAAAAGTCCGACATTTTGACGGACTTGGTGTCTCGTGTCAAATGAGGGGAGCCAAATATCAGAGGCGTAGGTACTGCCACCCCAGGGTGAAGAATCACTAACCATGCATCCTCAGTCGTCAGAGGGGACAGCCTCTCACCGATTCCCTCCACAAAGGCATTTTGACCCAGTAAAAAAAATGGCACATCCGCGCCTAAGCTAAGACCGATCTGCATCAGTTCATTTTGAGTCAGACCTAATTGCCAGAGATGATTGAGCGCGATCAGGGTAGTCGCTGCATCGGAGGAGCCGCCACCGAGACCACCCCCCATGGGAATTTGCTTTTCTAGTGAGAGATCAGCTCCTGGGATTTGCAGTCCTCGTTGCAGTGCCAGTTGTTCTAACAGGCGAGCAGCTCGCATGACGAGATTGGTAGCAGGATCTACACCGGCAATATCAGACAGCAAATGAATCTCGCCATCATCACGTAAGCGAATGCAAAGCTGATCTTGTAAATCAATGAGTTGAAATACAGATTGCAGTAAATGATAACCATCACTGCGTTGACCAACCACATGCAAAAATAAATTTAACTTTGCAGGAGCAGAGAAATAATGCGCCGTCATTTAGGAGTCCAGCTATCAAGCACAATTTTTAAATTGATTTCACCATGGCGTTTACTAAGATGTTTTAAGTCTATGCGTTTAGGAATGCGATAGCCTGATGCATCTTCTTGCCACAACACGTATTGCACTTCCCAACTGTTATCGATAAAACCAGCCTGTGCATCACGCATAACGACTTGTTGTTGACCTAATGCGTTGGTATAAAAACCTTGTAACCATTCCTTTAATCCATTCACAGGTAAAGGCCAACCTAAAGCATCACTGGTGAGTGTATTTACATCATTTGCAATACGCAATGCTTCACCTGTCTGTTGCAACATGGCGCGCTCAGGTTCGATCATGATTTGCGCAATCGTCTGGCCGAGTGGTGTGAATAGCGCAATGCTGGTGGTATTGGCAGTTTGATCCCACGTAAACTTACCTTGTAGGGATTGTGCTTTACCTTGTTGTTGGTAACTCACCGAGAGTCTGCCGCTTAAACTAATGGCCTTGTAGTAAGGTGCCACGCTTGAAGAGGCTTTGATGCTAGGCGTAGTTTGACAAGCACCTAACAAGAGAGCGAATACCAGAATTAAATAACGCATAACGTCTCGTTAGTCAGCAAAGGCGATCGAACTCTTAGAGCTTAATACGCAAACGTTGTAACGTCTTTTTTAACGTTTCATTTTTAGGATCTTTACTCACTGCAGCACGCCAGAGTTTTTTTGCTTCGTCATTGCGGCCTTTAGTCCACAGCACTTCGCCTAAGTGCGCAGCAATTTCAGAATCGGGTTTAATGCCATAAGCACGACGTAAAATTTCTTCTGCCTTATCGAGTTGGCCCAAACGAAATTCCACCCAACCCATGCTATCGAGAATGTAGGCATCATCCGGCGCCAATGCCACAGCTTTACTAATGAGTTCATGTGCTTCTTTTAGACGAACGTTGCGATCAGCTAGCATATAACCGAGCGCATTGTAGGGATGAGGACTATTTGGTGTGAGCGCAATGATTTTTCGTAGTGATTGCTCCATCAGGTCAAGCTGACTATTTTTCTCCGCAACCATGGCGTATTCATACAGCAAATCTGTGTTGTCATTAAAACGCTGTAACGCTTCTTCAATGAATTGCAGAGATTCGTTTAATTTTCCTGTGTCTCTGAGTAGTTGTGCTTCACCAATCAGAAGTTTAATTTTATCTTCATCATTTTCGGTCGATGTTTGTGCAAGCAATTGTCTTGCTTCATCAAGTTGACCCGCTTTTGCTTTAATGTGTGCACGTTTTATGACGGCGGTGAGAAAATTATTTTGTGCACTACTGTCGACTTGCTCTAGCCATTTCACAGCAGTTGGTAAATCATTTTTATCTTCTGCAATTTGCGCTAACACCATTAAAGCTTGTGAAGAGTCGCGTTCGGGATCGCGATTGCCATTCAGTGTTTTTATATACGCTGCCAGATAATTTTCTGCTTCTGTAAACTCACCACTTTGCGCAGCAAGTAAGCCCATTGCATATAAACTGGTTTGCTCTTGTGGGACTTGCTGTAATAAAGTTTTAAATTCTTTTTTTGCCTCAGCTACTTTGCCTAGTTCAAGTAATAAACGCGCATAGGTGAGTCGAATGTCGCGTGATTTAGGATTTTTTTGTAAAAAATCAGCGAGTACTTTGAGTGCTTCGTTTTTATCTTCCATCAACTGAATTAAACTCAGCACAGCTAATTCAGATTGAGGATTTTTAGACACCACATCACGTGATTCTTTCATCGCATCGGAAGCTTTGCCTGCATCAAGTGCAGATTTTGCTATTGCCAGTTGAGCTTCTACCGAGTTGCGATAAGGTTCTAATAATTCTTTCAAAAGACTTGCTGAACGAGCGCGATCAGGTACGCGAGCTAAATGACGCTGTGTTTGCGCAATCACACTGCCTAGATTGGCGGCATTACTGTTGGCGAGTCGTTTTGCGAGAATTTTTTTCGCTTCATCTGTTTGATTGGTAATCAAGAGCAAACTTAACAATACTTGTGCTGCTTCTTCTGAAGTGGGGTCAACTTCTACCCAGAACTGGGTTGCTTTCACCGCTTCCACCGTTAACTTACTATTCATCGCCATTTCAGCTGCGCGTCTGGCGATACGAGGATCACGTGAACTACGTGCAATCGTCATCATGGTGGAGTAGGCAGCAAAACTGTTACCTCGTTGCTCAGCTAATTCTGCGGATAAGTATTTAAAGAGAATCTCTTCTGTCAGATAGACCAAAGGCAGGTTTTGCGTTTTTGCACTTGAGTGCGGATTCGCGTGATCACCTGCAGTCTGCGCATTGCTGATGCAATGCAGAGTGAGTGGCAGAGTTAAAATGACAAAAATTTTTTTCAAGTGGCTGTCCTAAACGGCAAGAAACCTAGAGACGATCATAATCAAAGCGATGAATACTGATTTTACGCTGAAAGTCCGACATAGCACGCACTACGCTGTCGAAATGGATACCGACAACCCATCATGCCAGAACTCCCTGAAGTTGAAGTAACCCGGCGCGGTATTGCGCCGCATCTCGAGCAACAACGCGTGACTGGCGTTGTCCTGCGCAGAGAAGGCCTGCGATGGCCGTTTCCTGCGCGCTTGAAACAGTTGCTGAGTAATAGAGTGGTGCATTCAACCGGTCGGCGCGGAAAATATCTGTTGATTCATTTTGAGCATGGCAGTTTGATTGTGCATCTGGGTATGTCTGGTCATCTGCGGATATTGCCCGTCCATCATTTGCCAGAAAAACATGATCATTTTGATTTGCAGCTTGGTCAGACGGTCATGCGATTAACTGATCCACGACGATTTGGTGCGGTGTTATGGCATGACAGTCAAGATGGACCAGTAGAAGACCACCCTTTATTACAAAATTTAGGTGTTGAGCCTTTATTGCACACAGATTTAGGCGCGTTATTGCATCAAGCGACGCGCACACGTAGTGCCGCTATCAAACAAGTATTGTTGGCAGGCGATATTGTGGTGGGGGTGGGGAATATTTATGCATGTGAGAGTTTGTTTGAAGCGGGCATTCATCCCAATACGGCAGCACGACGTATTGCCCTAGCGCGTTATCAGCGTTTAGCCGAAGCGATTCAGCGAATTTTGGCAAAGGCGATAGAAAAAGGCGGCAGTACCTTGCGCGACTTTATGGGAGCGGATGGTCAAGCCGGTTATTTTCAACAAGAGTATTTTGTTTATGATCGCGAAGGTGAATCGTGTCATGTGTGTCATGCAGAGATACGACGCATCACACAAGGACAACGCTCAACTTTTTATTGCGCGCGCTGTCAGCGTTAATGCACAGGATGATGACCTTATTTTTCATGAACAAAGACGCTAAGCATTGCTTATGAAGCGCGTACTCGACACACCCTCCATCGCGGGTGATAAGACTTTTTCTGTTGACTTGATTGCTTGGCAAAAGAAACATGGTCGTCATCAACTGCCATGGCAAAACACGCGCGATCCCTATCGCATTTGGTTATCTGAAATCATGTTACAACAAACGCAGGTAACAGCTGTCATTCCCTATTACCTGCGTTTTCTATCGCGCTTTGATTCTGTCTCTGCACTCGCGCATGCACCGGTTGAAGAAGTCATGGCGTATTGGAGTGGACTAGGCTATTACACACGTGCTCGTAATTTACATCGCTGTGCACAACAAATCATGACGCAACATGGTGGTGTATTTCCCTCTGATCCCGAACAATTAGTGCAACTGCCCGGCATAGGTCGTTCAACTGCGGCTGCAATTGCTGCATTTGCATTTGGTGCACGTGCAGCCATCCTTGATGGGAATGTTAAGCGTGTGTTTTGTCGCGTGTTTGGTATTGAAGGTTATCCCGGTGAGAAGCGCATAGAAAATATGTTGTGGGAGCGCGCGGAATCATTAATGCCACCACGTAGTGTAGAAGCTTATACACAAGGCTTAATGGATCTCGGTGCAACAGTGTGTGTACGCAGTCGACCTTTGTGTCCGCAATGTCCCATGCAAAGCCGATGCATTGCTGCAGCGACGGGAAGAACAGCTAGTTTGCCAGCACGCAAACCAAAAAAAACGATACCTGAAAAATCAACTGTGATGTTAGTCGTCATACATAAAGGAGTAGTATTGCTAGAACAAAGACCTGCGCAAGGTATTTGGGGAGGCTTATTGTCTTTACCTGAACTCTCACGTGTCATGCCGTTGGAATCAGATACTATTTCACGTCGTTCTATGCAACGTGCTTTACGTGATTTCGGCGAGTTAGATACATGGGAATTACTGCCTGTTTTTTCACATGGTTTTACACATTACAAATTACACATACAACCAGTTTATCTGTCATTGAAAAAACGAACTACACTGGCTGCACAAGCGGAATTTTCTTGGGTGAGTTTGCAAGACATTGCTAACGCCGCTTTGCCTGCACCGGTAAAAAAATTATTACTGAAGTTGGAGGTGAATTAAGAGAGTGAAGTTAAATCACTTTATGTTCATGTAAAAAATCTTCTATGGTTTGTAATCGAAGTGTGACATCTTGTAGCTCTAGTAAACGCTGTTTTTCTTCTAGTGGAATTGGCAGTATTTCACACCAACGATTTGCTACCCAAGCAGGATTGTCGAGTGCATAGGGTTCAGAAAAAGGTGCAATAAACTGCGGTTCTTGATCTTCTTTTGCGCGTCGCTCTATATCGCGTATCACAACGTTCAATACTTCTGCACATACTTTCAAGGTATTACCACCTTCAACCTTAGGTTCAACTGGAATTAATTCCACACGCGCTTCAAGACGTTGACTAGGTAATAAACGTGTTTCGAGTATACGAAAGCGTTCACCACCTCTTGTTTCTATCAGTAATACACCTAGCTCAGGCATATCCCATTCGGTAATGTGTGCAATCGTGCCTACATAATAAGGTGTCGCCACCTCGCCGATTTCTGCGCCACTTTGAATCGCCACCACACCAAATGGTGTGTTAGCTTTCATGCAGGCACGCACCATATCGATATAACGTGTTTCGAAAACACGCAATGGCAACACACCATCAGGAAACAATACGGTATTGAGTGGAAAGAGAGCGATCCATAGATCGGTGGCGTCTGCCATAGGTGAATTAATCCAACTCGCGGTGTCGTATCAATACACCGGCTTTAGTTTGAAAATGTGCAGCCAGTCGTTCAACCATAAAAACAGAACGATGTTGTCCACCCGTGCAGCCAATTGCAACAGTGAGATAGCTACGATTATCTGCTTTATAAGCAGGTAGCCATTTGTCGATAAAAGCGCGAATGTCTTCTTGTAGGGCGATCGCGGTTGGTTGTGATGTTAAAAATTGAATCACAGGTTGATCACGTCCAGTGAGAGGACGTAATGTTTTGTCATAAAAAGGATTCGGAACAACTCTTACATCAAACACTAAATCTGCATCCAGCGGCACGCCATATTTGAAAGCAAAGGATTCAAATAACAAAGTGAGCGGTACGCTTTCACTTTCGACTAACTCTTTAATCCAAGCGCGTAATTGATTCGCTGATAAACCAGATGTATCAATCAGTTGTCCTAAGCCTTCGACTTCCGCCAACATATCGCGTTCTTGTCGTATGCATTCTATCAACGTAGGACGATTGCCTGCTTGAGTACCTAACTGAGCACCTGCCTCAGCAGTCGATGTCAAACGATGCGACAGAGGATGACTGCGGCGCGTTTCAGAAAAACGATTAATCAGTGATTCGGTTTTTGCAGTTAAGAATAAGACTTTAACTAAATGCCCTTGTTCTTTTAACCACTGTACATCAGCTGGCAGAGACGATAATGAGTTGGCACTACGTGCATCGACTGCAACAGCAAGATTGACGGCGCCTTCACTGGTGCGAGTTTCCACTAATGAGCGTAGTAGAGAGGGCGGTAAATTATCGACGCAAAAATAACCGGCATCCTCAAGGACATTGAGGCCTACAGATTTGCCAGAGCCGGAAATGCCGGTAAGGAGGATGATGCGCATGGGGTGAATAATAGCAGTGCTTAGCTTGAATGCTAGACCTGCTTATTCATTTCCCATGGCTTGCTGCTGTCTTTCCATAAAATCAGCCAGCGTATCGATGCCACGCATTTGTAAAATAGTATTACGAACCGCAGCTTCTAATAGCACTGCCAGATTGCGACCTGCTTCAACGGGAATGATCACTTTACGCACAGCTAGTCCTAAAACATCTTGTGTTTGCTGATGCAAAGGTAGACGTTCATAGTTTTCTTCTAGCGTTTTTCTGCGCACTAAATGCACAATCAATTTCAAGCGCATTTTGCGTCTTACGGCTGTCTCACCAAAAATAGTACGGATATCTAATAAACCTAATCCACGCACTTCAAGTAGGTTTTGTAATAAGGGTGGACAACGTCCTTCTATCATGTGCGGTGCAATGCGAGCGAATTCAACCGCATCATCGGCAACCAGTCCATGATCACGTGAAATCAGTTCTAAACCTAACTCACTTTTACCTAAACCTGACTCGCCTGTAATTAATACACCCACACCCAACACATCCATGAACACGCCATGCATAGTGATACGCAAAGCGAGTTTTTTAGAGAGATAAACGCGTAAATAATCGATGACTTGCGCAGCAGGTAAAGGGGTAGAGAGCAAAGGAATATTATGCTCATTACACACTTGAACTAAATGAGGATGGAGATCTAAGGATTGCGCAATGATGAAAGCTGGAGGTGTGCCCGCCACGAGTTCGCGCGTTTGAATCATACGACTGTGTTCGGAAATACGATTGATGTAATCAATTTCCTGCTGCCCAAAAACTTGTATACGACCAGGATGAATAAGGTTGAGATGACCTACCTGATCTGCAGCAGAAGCGGCATCGCCAAAAATTAAGCGCTGATCGCCGGTCATACCTGCAATCCAACCTAGTTTTAGGGCGTGCTGATTATCTTCGTAGAGCTGTTGTATCGTTAATGGTGAGTTGAGTGGCATAGAAAAGAAACAAGGCTTTACGCCATGTCACGCTCTGCAGGATGCCAACTCACTAAGCGAGTGTGTAGCAATTGCGCATCCAACTCTTCGATCAGAGATGCGCGGAAGGCTTTATCTGAAAACATTTCAGCGATTTCAGACAGAATTTCTAGATGCTGCTGGGTGACATTGTCTGGGATCAGTAAAAAGATCAGCAGTTTGACTGGCTCGCCATCTGGCGATTCAAACGGAATCGCTTCGCTTAAACGCACAAATGCAGCCAGAGGCGCTTTTAAACCTTTGATACGCCCATGAGGAACGGCGACGCCATGTCCAAGTCCAGTGGAGCCTAAGCGTTCGCGCGCAAATAAATTCTCGGAAACCGTAGAGCGGGCGATGCCATTATTATTTTCAAAGAGTAGACCCGCTTGTTCAAACGCACGTTTTTTACTCGAGCACTCTATGTCGAGTACCACGTTCGTCGCAGGTAAAATTTTGCTGAAATGTGTCATGAAGCATCGCACCAGAATGTCGATGGGTTGGCATTATAGGCGCATTTTGCAGCCATCGTTTCAATAAAAAAGTCAGATCAGATACTTGTCTTTTTCAAACTGTTTATTACGCCACCTTTTGCGCTGGCAGTTATTTTCTATCGGTTTTTTATTGTCTTGCAAGTCGTATGTTGGATGGTTGCTGCGCCATAGAGAAATTACTACGCCAAGGATTGATATCAATCCCACCGCGCCTTGTATAGCGCGCCAACACCATGAGTTTTTGAGGCCTACATTGGCGCGAAATGTCCATAAAAATGCGTTCAACACATTGCTCGTGAAATTCCTGATGAAAGCGAAAACCTATGAGGTATTTCAATAAACCTTCTTGTTGGATTTGCGAACCCACATAATGGATTTGTATGCTGGCCCAATCTGGCTGACCTGTGACTAAGCAATTCGTTTTCAATAAATGAGAAACTAGTTTTTCCTCAACCGGCGCCTGTTCAGTATTGGTGACCAAGAGTGAAGGCGTGGGGTCATAGCTATCCATCTCTACATCAAGTCGATCAAGTAAAAGCCCCTCGAGTTGACCAATAGCGATGTTTTGAAAGTCACTTGCTTCAGTGAGTCGAATCTGAAGAGCTGCGCCAAAGCCAGCCGATAAATCGGCCTGCAATAAATTCAAAACAGCTTCACTGCCGGCTAAGCGACATTGATTGAGTCCATTTAGATAGAGCTTGAGTGATTTCGATTCTATGATATTTGGTGAGTCTGCAGGCACTTGAATAGAAAGAATAGCAACCTGCGGTTTGCCTCGTAAATTTAGCCAAGACACTTCATAGGCATTCCATACATCCAACCCAAAAAAAGGTAAAGCTTTGTGGTCTAAGCCTAGCTCAGCGCGTTTGTTTGCGCGCGGCATAACAAACAAAATTGAGGGATCGTAGCCATCAGGGCCAGTTGAAATTTTTCCTAGTGGTGAGTCACTCGGTGAGGCATCCAAAGTCATAGTGGGAATAGCAGCACAAACAGTGTGTGCTGTTTAAAGAAAAAGTTTATAGGCAGGATTGCCGCTTTCATCCCAATGACGATAACCTAGCGTAGCTAAGAAATCACGGAAGTCTTTCATTTCTTTCTTGGGTACTTGTAAGCCAACTAAAACACGACCCACATCGCCACCCTGACTACGATAATGAAACAAACTGATATTCCAATTCGGCGCCAAGCTATTTAAAAACCGCATTAAAGCACCAGGACGTTCTGGGAATTCAAAGCGATATAACAATTCATCTTGCGCTAAAGCGCTTTTGCCACCAACCAGATGACGAATATGCAGTTTCGCTAATTCATCCTGTGTGAGATCGATATTTTTAAAGCCTTGCTTTTGGAATTGCTGACTGATTTTTTTAGGTTCATCTTTGTTTGCTACTTGAAGTCCAACAAACACATGGGCTTCTTTTTGATCGCTGATACGATAATTAAATTCTGTCACTGCACGTGCGCCTACTAGTTGGCAAAAACGTTTAAAGCTACCGCGTTCTTCAGGAATAGTGACAGCAAACACAGCCTCATGAGCTTCACCCACTTCCGCGCGTTCAGCAACAAAACGCAAACGATCAAAATTCATGTTGGCGCCGCAAGCGATCGCAATCAGCGTTTCATCTTTCAGCGGCTTTTTATTTTCTTGAGAGCGTTGCACATAGGCTTTCGCACCTGCAATTGCTAAAGCACCAGCAGGTTCAAGAATGCTACGTGTATCAGTAAACACATCTTTGATAGCAGCACAGACTGCATCGGTGTCGACCAAAATAATTTCATCAACATATTTTTTCGTGAGACGGAAAGTTTCTTCGCCCACTTGTTTGACAGCGGTTCCATCTGAAAACAAACCCACATCCGTCAAAGTGACACGACGTCCACTTTTAATCGAACGTGCCATGGCATCGGAATCAGTAGTTTGTACGCCGATGACTTTGATCTCTGGACGCACCGATTTAATATACGCTGCAACACCGCCAATCAATCCACCTCCACCAATGGCCACAAACACAGCATGAATTGGTGCGGCATGCTGACGTAAAATTTCCATGCCTATGGTGCCTTGTCCTGCAATCACATCGGGATCATCGAAAGGATGAACAAAAGACAATTTATGTTTTTTCTCTAATTGCAGAGCATGAGCATAAGCATCGGAATAAGATTCACCAAACAAAACAACCTCACCACCACGTGCTTTAACAGCATCAATTTTGACTTTGGGTGTGGTGAGCGGCATCACAATCACAGCACGACAACCTAGTCGGTGAGCCGATAGCGCCACGCCTTGTGCATGATTACCAGCAGAGGCGCAAATAACCCCATGTTTTAATTGTGCGGGTGTGAGATGCGCCATCTTGTTATAGGCGCCACGTAGTTTGAAGCTAAACACGCTTTGCATATCTTCGCGCTTGAAAAAAATCTGATTATTCATACGCCCAGATAAGGCTGGTGCCAATTCAAGTGGCGTTTCTATGGCCACGTCATAGACGCGGGAAGTCAGAATTTTTTTAAGGTAATCGATTTGCATGGTGACTCATTATAATGGACACACTTTTCTGACTACGGATAAGCAGATTTATCCCTTGATGACGCTCTTTTTTTCATGCAGTGTGACGTCTAGCTAAGCCACTCTTCTCTTAACGCGTTTTATTGATTGCTGCCTATGTTAGCTACTGCCACAGCGCATTTACTTGATCTGCTTGCCCTACCTGCAGTAGGTTTGCCGACTTTGTTTGTCGTCAGTCTCTTGTCATCCACCATTCTTCCTATGGGCTCTGAACCTGCCTTGTTAGGAATGGTAAAACTTAATCCGGATTTGTTTTGGATGGCTTTATTGGTTGCCACCGTAGGCAATACCGCAGGGGGTGCAATCAGCTATTGGATGGGCGTGGGCGCGAAAAAAACCTTTGCAGCTGAAAAAGAAACCCGCTGGTTTGCTTGGTTAAAGTTTTTTGGGCCCAAAACCTTGTTGTTGTCATGGCTACCCATCATTGGCGATCCGCTGTGTGCTGTAGCAGGCTGGCTAAAAATGCCTTTTTGGCCTTGTGTCGTCTACATGGCAATCGGTAAATTCTTACGTTACCTGATCTTGACCGAATTATTGATGCGTGTTCCCGACCAGTTCTGGCAGTTCTTCTGAGTTTGCTCGTAATTGCAGTCAATGTAGTCGCTTAGCCTCAGCTTCAAAGAGCGCAATCAGCTAGAATGCATCTTTGATTCATGCCTATAGCATCATCCAAATGAACGCCCCCGCGCAACTCCACACTTTGATTAACGAAAACAGCGATGGCGCACCGCCTCGACTGCGAGAAATCCCCTATAACTACACCTCCTTTTCCGATCGCGAGATCGTGATTCGTTTGTTGGGTGAGCCAGCGTGGGAATTACTTTCCGTGTTGCGTGGTTCACGACAGACCGGACGCTCTGCACGGATGTTGTATGAAGTATTAGGTGACATTTGGGTGGTGCGTCGTAATCCCTACTTGCAAGAAGACATGCTGGAGAACCCAGTGCGTCGTCAAGCTCTTGTTGATGCGCTGTACCATCGATTAGGTGAAGTAGATAAGCGACGCCATGATGCAGAAATCGATGACAAGCTCGATACTGAATCAGCAGTGCGTAGTGCCAAAGTTGAAGCGTTATTGAGTGCGGCGCGTAAAGCGATAGAAGATTTTGCTGATGAGTTTAAGCAAATGGCGAACTTACGTCGTCGCACTAGCAAAATACTGAGTCGTTATACCGAACAAGACAATATTAAATTCGATGGTTTGTCGCGCGTCTCGCATGTAACCGATGCAACTGACTGGCGTGTGGAATATCCCTTTGTTGTGCTCACACCCGACTCCGAAGAAGAAATCGCAGGTTTGGTGAAAGGCTGTATTGAATTAGGCCTAACCATCATTCCTCGTGGAGGCGGCACTGGTTATACCGGTGGTGCAATTCCACTCACGCCTTTATCTGCAGTCATCAATACAGAAAAATTAGAACAATTAGGCGCAGTAGAAATGCGCGTCTTGCCTGGTCTGTCGCGTGACTATGCAACGATTTATTCTGGTGCCGGTGTGGTCACCAAACGTGTAGCGGATGCAGCAGAAAAAGCGGGCTTTGTCTTTGCAGTAGACCCAACCTCTGCCGATGCTTCCTGCATAGGCGGCAACATCGCTATGAATGCAGGTGGTAAAAAAGCGGTCTTGTGGGGCACAGCCCTCGATAATCTCGCTAGTTGGCGCATGGTGGATCCGAATGGTGATTGGTTAATGGTCACACGACTGGATCACAATCTAGGCAAAATTCATGAAGCACCGATTGCACGCTTTAAATTAGAGTGGACGCATCCGAGTGAACGTGGCAAAACCCAACAGCCTTTCAAAACCGATATCTTAGAAATCGAAGGCAAAAAATTTCGTAAAGAAGGTTTGGGTAAAGACGTCACCGATAAATTTTTATCTGGCTTGCCTGGGATACAAAAAGAAGGTTGCGATGGCCTGATCACTTCAGCGCGTTGGATCTTGCACAAAATGCCTAAGCATACGCGCACGGTTTGTTTAGAGTTTTTTGGTCAGGCACGTGAAGCGATACCTTCTATCGTAGAGATAAAAAATTATCTCGATGCTGAAACCAAAAAAGGCGGCGCCATATTAGCCGGACTTGAACATTTAGATGAACGCTATTTACGCGCAGTTGGTTATGCCACTAAATCAAAACGTGGTGTCTTACCTAAAATGGCTTTGTTTGGTGACATCGTTGGCGATGATGATGAAGCTGTAGCGCGTGCTGCTTCAGAAGTGGTGCGGATTGCAAATACGCGTGTGGGTGAAGGCTTTGTTGCGGTCAGTCCTGAAGCACGTAAAAAATTCTGGTTGGATCGCGCACGTACTGCTGCTATCGCTAAACATACGAATGCATTCAAAATTAATGAAGACGTTGTGATTCCACTCGATCGCATGGGGGAATATACCGACGGTATTGAGCGCATTAACATCGAGTTATCGATAAAAAATAAATTAGAGTTGTTAGATGCACTCTCTGCATTTTTCACTAAAGGGAATCTACCTTTAGGTAAGCATGATGATGCAGAGGGTGTTGAAATCCCACCTGCGGAGTTATTAGAAAATCGTGTGAGTGAGGCGATACAGTGTGTGGAGACTGTACAAAAAAGATGGTTGTGGTTGCTACAGCATCTCGATTCACCGATCCAAGAATTAATTCATGTCGCTACGCAGTTATCAATTCCAGATGTGATTCCTGTTTTAGAAGCGCGCTTAAAGTCACAAGCGAATACAAGCGTTTTTGATGTATTACAAGATCGCACTTTGCGCATCTCTTGGAAAGCAGAAGTGCGTGCAGTATTGCGTCAACTGTTTACGGGTGGCGCATTCAAACAAATTCTGGATGAATGCAGCGCGATTCATAAGCGTGTACTCAGAGGCCGTGTTTTTGTGGCATTGCATATGCATGCCGGTGATGGCAATGTGCACACCAACATTCCAGTGAATTCAGATGATTATCAAATGCTGCAAGCTGCACATGTAGCCGTTGCACGCATCATGACCTTGGCACGTTCATTAAATGGTGTGATCTCGGGTGAACATGGTATAGGCATCACAAAATTAGAATTCTTAACGGATGCAGAACTCGGTGAGTTTCGTTCTTATAAAGAACGCATAGATCCTGAAGGACGCTTTAATAAAGGTAAGTTGTTAGGCAATCCTGCTATGCCGGCAGATTTGCGCAATGCTTACACACCTTCATTCGGCTTGATGGGGCATGAATCAATCATCATGCAACAAAGTGATATTGGTGCGATCACGAATAGCGTGAAAGATTGTCTGCGTTGCGGTAAATGTAAACCAGTTTGTGCAACCCATGTACCTAGAGCGAATTTATTGTATTCGCCACGGAATAAAATTTTAGCGAC
>CAMCXB010000047.1 GCA_945883145.1 Bordetella parapertussis | reverse complement strand
TAAAGCAGGCAATGATGGGATAGACTTCGCCCAATGTTTTGCCTGTGTATTCAGATAAATTCATGCCACGAAACTTGGTGTTTATAGGATTATTTCTATCAAAAGTTCTTTCGCATAAAGCGACTTCACTGTCACCGAGTAATGCATCGGGATTGATTTTTTCGAGTACAAGAATGTCAGTATCGATATAGATAGCTGATTTTTCACTATTGAGGCCAGCAAAACATTCCAGTCTAAAAGTCATGAGATTTTTTGTGTCGCCTTCAAAGCGTACTAACTCAGTTACGCCTGGAATTTTTTCTGAAGTCGCATCCGTGCATTGAATAATCTCTGCATCAGGCATGCGACGTAATATGGATTTGCATAATAATGCTGGCGCAATATCATTTCCGACATGAAGAAAAACAAATCGCATACAAATAACCTTATTCTAAAATTTTACTTAACCAGTAATGCTTCGTTATTGGCATATTCTGGGTTTGGATACATGTGTTCATGAATGAGATCGATAGCTCTCTTGCAACCATAGGCAAGGGCTTCGAAATAGTCTCTCACTACATTTTCTCTTTCTGCGTCACTATCTTCTGCTATTTTTATTTTTCTTACTGCGGTAAATGAATCTTTTCTTACGATTTCTTGTAAAAATAATTTCCCTTGACTGTCTATTGCTCTAATCATTGTTTTTAAATCGCTCAGTCTGTTTTGTAAGCGCAGCTCATGTTTTTTGCCTCGCTTATTAAGACTGAGTTTTTCAAAAATTTGTTCAGCCTCTTCAGCAATCGACTGAATAGATTCAATTTGCGCAATTAGTTCTACAAATTTTTCTTGTACAACGCTATAAGCAATGGGTGTAAAGCCTTGCGCTGCATGCGCTATAGGTTCTGCAGTAACGATATGGTCTTCTGCATAAAGACTACAAGCTTCAGAGAAGGGGAGTTGTCTAGTTCCTGAAATTTTTGCGCCGCCTTCGGTTGCATTAATCACAGTGTCGTTAGGATGAGCGGCAATAAAATCTTCATACCACTTTCGATAGGAATCAAGTTGACGATCTACTTGTACGCGATCACCGTGATAGCCTTCGATTTCACGAAATCCATCCCCTTTGGTACCTTTGGCTTCATCTAAAGTTTTTGGCCATAAATAGCCACTTGCATGAGAAGCGCCATTTGTATAGGCAAGGTCTTGTCCTATCATAATGAGTGGAGAAGCACCCATTAAACGCGCAAATGAAAAAGCATTCGTCGCTACTGAGCCGCCGGTATGTAAGACACCGCGTTCTCCAATAATATGTTTGAATATTTTTTCATGTACGGGATTGCCATATGAAACAATCCGTTGTGTATTAATAGAGTGAACAACATCAGGATTGCAACTACCAACCGATAAAAACCAAACGTCCTGTGGTGGATCATCACCCCAAGAGCAAGGACGCCTTGGATCAATTGCAACAACAATATGGGGTTTGATTCCCGCTGCTTTTAATATAGGCCAAGTTTTATCAACTGCGACTATTAAGAGCTTGTCTTGATAAGCATGCAGGGTAGCCAGTTGTTTATTTAATGATGGTCCTGCTGCAACGATGACTGCTGGACGATTTTTCCAGCAATCTGTGAATTGTTTTACGCCAGGTGATTGTGCAGCTGCATCTATATTAGCGACGCTATTTTTTAAAAAATAAGCGGATAGATTCATCGATGTAGAAAACGATGAGACGCGCTGATTAACACAAGCACCCAGATGATCGATATAAGACTTTAAATAAGTTTGATTAAATCGAGTCTGCTGCGGTGTTGCTATGATTTTCCAACTTTTAAGTTTATCGAAACTTAATTCTAGGTTGGTCTTGGTTGCCGCTTTTTTGCTATTAGTTTCAAGAATGAATTTTAATCGTTCATCTGATAAAACAGTATCTAGTGCACGCGAGGAAAGGGCAGTGACTAAGCAATCTAGTCTGGACTCAACAATAATTATACGTGTTTTGTTGTCACATGCTTTGAGTATCACTTCTACGAGATACCCTAGACCAAATCCAAAAATGACGACGACATTTAATTTTGGATCATCTAGCTCTTTAATGGCAGTTTGCTTGGCTTCGCTGATGGGATCATAAAGACTGTGTAAATAATACTCACCTAACTTAT
Organism: Bordetella parapertussis; assembly: GCA_945883145.1. Taxonomy (GTDB): domain Bacteria; phylum Pseudomonadota; class Gammaproteobacteria; order Burkholderiales; family Burkholderiaceae_D; genus Pernthalerella. Next base: position 16,981 of record CAMCXB010000047.1, on the reverse strand, counting down.
CACGGGATAAAAGAGTTAAATGACCTTTTCTTCCTAATTGAAGACTGAGGTCTTTTGCATCTGTATTGGGTAGCGCTTTCGCGGTTGCGAGTAATGTTGCAGCTTGTGGATGCGTCTCTCTCAAGATAGAGAGATTTGCTTCCCAAAGTTTTAAATCATCTGGCTGCACATTCTTCCCCAATACTTACGCAACTAATTCATTAGCGGACTGACGGAAATTGGCTAGCAATGGAAGTAATTCATATTCCACTAAATCTGCTAAAAGCAAAGTATCGGAAGCTTCCATGACATTCACGAGTTCGGTGGTAATGTTTAATAAGCTATTGCCGAATTTTGAAAATGTACTATTGCCATTCTCATCAAATTCAATTTCACCGAGGTTATGCGCTGCGTTGGCAAGTTGATGCAGCCAATCTAAACCATCGACTGAAGCAGCAAGTGCATCAAACGCTTGATTCGGTTGTTCGCTGCGTAAGATCGCAGGTTGCTTTTCTAAAATAGAAGTGGCTGTGTTAATCCACTCTTGCGCGTATAAAGCCGCTTCCGCTAACTCGGCTTGTTGATTCATTAAAGCTTGCGCATCATTATTCATTTTCTTCTACCTCCAATTGAGAATGATAGGTTCCCTATAAGCAAAAAGCCTGCCACATAAAGCGAAGTAATCGTAATAAAACTTATAGCAGTGTTGGCACTTGTTAAAAATTCGACATATGCGGCAAGTGAATGCACTGAACATGCCAAGTGAGCGGCACAAGTTAGCCAGAAAGCGGCAAAAGATGAACAGGGTTTGCCATAAGCTTAAGAAGGTCAAAAATTCATTGCCGCTAGCGGACATGCTTTGCCGATTTCATGCGGCAATTGCGGCAAAACTTTTCCCAAATGATGTTTAGGCATTAGTTTTGCATTGGAGGGGGATGTGGTCGCTTAAAAATTAAGCAGGTCGTGATAAGTGCACACAACATATATATACAGAAGTTTTTTTTAAAAAAAAGTACTTGATTGTTTTTGCTGGCACAGCGTTTGCTTAATAGGACGTGAGCAAGACGAGTTTCATCCAGCAATTCGTTTTGAACCACCAGCACAGTTAACACAAACAGGAGCATTACTATGTCTACTCTCGCACAAGAACTTATGTCCCAGTCGGCGGCAGGTCGCTTTTTTAATACAAAGCAGATCTCTAAATTTACGCCAGCTGAAATCCGTGTTGCCATTCAATCTTTGGTAGCGGAAGACCGGACAGAGTTGGCTTACGCATTAGGCGAAGCCGGTTTAGCTTTGTATCCCGTCAATGAAGATATTCTGGTCATCACCAGTTTATTGTCAGTCATGCGTGAAGATTGGTCTCACGCTGTAGATCTACTGACGCAATTGATGGAAATGCAAGGCAATCAAGCTACCGTATTTACGCATGCCATGTTGATCCGCGCTCTGCGTTGTGATCTAGAGCTCGCAGCTGCATTAGAAGCTGCACGCGTTGCACTGACCCATTTCCCAGATCATCCTGAGCTCTTAACAGAGTACGACGCAGTATCAGGTGCTCTTGGTTTACGCGCAGTGGAGCAATAAGAAAATGTCTTTATGGCAACGGCATTGTCAGCGGCAACAAGCTGCCGGAAAACCGACAATTCTTGCCACCCCAAGTTTGCCGGGGATGTTTTTAAGGCAAATCAAGGCAAAACCCCTTGTTATTCAAGAACTTTTTAACTGGCACGGGTATTGCTTAGGTAATGAACAAAAGGGATTTTCCCTACAGAATCGTAGTACCCGTACAGAATCCGGAAGGAGAAACTGAGTATGTCAGTCATCAACACAAACGTTAAAGCGCTCTTTAGTCAGGCGGCCATGAAGGGCACCGACCGAGCCTTGTCAACAGCGATGAACCAGTTGTCAACTGGTAAGCGCGTTAACTCGGCAAAGGACGATGCTGCAGGTATGGCAATCGCGACCAGAATGACGCAACAGATTCGCTCATTAAATATGGCGATTCGAAATGCTGGCGATGCAACTTCGCTGATACAGACTGCCGAAGGTGGCACCGTCGCTATCAACGACATGATGCAGCGTATGCGCGAACTTGCTATTCAAGCGATCACGGACACGAATTCAAGTGATCAAAGAGATTATCTTGATCTAGAATTCCAACAGCTCAAGCAAGAGATAAACCGCACATCGAAAATGGTCGAATGGAATGGTTTTTCCATCCTTGACGGCAGCGTCGGTCAGCGAGTGGGCGAGAGACCAGTATATAAAATTACCTCATCGGGTGAATATCACGATACGGTGGATGATGGAAGCGGTAATCCCGTCGTCGATAATCTTGAGACTGGTGACTTGATCATTAATGGCATCACGATTAATCCATCGTTTGCTAAAGATGATACGGTTTCGCCAAAAACCAATGCAGGTGGTTCAGCGATCGCGATTTCAGCTGCTATCAATCGTCTCACTAAGGAAACGGGTGTAGTAGCCGTAGCGAACGATAACGTGATGAATGGTGTGCCTGTAGTTAAAGATCCGACACCAGGTGGATCAACAGGTTTCGCAGTGATTAATGGTTGGAAAACGCCAGATGTCACCTCGGTAAAAGACAACGTTCGTGAATCACGTGCTGCGATGGTGGCTGCGATTAATGAAATTAGCGCAAAAACTGGCGTCAAAGCGATTGACACCAATGATGATACTCGCGGGATCACATTAGAAGCCATTGATGGTCGTAACATAGAAGTTCAACTCTTTGGTGATCACACGAATGCAAGTGGTGAAAGCTACTTCGGTTTACGTGGTGGTGTACAGGTAAGTACCTATTCACTAGAAGCGAAAGTTGAAGCTGAAGTGAAGCTCACCAGTCAGTTAGGAAAAGACATCACTCGTGCACGTTTGCCAGAAGGTGACTATACGCAAAACGTAGCGAAAATGGTGACGACATCACGTCCAATCGCTAACAGTGCTGCTGAAATCATTCCAATGAATGAGGGTGATCTACGTATCAATGGAACACCAATTCCAGCATCAGCTTCAGTGGATGATCCTTACTCACATTACTCAACCACCAGTACGCCAAGTGCTAGTGCGATTGCGATTGCCGCAGCGATTAATTCAAAATCTGCTGAAACCGGTGTCAATGCAAAAGCAATAGGACCAGTTATTCAAGGTGCAGGTGATTCGACGAGTGATCCAACCTCATTGACGAGCGAACCTGTTAGTTCAATCATCTATGTGAATGGTCAAAGCATCACGATTAATTATGGCGATAAAGCAGTCACACCGATTGTGGAACCTAGTTATCAGCTAGATTTTTCTGACACTAAAATTCCTTTAGAGGTGAGTGCGCCGGATAGTTATGCTGCACCTGGCGACCGTGTGAAGTTTTTGAAAGATGCGTTGAATCGTGTTTTGTCTGATTCAAACATTGATGTATCAATGACCACAGGTAACCGCTTAAGCTTTACAACTTCTGATGGGCGTAATTTGTCTGTCGGTGTTGTTAACGACTCTTCGGCAGATTTAACAGATCCGAATGAATTAGGTTTGGATGGCATCACAGTTGTTACTACAACTGGTGTAGAAGAGACTGACCAAGCCTTATTAGACGGTATTCCGACTGCATATGGTCGTGTTGAATTAGCTGCACAAAGTCCACTTTTCAATGATCCAGAGTTGTTTGGTTCTAGCCCTGTACTTGCGCCGATCTCCGGTGGCCCTGGCCATCCTCCTCATGATCGTTTCAAAATTGAGACGGGCGCAAGTGGCGTAACCGGTAACTTTGAAGGTCTAGGCTTTACACCAGGTACATTTGGTGGCGAAGTGACGGATGCTGATAGCAAGATGCAACCGCCAAAGACAGGTCGTTTGTTCTTTCAAGTAGGATCAAGTGCTAATCAGACTATTACGATTGACCTTGCTGACTTCGGTAAGAATGGCCCGATCACAAGCAGAATTACTTCTGACGTCGATGACAAAGTAAAGACTATTCGTATCAATACCCCTGAGGGAGCGAACTCTGTTCTGGACGCACTCGACGAGGCAATGGATAAAGTCAATGCAACCCGCGCAACCATGGGTGCAGTGATGAATCGTCTGACCTACGTTACTGATACCTTGACTAGCGTGTCGATTAATTCGAGTGCTTCACGTAGTCAGATTGAAGATGCTGATTATGCTTCTGCAAGTACTGAGTTAGCAAAAACGCAGATCATGCAGCAGGCCGCTACAGCAGTATTAGCGCAGGCAAATATGAGTCAGCAAACTGTGTTGAAGTTGTTACAGGGTTAAACGAGAGCGATAGAGTAAATCACTAACGAATAGCTTAGCTCTGTAACACTTCACACGATGAAAGCGTGAAAAAACTATGACAGAATATGCCTTAGGGTTAAGGTCATGGGAGTTCACGATGAATGAGCAAGATAATCGTCGCCGCATTTTGATTCGGTTGTTGCGAGTTGTCTTAGTTGTTGCTGTCCTGTTTTTGGGTTTGATCGGGTTGCATCCCGAACGCTTTTTGCCGCCTGACATGAGCTTTGCAGATTTTTTGCAAGGGTTGCTGGGATCCGCCATATTGGCAGGTGTCTTAGCTGCTGCTGTGTACCGTGCGTGGCATGATGCAAGAGATAAACGGAATAAAAAATGAATTCTTTAAACCAGACTGATACGAACGGCGCGCCAAATTGCTGGCAGTGCCGTTATTTTGCTGTCAGCTGGGATCCTAGCTTGCCTTATTCATGCAAGCTAATGGGCTTTAAAAGTCGTATCTCTCCAGCGTTGGAAGTTTTGCGCGCCGATGGGCAGCGCTGCCAAGGCTTTATGTCTAAATCACTTCCTCCAGTTACTGCTCAGTCCAAAGAGCGTAATAACTTCGCATGATGCGACAGTTAGTTTTTTCCCTCTTCGTATTTCCCTTACTCGTTCTCAGTACAACTGTTCAAGCAGATGTACAAGTAGCAATGAAGGCGATTGAACGCGGACATTATTCAACAGCACAAAGAGCATTGCGTAAAGCCGCAGAAACTGGCGATGTCTTAGCGCAAAACAATCTCGCTTATCTGTATGAACATGGATTAGGCGTAAATCAAAACTATAACGATGCCGTGCTCTGGTACACCCGAGCAGCCGAAGGTGGTTTAGCGCAGGCTCAATATAATTTAGCTACCTTGCATCACTACGGCAGAGGCGTGTTGAAAAATCAAGCACAAGCGTTGCATTGGTATAGCGCTGCTGCGAATACAGGTTTACCTGAAGCGCAATACATGATGGGTGAATACCAACGCCAAGGATGGGCGGGTAAAAAAGATGGGGCAGTGGCTTTGTCTTGGTATTTAAAAGCTGCAAAAAAAGGCAATCCGGCTGCGCAATTAATGGCGAGTTCCTTGTATTTATCAGGCGAGGGCTGGCGTAAAGAGCCACAAAAAGCTGCGGTATGGGCAGAACTAGCCCGTATCAATGGCGAACGTCAGGCCACTCTGGTATTGGCACAAGCGGGTAAGCGCATCCCTGCAAAAGATTTAGAAGATGCCTTATTTATGGCGGGAAATTGCTTAAATAGCGGTTATAAATCCTGTCCTGAATAAATCGGCAGAAAAAATTAACTTTTTAGCATCAAAAAACTGCTCTAGCTGTCAAAATTTCGTCTTGCTTCACATGGTGAGCCCTGTCGGATAGTCGTTCACCCCCGCCAAAAACCCCATAAAACCTCATATTTCCAGCTGGCACGAGCCTTGCTCTAATGGAATTGTTCATTGGAATAAAGGCATCCAAAGTGACCGCTATAACAGATATCTCGCATCCAGCATTATGGTTGGATCCACAAAGTGCAGTAGGCACTCTAGAACGTGAGCAACTCGCGGAAGCGGGCTTGCAACTTCTGCCTGTTGCTACGTTAAACGATCTCAAGCAAGGCTTGGCGAAAGCCAGACTTGTCGTCATCCGCTTAATGGATGATGTCGGCTTGCTCGAAGAAGTCAAAAAACTGACACAGGCTTTTGGTCATGCAGTTCCGGTGTTATGCCGCGTTGATCGAAATCATTTAGAGCTAGGTATAGAAGCGATGCGACGTGGTGCTTATCACGTGCTTGCTTCAGACGACTGGTCGCCTGAATGCTGGCGTAATGCGTTATCACTAGCGCCGACTAAATCAACTTTGGCTAGCAAGAGTTCACGCACCTTTATTTTTGTCGACCCAGTCAGTCAGCATTTATTAGAACTGGCTAAGCGCGTCGCACAAACACAAGTTTCTGCATTGGTGGTTGGTCCAACTGGAGCTGGTAAAGAAGTATTAGCACGTGTGTTACATGATGCCTCACAACGTAGTGATGGTCCTTTCGTGGCAATGAACTGTGCTGCATTGCCTGAGAATTTGATCGAAGATTTATTGTTTGGTCATGAGAAGGGTGCATTCACAGGCGCATTGAAAGAGCATCGTGGTTTATTTGAACAAGCGAATGGCGGCACCATCTTTTTAGATGAGATCGCTGAAATGCCCTATCACTTACAAACAAAATTATTACGCGTACTGCAAGAAAGAAAAATCACTCGCTTAGGCGCAACCGCACCGATCGATTTAGATATACGACTAGTTGCAGCAACGAATAAAGATTTACGTGAAGCGATTGAAAATCGTGAATTCCGTGAAGATTTATATTTCCGTATCAGCGCATTCAAATTAAGAGTCGCACCGCTACGTGAACGTCCAGGTGACATCTTGCCTTTAGTTGCACAATTTCTTGCGACCTATGGTCCAGCAGATCGCACCATGCAATTAACATCAGAAGCAATGGAATTGCTCTTGCAATATCCATGGCCTGGCAATGTCCGTGAATTAGAAAATGTCGTACAGCGTGCATTAGTGCTTGCATCAGGCGACATGATTACTGAATCAGATCTCATGTTTGACGACGTCACAGCGCGTATAGAGATGGTTAACACCATTGAAAACAAACCACTGATTTCAGCACATATGCCTTTCCTGCTGAATAAAGAAAACATTGATCAAATTGATTTATCCAGTGCAGTAAAAAGTAGTGAATATCAAGCCATCATGGCTGCGATTGAAGCGACTAGTAGTCGTATAGAAGCGGCTAAAAAACTGGGTATTAGTCCTCGTTCATTGCGTTACAAGATGGCGCAATTCCGTGAACGCGGTATGACACAAATGGCAGCTCGATAAATCGGGGAGCATCAATCATGATAGATAGAGTCACCACACAGACCAATATTCATTCCATGTTAGCGACCATTCGTCAATATCAGACGGATGCAGCAGGAAAAAATACACCTGCAGTTCTGACTCGTGAAGCACCCGAAGTCGGTAAGCCGACATTTTTTGATGCCGTTAAAAGTGCAGTAGAAAGAGATAATGAAGTTGCGATGAAAGCAGGTGCAATGCGTGAAGCTTATGACCGTGGTGAAGATGTGCCCTTAACCGATGTTGTTCTCGCGATGCAGAAATCATCGATTGCCTTTGAAGCCACACTTCAAGTACGTAACAAAATTTTGCGTGCTTATGAAGAAATCATGAACATGCCAGTGTAATAAATACAGAATTCATTGAATAGCAGGACCTTACAGAGAGTAAAACATGGCTGAAGCAACGATGAACATGGGTGGTATGCCACCGCAGCTACCACCAAGTGGTAATTCCAATGCTGGTGATGGAGCTGCAGGTGCCATGCCCATGGCCGCAACTAACGCAGGACTTCCAGCGACGATGAATAATCCTAGCGCACCCTTAACAGGTGTAGCGGGTGGCGTCATGGCATTTCGCGGTAAAGTCGAAGAAGTACTTCAGCAACCTTCCATACGTCGATCGCTACCAGCGATCATTTTGCTTTTTGTATTGCTGATTGCATTCGTTGCTTATCAAGGAACACAAACTGTACCGTATCGTGCCGTCATGCCAGGTATGACAGAGAACGATAAACAAGCTGCAATGGAAGCATTAAAAGCAGGCGACTTCAAACCTAGGCTGGATACAGCGACGGGTCAAATTATGGTGGCAGAGCCACGTTATTACGAAGCGCGTATTTTCTTGGCAGGACAAGGCATACCTAAAGAAGCCCAACCAATTGGTATGGACTCTTTGAAAGATCGTTCTTCCATGACCACCAGTCAGTTCATGGAACAAGTCAATTACAACTCCGCGATGGAACAAGAACTTGCACGTAGCATTATGCAAATCTCCACCATTAAATCAGCCCGTGTACATCTCGCTTTGCCTAAGCAAAGCGTATTTGTGCGTGATCGCGCAACACCAAAAGCTTCTGTCGTTGTGACACCGCATACCGGTCGTGCAGTATCTACACCGCAGGTAAAAGCAATCGTTAATTTAGTGTCCTCTAGTGTGCCTTATCTCACACCACAAAACGTCTCGATTGTGGATGATCAAGGTAACTTGATGACAGATGAAAATCCGGTTGATGCAGCGATGGGACTCACCGTCGCTCAGATGCAGCACAAAATGCGCACTGAAGATCAGTATCGTCATCGCGTCACTAATTTATTGGGACCAGTGGTTGGTGAAAACAATATTCAATCACAAGTCAATCTGACTTTGGATTTCGACACCGTTGAAACCACAACAGAAGATTTTGACAATAAAGATAAAGGTGTCAAACCTCGTTCAGAGGCGATGACTACTGAGCGTAAATTCAAACTCGATCCTGAAGGTATACCTGGTGCATTAAGTAATACACCACCACCTGATGCAAATCTGACGGTGAACACGGATACCAATGAAAAGAAACCGTTAAACAATGAAATTACGACCACCAAATCAACTCGTAACTTTGAAATGGATCGTGCAGTTCGTCATGAGAAAAAATCACTCGGTACGATTTCACGTTTAAGCGTGGCGGTAGTAGTGGCTGAGCGTCCTGCACCACCACCTGCAGATGGCAAACCAGCTGCACCAAATGCACCTAAAACAATTCCTTATACCGCTGAAGAACTCGATCGTATGTTGAATCTGGTTCGTAGTTCAGTTGGTTATAACGCAGAACGTGGTGACGTCGTAACCGTTGCACCAGCACGTTTTGAATCACAAATTAATTACAAGCCAGAGCAATGGTATGAGAACAGTGATATTCAGAATTTCATTAAAATTGCGATCGCAGCACTGGTTATTATCGTATTCTTAATCGCTGTGGTTCGTCCGATGGTGAAAGGTCCAACCATTCAGCAAATCATGCCGCCTGCAATACCACCGGTGGATGAAAACAAACTCGCCGCAGATGCCGCCGCAGCTGCTAAAGCTGCCGCTGATGCAGAAGCCGCTGAAGCCGCTGCCAAAGCCGCCGCCGAAGCAGAAGCCGCGGCTGCAGCAGCAAGCGAAGAAGAAGAGGACGGCGAAGAAGAAGAGGAAGAAGAAGAGGAAGAAGAAGTCGAGCTACATGACGGCGAGTCCTTAGAAGAACTCAAAGCTAGAATGCAAAGCATGAAGCCTAAGAAACCGACCTTCTCTGCTGATATGCTGGATACTGCAAACAGCTATGATGATAAAGTTGCTTTGATTCGTATGCTGGTGTCACAAGAATCTGGTCGCGTTGCGATGGTATTGAAAAATATGGTCAAGAACTAAAGTTAACTAGGAAATATCATGGCAGAAGAAAATAAACCGAACGATGAAGATCCAAATGATTTGGAGGCGATGAAGAAGAAGTTCAAGCCTAAGAAGAAAAACAACATGGCGGAAGACATGCTGAAAAATGCGAATAGCTATGAAGACAAACTGGTGCTGGTAAAGGTGTTGTCAGAAAAAGAACAAGGTCGCGTCGTCTTAATGATTAAAAATATGTTGAAGGGGAAGTAATAGGGTCTTAGTTCGACTTTACTACGAGAAGATCTTCACAAAGAACATTGAGCAAACAATAAAAGTAACGGTAACAGAGGTCGAAGATGGCGGATAAAAAAGAAGATAAGAAAGAAGCAAAAGCGAAGGCAGCTCCCAAAGAGGAAAAAGCGCCGGATGCTCCTAAGCCTAAATCAGAGCCGCCTCCTATGTCGGAAGCGTTGAAAGCTGAATTAGAAGCGATGACCAACACCCAGCGTGCTGCGGTGTTGATGTTGCTATTGGGAGAAGACCTAGCTTCCAACATCATTAGTTACCTCGATCCTAAAGAAGTACAGGCTTTAGGTGCTGCCATGGTCTCGGTTGCTGATCTGTCACAAGAAGCAGTCAACGCAGTGTTAGATCAATTTGTTGAAACACTGAAAAAACAAACCAGTCTTTCATTGGGAACAATTGAATACGTAGAAACGGTATTGAAACGGGCACTAGGTCCGGATAAAGCAGCGTCAGTACTATCACGCATCATGCCCAATCGCGCTAGCCGTGGTTTAGAAATTTTGCAATGGATGGATGCACGTGCTATCGCCGAGATGATACGTGGTGAACATCCTCAAGTCACCGCCATTATTCTCTCCGTGTTGGAATCAGAAGTAGCTGCTGACGTACTGGCATTTTTGCCGGTTGAATCACGTCCTGAAGTGATACAACGTGTAGCGAGTCTGGATACCGTTCAACCATCTGCGATGGAAGAATTAGAAACTATCATGAAAAAACAATTCTCTAACAATGCTTCTGCAGCATCGTCGAGTTTTGGTGGTGTGAAGGCTGCTGCAAAAATCATGAACTTCACTAAAGTGGAATTAGAAGGCGCAATTCTGCAAGGCGTGGGTCAGATTGATGAAGAACTCATGCTGCGTATTCAAGATAATATGTTTAGCTTTGATAATCTGGGCTCAGTGGATAACCGTGGTATCCAAGCGCTGATGCGTGCAGTAGAGCCAGATCTTTTGATGACTGCCCTAAAAGGTGCAAGTGACGAAATTAAAGACAAGTTCTTTAGCAATATGTCGAGTCGTGCACGTGGCATGTTTATCGATGATATGGAAGCCAAAGGTCCATTGCGTATGACTGAAGTAGAGGACGCACAGAAGAAAGTCATGCGTTCTGCACGTAAGCTCTCTGAATCAGGTGATCTGATCTTAGCATCAGGCGGAGCAGATTTTGTCTGAACTTCGCAAAACGCCGGTGCGCAAGCAATGGATGCCGAATCTCATGTTCGATTCGGAAACCAACGACTTTTCTATCCAAAATTTGCTAGAAAAAGAAGGGCCACAATTTGTGGCCGAATCAGAGCGTCGCAAGGCTACAGCCTTTGTGCCCGACCGTTTAGGTAGAGAAGAAGAGGAATCCGTTAATCATCGTTTCATAGCAGAGAATGCTGATCAGGACTTAGATCAAGAAGTCGATCTTGGATCAACATTACACCATCCTTCTGCATCTGAAACAAAAACAACATCACCCGCAGAAGAAGCCAACCAACTGGCAGCAGAGCAAGCAGCGCGTGCTCAAGCAGAACAACAAGCAGCAGAACAAGCCGCACAACAAGCCGCACAAGTAGCGGCAGAGCAAGCAGCACAACAAGCAGCGCAAGCGGCTGCTATAGCAGCCGCTGCAGAAGAAAGTGTGGCCGAGCAAGAAGAAGTTGAGCTTATTCAAGCAGAACAAACACCTAATTTAAGTAATGAAGCTGTGACTAGTTTAGTTCAAGCAGCGCGCGAAGAAGCACACATAGCTGCGCATGCAGAAGGACATCAGCAAGGATTTGACACAGGTTATGCACAAGCATTAACTGAACTCAAAGCCGAAATGGATGCCAAAGTCACCGCTCTGCAATCTATGGTTGACGGTATAAAAGAATTATCCACTGATGCAGATGCTTTATTTGATCCTGTCAAAAAATTAGCCGTGCATCTCGCAGAACAATTAGTGCGTGGTGAATTAACGCAATCAGGTCAAGTCATCTCACGCATGGTAGAAAACTGTGTACGTGAAATGTCAGAGAGTAGTGAAAAAACACTCATCGTTCATTTGAATCCCGATGATCTCGAACTCTATAAACCTTTAGCCGAGCAGTTTGGTACAACCATTAGCTTGCGTCCCAACTCCACTTTGCAGCGCGGTAGTGTCCGTGTCTCACTCGATGGTGCAGTGGTTGAGGATTTAATTGAAAGACGTGTACAAGCATTAAGTAAATCATTAAAAGAAGCAGCGCCTACAGGTTGGCGCAATAATGCAAGTACAAATGCTGGTGTAGGTAATAGCTTGGCAGCGCGTATGGAAAGTCGCCAACAAGATGTAGAAACAGTCGCAGTCTCTAGTGCAATTAACACAACCAACACAACAAACGCACAAGCTAATGAAAATCATGAATCAGGAGTTCCTCCTACAGGTTTAGATCATGATTGATTATGCCGATGTCGTAGAAGGACTCATTAATCAAACACGTGCACCAGCGCCTTGTCACACAGGTACCTTAGCGCGTTTGGTTGGTATGACCTTAGAAGCACGCGGCATCATGGCACCACTCGGTGCGCATTGCGAAATCGAAGGTACTGGTGGTCAAAAATTAGCCGCTGAAGTTGTCGGCTTTAATGATCAAACTTTATTCTTAATGCCTTTCACGGATTCAGCTGGTATCGGTCCAGGTGCAACAGTGCGTGTCATTAGTCATTCCTCAGAAGCCAGTCTAGGACCTGAACTGTTAGGTCGTGTGATTGGCCCTCTAGGTGAACCCTTAGATGGATTGCCTGCACCAGAATGTCCAGACAAACTTGCTTTACTTGGTTTGCCCATTAATCCTATGGAGCGTGGTCCGATTAATCAAGTCTTGGATGTCGGTGTCAAAGCCATTAATGGCTTACTCACCATGGGTAGAGGACAACGTATAGGTTTAATCGCAGGTTCAGGTGTAGGTAAGAGCTCGCTCTTAGGCATGATGACGCGCTTTACTAAAGCCGATGTGGTTGTGATTGGATTGATCGGTGAACGTGGTCGTGAAGTACAAGCCTTCATTAATGAAGTGCTCGGTCCTGAAGGGCGCGCAAAAGCCGTCGTCATTGCAGCACCTGCTAATGTTTCACCAGTGTTGCGACTCAAAGCTACTCATCTCACGCATGTGATTGCAGAATATTTTCGTGATCAAGGCAAAAACGTTTTGATGATGATGGATAGCTTAACGCGTGTGGCGCATGCTCAACGTGAAATTGGACTAGCCATTGGCGAACCACCGACAGCAAAAGGTTATCCACCTTCTGTGTTTGCATTACTACCGAATTTAATTGAACGCACTGGAGTAGGCCGTCATGGTTATGGTGCGATCACAGCGATTTATACCGTGTTGGCTGAAGGTGATGATGCACAAGATCCGATTGTGGACATTGCACGTGCCTCGCTTGACGGTCAAGTCATGTTGTCACGTAAATTAGCGGATGCATCGCATTATCCAGCGATTGATTTGAATGGCTCCATCTCACGTGTGATGCAAAATCTAGTAGCACCTGGTGATTTACACACAGCGAATCGTTTCAGACGATTGTGGTCCTTGTATCAACAAAATCAAGATTTGATTTCAGTAGGTGCATATGAAGCAGGATCGAATCCCGACATTGATCAAGCAATCGCCTTGCGTGCTCGCTTAGAGCATTTCTTAAAACAAGATATGCACATCAATGAAGATTATGAAAAAACCAGACAAGAGATTAGAGAGCTGATGGCAGTCTGATTCACCCTGTCACCACAATTAACAACTGAATAAAACATACGGCACATGAACAACACTTGGAAAATTTTAGCTAATCGCGCAAAAACAGCAACAGAAGAAGCACAGTCTGTGGTTGTGACAGCGCGTGCGCGTGTCACACAATTGCAAGCTAGTCTGGATCATATAGAAACTTTGCGTGTTGATTACATAACCCGTTATCACGCCACACAAAAAGAAATGCATATGATTGCAGACAATCTGGCATATCGACAATTTCTTGAGCATTTAGGCTCACTCACAGAAAGAGTGACTGCACAAATGGAAACTGCACAAGCAGAACTAGAGCGCGTTAAAGCTTTGTGGTCAGAAGCTTATAGACAACAACTCAAAATGGAAGCCATGGTAGAGCGCGATGCTACCAATAAGAAAAACGCTGACATCAAACTCGAACAAAAACAAACTGATCAAGCAGGGATCACGCAATTCAACTTGCGCTAATCAACCGCACATTTATTAGCTGCTTGTGTTGTGATTTGTAGGTACGATTAGCGCAGCGTAATCGACCATCCATAACCTGCCTATTAAAAAATTTAAAAAAAATACACAATGGTGAATTCAAGGACGAAGTGCAACTTTGATTAACGGGTTGAATGGCTGAGATGCATTAGTATCAAAGCTTTTTGACCAGCCAGTCGAAGAAGCCTATGACCTATAAACACGAGAGCCTTACCGAACGTTACCAGATTTATGCGCTCATGAAAGCAGGTCAAACACAATCTGAAATTGCCCAGATTTTGGGGCGCCATAAATCGACGATTAGTCGAGAAATAAGTCGTGGCTGTGGTCGTCGAGGCTATAGACCACGCCAAGCGCAGAATTTGTCTTATGAGCGTTCGCAAGGAAGCCGAAATGCCAGAGAAATTGATGAACAGATTGTGCTTGAAGTGCGATCTCTTCTCGGTCTGCAATGGAGTCCTGAATAAATAGCCAGTCAGCTGCCGATTAGCCATGAGACGATTTACTACAAGATCTATGCAGATAAAGCGCAAGGCGGTCATTTATGGCGCTCTTTGCGATGCCAGAAAAAAAGACGTAAACGCTATGCAAGTGGCTATGATCGACGAGGTCAAATCCCAGACCGACGCTCTATAAGTGAGAGACCAGATTCGATTGAGAGACGCTCCCATGTCGGTCATTGGGAAGATGACACTGTTATTGGAGCGGCGCATCAACATGCTATCGTGACACTTGTTGAAAGAAAAAGCGGCTATGCAGTGGTGAGCAAGGTTAATCGTAAGACGTCTGATGAAGTCAGTGCCGCTATTATTAAGCGGCTTAAACCACTCGCTTCGCTGGTTAAGACGATTACATACGATACGGTAAAGAATTTGCGGAGCATAAGTTCATTGATACGTCATTAGGATCGATGGCTTACTTTGCTGATCCCTTTGCAAGCTGGCAGCGTGGATCGAATGAAAACTATAACGGCTTACTAAGGCAATACATCCCTAAAAAGCGTCGTTTATCTACTGTTACTGATGAAGAGCTTAAAATGATTGAAGATCGATTGAATCACCGCCCAAGAAAACGATTGGGATTTAAAACCCCACATCAGGTGTTTCATGAATCTTTAAACCGTGTTGCACTTCGTACTTGAAACCACGAATTTAGGTAATTTAAGTTAATCAGTTTTATAAGTTTGTTAAACAAGTAAATTTTATGCTGGACTAGTTTTATGCTTGATTAGTCACGCGTTTAGTGAGCTTTCCTATGGTAAGTCCTTGAATTAGTATAGAAGCCACTACGATGCAATAGGTTAAGGATAAAACGGTGTCACGGTCTTCTCCAAAAGGAAGTGATAAAGCGAGAGCAACAGAAATTCCACCTCTTAGCCCTCCCCATGTTAAAACTAGTCCAGCTCGTTTGGGTAGCTTAAAGTAACTTGTGAAAAAATGTACTGGTAACCATACCGTAATGGCGCGTGCTATTAATGTGATGATGATCATTATGAAACCAGATAGAGCGATGTTCCATGAAAATGCAATGAGTAGTACTTCCATTCCAATTAATACGAATAAAACAGCGTTAAGTATGCCATCTATCATTTCCCAAAACATATCAACATATAAGCGTGTGGTTTGTGTCATAGCAAATTCACGGCCATAATTGCCAATAATCAATCCGGCAACAACCATAGCGAGTGGACCAGAGACGTGTAGCTTACTTGCCAGCATATATCCGCCCATAACTGCAGCTAAAGTAATCATTACTTCAACTTGGTAGCTATCAATACTGCGCAAAAGAATAAATGTAATATAGCCAAGTAGTAATCCGAACAATAATCCACCACCTGCTTCATGCGCTAGTAATCCTAGCCCTTCGTTCAGTGTAGGCATTTTTCCGAGTAGAAGTATCCCCATTAAAATCGAAAAAATAACAACGCCAACACCATCGTTAAATAGTGATTCACCAGAAATGACTAACTCTAGATTTTTTGGTATCCCTGCTACTTTAAGTATGCCCATTACTGCAATGGGATCGGTTGGAGAAATGAGTGCTCCGAACAGCAAACAATATATGAGTGGGAGTTGTATACCTATAACTGGTAAGGCTAACCACGCACTTAAACCTATAATAAAAGTTGAGAGTAATGTGGAAAAAAATGCTAACACTAAAATCTGCCAACGATAGAATTTAAGTTCAGTGAGATCGATATGTAGAGCGCCGGCAAACAATAGAAAAGAAAGCATTCCTTGCATGAGTACAGCAGAAAAATCAATGCTTCTCAACATATTTTCCATGCTGAGATGCATACCAAAATCAATGCCTATAAAATCTAAAACAATAACTAATAATGAAAGGCCTAATGAGGTAACCATTAACCCTATCGTGATGGGAAGATGAATGAATCGAAAATTTATATAAGCCAGTAGCGCTGTCAACACCAAACAGCTTGCAACAAGTTCAAGCATAATTTTTTTATTGATTTATTAGAGTATTGAAATTTGTATGATGTAGATGAGAGCACCTGCTAGATAACCAATAAATGCAAGCCAACTGATTTTTTTAAGATACCAAACAAAATCAATACGTTCCAAGCCCATCGCAGCAACACCAGCAGCTGAGCCTATGATCAAGATAGAGCCACCTGTACCAGCGCAATACGCTAAAAACTGCCACAAAAAGCTATCTGGTAAATGTTGTTCTAGGCTATACATACCAATAGAAGCTGCTACTAATGGCACGTTATCCACAATGGCACTAATAATGCCGATTAAAAGTACGATTAAATCTTCTCTACCTATTGTTTCGCTTAACCAATTCGCCAACGAAGGTAATATGTGTGAGTGCTCCAGCGTTGCCACGGCAAGTAAGATGCCGATGAAAAAAACGATCGAGGCCATGTCGATTCGGTTTAATGCGCTCGTTAAATTGAGATGATC
>CAMCXB010000046.1 GCA_945883145.1 Bordetella parapertussis | reverse complement strand
TGCCAAATAAAGCCTTTGTTAGTATCTGAGCGCCTTGATAATAGATATTGTTATCAGTTAGATTGAGAGTTTTTAAGGAAGTATTGCCGACCAAGGCTTGGGTTAGTTTTTGAAGCTGATCATCATCTATATGATCGCTAGTGAGATTGATATAGCTGGTTTTATTTTCTGCTATTTCTTTTACTGCTAGCTCAAACTTCGATAATGTAAAGGCATTTGGTTCTGAATAGCGAAGACTTGATCTTAATGAATTCATTAATTATGTGAATAAGTTAAAAAGTAAAGAGATAAGAAAAGCAAATTGATTTAAGTTGAGAACATAATTTAAGATCAAGATATATAGAGTAGAGACACGATGATTGATTTAAAGAATTTTTATCGATGATTGATAACTTATTCGATGAATAAAGTTTTTCTCATTTGAATAATTATTTTAATGGGCTGTTAAACTTTATCACCTAGTTGGCGTAATGTGGCAGCATCACATTCAGTGATGAGTAACTTTTGTGCAATGAGATTAGCAATTTCTGTCGGTAGTTCAGGCGCTAACAAACAAAAAGCAATTGTTCCTTTATGTTCTAGCGCTTCTCTTTGATGGTTTCTCGTGCAAATTAATTGTATTACTGCATATTCTTTTAAAAAGTCTTTTTCATGCTCTTGTCTTTTTTCTTCATAGTCTGAATTAATTTCAAAAAAACCGTCATCTCCTATGTAATTATCAGGATATGAATCGTCTGAATCATTGTCATTTAAAAATTCATAGGTGAGAAAAAAATTTCTGATACTAGTATTATTTTTTAATGCTGCAGCTATTCCCTGAACCCCAAGCATATCTATACAGGTTCCACTCAAATCAATATATTTTAGTGTTGAATTTTTCTCTAGGACTTGTGCCATAGCTTCGGTGCTGTCGTAACAAAAATCGTTGTACTTTATTTCTATTTCTTCTAGTGATGAATTCTCTTGTAAGCCTTTAGCGATAGCACTAATTCCTTTACAAGATAACTGTATAGCGTTGAGATATAAAGTTTTTAAAGTTTTATTATTTTTTAAAATTTCGCCTATCGCAATGGCACCAGTATTGCCAAGAGAATTTCTTGATAGATCGAGTGTAATAAGTGTGCTGTTGGTTTGTAATAATGTATTGATAGCAATTATGCCATTAGCATTGATGTAATTATTACTAAGATTGAGTGATGTCACAGTCTTGTTATTTTCTAAGGCTTTGACAATGGTCAGTGCTGCTTCATTTTGAATAAATGCGCCTGTAAGTTCAAGCGCATTAAATGTTGGATTATTTTCTAGAATCGTTGCTAATTGGTGCGCATAGTTTTCTATTTCTTTGTGCGTTCTGTGTGTGGCACAACTACGCATGTCATTTAATATTTCATTTATTCTTAGTCTAGTTGGTGTATGGTAGTTATTATTATTTTCATTGCTAGGGTATGGTAATTGTGATGATCGTGGTTGTGAATTAATGCGGTTCATAGAGATTAGTCATTTGAAAGGTAAAGTAAGTAATTCAGTCTATCTTGTTCCTGCTTGATGATTTCAAACAGTCGCTGTTCTATTGATTCAAAATAATATTTTCATCAACTATTTTTTTAGTGTTTTGAAAAAAATATTGCGCATAAAAAAAGAGCCCACTAGGGCTCTTTAACTATGCTTAGTTATTGCGTGCTATGTTCAGCGATTAGACATCTTCTTCAGGAGCGTGTATAACAGTTGGAATCGTAAGATTCGCCTCTATGTTGATAGCACCAGCAGCTGGTGCATTATTGAATGTAGGCTGAGATTTTCCAGTAGCGACGGCTTTCAGTCTTTCATACTCTTGCAATACTTTATTGCCATAGCCTAGATCACTCGTCATATTGCCAGCTCCGACATAGAGCTTTAATCCTGCTTCCACAGAGCCGCCACGACGGATAAAGTCTTTGAGTATTTTTGCGCCAACCTGAATGTTAGCAACTGGATTTAAAACTGCATCAAGTCCACCATGCGCATGGAATTTATCGCCATTTGCTTTCGGTAGAACTTGCATTAAGCCTTTTGCGCCGACTCTACTTTCAGCGAGTGGATTAAAGCGTGATTCAATTGCCATGACTGCTAATACGAGCAGCGGATCAATTTTTTGTTCATACGCTGCGCTATAAGCAAGTTCAACCAACATATCACTTGCATTGTTGGCGATGTGGTAGCGACGTGCTAACCATGCAGCTACACGTGCTTGCTCTTCTGAAGGTGAAGCACTGACACGCGCTGAGTTATCAGACACATTGCGTATGGCATTGATGCGTTTACCGTCTGCTGACAAGCCTAGCATGTCATCAAAGGCTTTAATTTGCGCATTTTGCTCACTGTTATACACTTCAGAAAAAGCGGATAGCTCTTTCATTTGACTAGCGAGTTGTGGCTGAAAATAAACCAGTAGCCAAGCTAAGGTAGCGGCAAGCGCTAATGCGATAAGACTGCCACTAGCTCGTGAGAGCAAACTACTACGTGGTTGACTACTATTTGTAGAGAGATCGAGTTTGGCAAATTTGCCTGCACCTGCGAGCGCAATTACTCTTGATCGATTATTCATATTACCTCCTGAATCATCGCGGCCCTCAAAACGACTGAAAAATTTGCCTAGCTTCAAACCCTATCTAACCTCAACGTTAGTTGCAAGTTAGATAAGTAGCCGGTCAGACTTTGTCAGGCACTCTGAGATGAGGCCAAAAGCAAGCGTACATATTGCTGCTTAAAATCACCGCGAAATAAAATTTCATTTGCTATTAAAACAATTGTTAGCAAATGTTGGCGCTGCTTTGATGACGACCGCTGTTGGTCGCTGAAGCAATCTTGTTGTTAGTAGATGCGACTACCGCGTTGAATTACATTTAAGACGCGCGCACTACTAATTTGATGATGGTGTGGTTAGAAGCAATGAAAAAATTATTAGCTTAAAGATAACCACATCCCCTTAAATCTGTGCGGATTCTAGGAGGATGGGTATATCAAGTCAATACTATAGAAATGATTTTCTACTACTTTTAGTTATGGTTATTCCGTTGCGGTGCAATATATTATATTAAAATCAAGGACTTATGACAACTTAACGCATCCTGATTTTCTTATCTGAAAATCTTAAAGCTGCATGAAATAGATTCAACTGCGCGATTTTATTTTTAAATTAACAATTTTTTGTTGATTCAAGCGATGCAAACATGCTTAAAACGCTCGCTCTAATGACAGCCCAGATTGACCATCGCTGCCGGCAAAAAATTAATCGTTATAATGCGCCGTCTGTTTAATACACAGGTTTACGTAGCTAGCTTTACGCAGCAACAAACATAGTCATAAGAGATGTGGTGTGCACTTGATCCTATATGGATAAGCAGACTGCTAAAAAATTATTTTTATTGCAATATTTTATATAGGGTGTTTGATTGCTATATGAATAGAACAGCCCTCTATATGTATGTAGGATGCATTTTCTTGTTATGTACTTCGCTTGCGTGGAGTGGACATAAGAAGCCTCAGACAACAAAGCGTTCACGCGCGCCAGTCATTACAGATGTTCATCATCGCGCACCTCCAGCAGTTCAGCCCGCTGTATCAGTAGGACTACATTTTTCTCGTGGATGTTTGCCAGCTGCTGCATTGCCTTTACTGGTGGAGCGGTTACATTTATCGACCGATGATTTAGCTGCTTCATTGTCTGATAAACAGCTCTCAATCAAGCAAGCTTGTTTGCATTATGTCGCTGCTGAAGTTGCGAACTCTGGTTCCATGTTGATGCTTGCGCTTCCTGTGAGTGAGGAGTTGTTTGATCTCGCTATCCTCCATACAAATGGCTTGACTATGCAGTTTGGGGCTATGCATGCCAGTTTGTCGGCTTCAAATCGCGCTGAATGGACAGAAATACGCGTACCCGCGAAAGATTGGGAACAAGCATTGGTGAGTGAAGCAAGTCCGGTTCCTTCTCATTTAATTTGGGAGGCTGCTATTTTGATGCGCGAAATGAGTAAGTCGCTAGGCAATGTAAGTAATTCAGCTTTTAGGCTAGTGACTGAACCTGATGCAGAAACCGGTTCAGAAAAAATCAGTGCGCTTGAGTTGCTCGACTATACCGATAGAGAAAAACAAAAAATCTTACAAGCAGTGACTTGGTTAAATCGTGATGAAAAAGCGGGTGCTTATTTTGATGAAAATGGTACCGACTTTGAAAAACTATTTTGGCAAAGTCCGGTGCGCTTTCGACGCTTATCACGCGGCATAGGTAAGAGCATCACAACGCAAAAACAGCGTGTGCCTATTAAGTCTAAAAAGCCGCTTAAATTAGCCAAGAAAAAAAAGAAAACGAGTTTTCGTACAGTCACAATTCGTCATCATAGACAGCATATCGGTGTAGACTTCGCTGCAGCCATGGGCACGCCAGTCAGTGCCGTAGCGGAAGCGCGTGTTGCTTTCATGGGGTGGCGCGGTGCGTATGGCAATTTGGTGGTGTTAGATCACGGTGGGAATTACTACACTTATTATGCGCATCTCAGTCAATTTGCTGAGAATCTCGCAGTGGGCCAAAAGCTATTACGCGGTGAAGAATTAGGTTTGGTGGGATCGACAGGGCGTTCTACTGGACCGCATTTGCATTTCGAAATCCGTCAACATGGTGCCTATATCGATCCCTTAAACGATGGCTATACCTTAGACCTCTGGCATTTGCAGGGTGAAGAATTGCCAAGCCTACTAACTAATATGTTGCGCCTAGATCTGACGCGTGAAAAATCCTTACAAAGGATAGGCGCCTTAGAGAAGTGAATGTTTCAATTATTGAGTTCGGTTTGTAATAAATGTTTATATTTTGTTAATTTCCTCGTAATCCTTCCTTTTTGCCAATTTCCATATTGCAACTTATTGCAATCTTGATCATAATGGCCACCTTTTATGAAATTGCTGCAATGCGGCGTCAATATTTCTAAGCTGCAGTCGATATCTACCCAGATAGATAAAACCAGTAGTTTGAGTATTGAAAGTGAGGATGGTTGTGAGAATGAAATTCAATTATGTGCGTCTGGCTTGTTTTGCTGGCCTGATCGCAACTGCAGCAATGGTTACCATGGCGACTTCATGGGCTGATGAAGTTAGTCGTTTGCATAAGACTTCTGTTTCCATCACTGGCGAGCGTGCTATTGATGCAAAATTAGAAGCTGCCTTGCATGATAAGTCGCCTGTATTGTTAGCACGTTCTGCGCTAGTTTTAGATCAAGCTTCTGGTCGTGCTTTATTCGAAAAGAATAGCAAGGATGTGTTGTCCATCGCTTCCATCACTAAGTTGATGTCAGCGATTGTGATTGTTGAATCAGGCGCAGATTTGTCTGAAATGATTACATTAGGCGAGGAAAAGAGATTCGCAGGTAAATCACTGCGCTCCAGATTGCGCAAAGATACAGAATTAAGTCGTTATGATTTATTGCGTTTGGCGTTGATGAGTTCTGAAAATAAAGCGATTAGCACACTGGCAAAAAATCATCCAGGTGGTCTGGAGCTTTTCGTTGAGACCATGAATGCAAAAGCAAAAGAGTTAGGCATGCGTGATAGTCATTTTCTCGAGCCTACTGGTATTTTGAGTGGCAATATTTCTACGGCATCAGATGTCGCTATATTAATTTCAGCCGCAGAAAAATTTCCGTTGATACGCGAATTATCAACTGAAGAAGCCTATACATTAGAAACGCAAAAATCGAGTTTGCATTATTCCAATACGAATCGTTTGATTCATGATCCTTCATGGGACATCGTGGTTCAAAAGACGGGTACGACCACTAAGGCAGGTAAGTGCGTTGCATTCCAAGCGATCATCGCTGGTCGCGATGTGATTGTTGTTCTGCTCAATGGTAAGAGCAAACAATCGCGTGTGAAAGATGCTTCTAAGCTCCGTCAATGGATGGAACAGGATTTGGTGATGTCAGCATTGAATTAATTGCGCACCGCTGTATAAGAAAATTGATGGCTGTTGCATGTGTATGCAGCAGCCATTTTTTATTGTGTGATGAAGAAGAGTTGTAATGCGTTATCGCGTTTATTGAGATGAAAAAAAAGCCGCTTGAATCAAGCGGCTTTTTCTATTTTCAAACAGGTTAGAGCACAGTGATTAGCTATCACGTCTTAAGAACGATGGAATTACTGATTTAGAACGCTTTGCTGACACCACTGCAGAAGGTGGAACATGCTGCGTAGTAGGCGCTAAGCGTTTTTCTTGTTCAGTTGAATTACGCACAGCACGGAATCTATCCAAAATCGAACCATTCACTTTGTGATGTGATGTTGTTTGCTTTTGATTCTGAACTAGCAGTGCTTCAGCTTCAGCAAGTTGTTCAATTGAACGTGCAAACTCTAAGAAGTTTTCACGTATCTCTTTGTTTGTTGTCATCACAAAGAATTCTGAACCAAAAAATTCATTTGCACTTGGGCTATACATCACCGGTGGTGATAAGAAGAAGCTCGAGGTAAAGGATTTAGTAAAGATGCCTTCATAGGTCGTCAAATCATCAACACGGCTAGGCACTAAGACTAACTTAGGTGGTTTACGCATGCGTGAATTAAAGATGAATGAAAAACGATTAATGAATTCCATCGTACTATCTAACTCAACCCAAGACAATGAACTTGGTACCAGTATGAGATCGAATTCAAATAAGAATTCAGGTGGTAATACATCAGTCCATGTTAGATCAGAGATCACAACAGTATTATCTTCAACATTTTTTCTGAGTGCTTCTTTTGCTTTCAGTAGTGTGATGCCTGAACCTTTAGAGTTAGGTAAATCTACTGTGGTGCAATTTATACCTATGGGATAAGCTTTCTTCACCCACTTACCTGAAGTTGCTTGATGATCGAAATCGATCAGCGATGTTTTTTTACCTGCTATATATGCGAAGTAAGCTGCCAGATTTGCTGATAGCGTGCTTTTACCAACGCCACCTTTCTGACTGGTGATTAATATTTTTAGCGGTGAGTTCATTTAAAGCCTCGATTTAACCGACAAGCCATTGATTATAAGAATAATTTTAATTTAACAGATGCTTTACTTAGCTATTTTGCTACTATACTATACGAAATGTATTTCTTTTGACAGTTAATTTGTATCATTGCAATTAATGTTTTAATAATATTCTCCGGAGGCCGTTATGAGTAATGCTGCTACTAAGCCTGCAATGAAACGGTTTGAACCCGATTCTGGATGGAGCGACGCTGTCACTCCACTCATGTTAGTTAATGAACATCATTCACCTAATAATAATAAAATAACAACGCAATCCGAAGCATTGTCTGCCGATGCTCTTTCTAATCTCGGTGACTCGATTCAAGATGTATTTAGTAGCCTTAAAATCAGCGACACACGTTTAGAATCTTGGTCCGATGTTGATTTGGCAATACGCAGCATCGGTGTCAAGCTTAAAGAGAAGAAGCTTTTAGAACATCGACTCGTTGAGCTAAAACTTGAAATTGAAGAGGCTTCTTCAGCTGCTGCGCTCTTAGTCAATGATGCCTATAAACGTGAGATGGAAATTCATGCAACCTCTAAGTTGCGTTTGGAAATTGCTGAGATGCTGAATCAGAAATTAGCTAATGCATTGAAAAATTGAGACTTTTTCTATATTTTTAGAGGCTGGAATGTATGGCAGTACGTAGTCTTTCCATCGTGAGATCATTACTTGTTCTCGCTAATTTGGTATGTTTTATCGCAGTATTTATTTGGACCAGCACCGTTCAGGGCAGGGCTGATTGGTGGTTAAACCTGAATTGGGGCACTTGGTTAACAGATTTGCAATCCACGGTTTATTTACGTGAAGTGGCGGTAGGCAGTGTTTGGATAGTGTGGTTATTGATCTCAGTACTTATCAGCTTGATATGGATGGCTGAAAAAGCGCAGAGTCGCAAACAACAAGAGCAAACTGACTTAGCAGCTGCGCAAGCAGAAGAACAGGCAATGCAAGAGTTAAGTCATGAAGAAGAAAATCCAGCGCTCTCTGAGACTGCAGAGCCAGAAGTCGTGGATGAAGTTAGACAAAAAATTCTTAAACTGCAGGAATCGCTCAAGCAAATATAAGCATAGCGACTAATCGCTTTATTTATGTAGTTTATAAAAACCCGCAATAACGCGGGTTTTTTTTCGCCAATTCATTAAGATTATTGTTTCAACTAAAAACGATTGACTGACTAACTTAACTATTTTAAGTTAGATAAAGTTAGTCATTATTGAAAATCAACTAAATACTTTTCTGATAATAAAAATAGATTCAAAGAGTTATTTAACTGGACAAAGTTAATGCATCAATTAATCAATAGAGACTAATTAAAACAATCATATTGTGGAGAGATGATGGATAAATTTGATTTATGCGTAATCGGAGCAGGACCTTCTGGATTTGCTGCAGCGATGCGCGGCATTGATTTTGGTAAGAAGGTCGCGTTAATCGAAAAAAATCGTGTGGGAGGCGCCGGAATATTTAATGGCGCATTATCTTCCAAGACCTTATGGGAATTATCAGAGAGTTATAAAGTAGCGCGTAGTTCTGATCGCGGATTTTCTGTGCGCGATATAGAGTTAAATTATTCAGTGGTAGTGAATGCGATGCATAGCGCAGTGGATAATAAATACCGTCAAATACGTGAGCAAATTAATTATTATCAGCGCAAGGGCGATCTGAGTGAGTTTAATGGGCATGCAAAACTAATCTCAAAAAACGAAATTGAAATCACAATTGCAGATGGTAAGACACAAACAATATGGGCTGACAAGATTGTGCTTGCAATCGGTAGTCGTCCACGATATCTGCCAGATATTCCTATCGATGAAAAAATCATCTTATCAAGTGATGGTATTGCATCTTTATCGGACTTTCCATCGAGCATAGTGATATTGGGTGCCGGTGTCATAGGCTGTGAGTTCGCCACTATCTTTTCTAACTTTGGAAAGACAAAAGTATTTTTAATCGATAAAGAAGAAAGAATCTTGCCATCAGAAGATGAAGACATAGCGCAATCGATTGCTTCTAATCTTGAACAGAGTGGAGTTGTTATTCACCATGGGGCTTCACTAGAGAAAATGTCTATCGTGAATGGCAGAGTTGAATATGTTTTAAATTATAAAGATGGTCGACATGAAATCCATACGGTTGATCATGCATTGATTTCAGTAGGACGAGTTGCGAATACAGAAAATCTAGGGCTAGAAACAGTAGGCGTCAAACTGGATAGTCGCGGTTATTGTGAAGATGATTTAACGCAAACTACAGTCGAAAATATTTATGCTGTTGGTGATTTTACGGCAGATATCTCTTTAGTCAATGTTGGTGAGTTAGAAGGTCGCTATGCAGTAGAAAAAATTTTTGGTAAGCCTGAACGTCCTTTGGTTTATGAAAATATTTCTACCATTATGTTTTTAAATCCTGAAGTGGCTTCGGTAGGTTTAAATGAAACGCAAGCGAGAAAGAAAAAGATTTCTTATAAGCTGGCAAAAATGAATTATCGCTATATTAATCGTGCGATTGCCATGGGTGATAAAGGTGGTTTCTTTAAATTGTTAGTGTCAGATGACGATGAAATGAAAATTCTCGGTATGCGCGTGATAGGAAATCATTCATCGAGCACCATACAAGTTTTAGCTTTGATGATTTCTATGGGAATAGGTGTGGCACATTTAGCTGAGCTGATTTTCCCTCATCCTTCAGTGCCAGAAGGAATACAGGAATGCGCACGTATGTTGATGGGAAAATCGATTGTGAAGCCTGAAGTTTTTCACATTGATATTGCTTGTTACCGCGTTGATGCAAATGGCCGAATTAGCGATCTGAATTTTGCTGCTGCAGCATAGATAGCTCGCGATTTAATCGCGCTTATTGATGAGGAAAGTAGGAATAGCAGACATCAAGCGTTTAGAGACACCTTGCTTGGCTTCTGACTGAGGATTTTTTTCAACCAAGGTGTCGGGGTCTTCAGAATTTCGCATAGCTCGGAATTGATCGAGCACAGTGCCGCTTAACTTCGGATTAAATTCCGAGCGTCTTGGTCCTTGTCTATCTTCCATTTCGCTTTCGCCCAATTCATCAATAGCGCGCGCAAATGTCATGAAGTTTTCGCGCACTTCTTGATTGGTGGTCAAGACAAAGAATTCAGAGCCAAAAAAGTTATTTGCACTCTCGCTGTACATCACAGGCGGTGCAAGGAAAAAACTGGTGTTGAAGGAGCGGGTAAAAATCGCTTCATATGTTTCAAAATCGTCAACTCTACTAGGCACAAGCACCAGTTTAGGTGGTTGACGCATCCGCGATTTGAAAATGAAGGAAAAGCGATTAATGAATTCCAGCGTGCTGTCGAGTTCTATGATGGAGAGGGAGGTTGGAACCAGTACTAAATCGAACTCAAACAGGAATTCTGGGGAGAGCACGTCAGTCCAGGTCAGATCAGCGACCACAACCTGATGATTTTCTACTCCTTTTCTTAAAGCTTCCTTCGCTTTAAGCAAAACGATTCCAGGGCCTTTGTAGTTTGGTAGATCAGCTGTGTTGCAATGTATGCCAATGGGATAGGCTTTTTTAACCCATTTTCCCGAGGTGGCTTGATGGTCGAAGTCGATCAGAGCGGTCTTTTTACCTCTGGTGTGGCAAAAATAGGCAGCCAGATTAGCTGACAACGTACTTTTGCCTACGCCGCCTTTTTGGCTAGTAATTAAGATCTTTAGTGGAGCTTTCTTCACAATGTTTTATAGTAGTTAGTTCACTAAGATCGCATGAGAAATAATGTTTTAAATTAGATAATTCTTGTAAGCCAGTAATTTCAGGTTAGATTATGGCTAGTGTTAACCTAAAAGTGAAGCGTGGAGTGTGTAATGAGTAGCCCAGCAATGAAACCGACTATGAAACGATTTGAACCAGGTGAGGGATGGACAGATTCCATAGCCCCAGTAGTGTCAATTAACGACTATGCAAAAACGCAGTCGCGTAAGGAAGAATTGCCTGCTGATGCCTTATCTAGCCTAGGTGATTCCATACAAGACGTTTTTCAGAGTTTAAAGATTAATGATCCCGAGTTGTCATGTTGGTCTGATGTAGATATGGCAATTAAAGAAGTGGGCATCAAGCTGCAAGAAAAAAAACAATTGGAGGCTAGACTGCTTGAATTGGAATCTGAAATTCATCAATCCTCTAATTTAGCAGCAGAATTAGTTAATGTCGCCTATCAAAAAGAGATGGAAATTCATGCCACATCAAGAATGCGTCTTGAAATCGCTGGTTTGTTGAACCAACGTTTGTCGAATGCTTTGAAAAAATAATAGGATGAAGTCGTCGTATGTTGATCACTGAAATTTTACCTGGCAGACGAGGTTTATTCCTCTTTAACTGGATTTTATTTCTGGTCGTCTTTGCATCGACTTGCATGGTGCAAGCGAGCTTTAGTTGGTGGCAAGATTTAAATTGGCATAGCTGGCTGACTGAAATGTCTGCCATCTTTACGCTCGGTCAGTTGCCTGTCGGTTCATTGTGGATACTCTGGTTTTTTCTCAGCTGTTTTTTTAGTGTATTGCATTTACTTGATATGCTATTGAAGATGAAAGCTGAATCAGATCGCCGTGAAGCTGAGCGTGAAGCGCAATTGATTGCAGAAGCTCGTGCTCGCAGTCGTGAAGAATCCTTAGAACTTACTCTGTCCGGAGTCGGTGAACTGGATGAAAAAATTATTCGCCTTCAAGAAGAATTAAGTCGTATTTAATTCCTTGCATCACACAGTCCGAATTTTCTTTCTCATTTCGGGCTTTCTTTGAGAACGCCATCATTCAATCAAATTCATAACAGCCTTGATCACTCTTGGCTCAAAATGCCTTTGATATCAATTCTGTCATCTTGTCCTTAATTCCTGCTAGCCCCTTGATTTCACTTATGAATTCCCTGAAGGGCATCGTGACATTTGTGTTACGAGGACAAATTCTGCTTACTTTCGTTGCAGCATGTGATAGCGTATCAATGTTTCTGTTGGGAAAATAGATAGTTAGTAGTTTAGCTATGCCAATCAAGCTGGTTTGATTGTTTCGATTCATCAAAACAAAAACAATGATTACATTTCTGTTCAGTTTACTTTTGTAAATTGAGTTTGTTTTTGTTTTGAAAGCGATGCTTCGCTACAGAAAATGCGTCAAAAAATCCCCTCATTAAAAATCTATCTGTCGATTGTAAAAGGAGAACTATCGTGCTTAAAGGTAAAAATGCTCTGGTAACTGGATCAACAAGTGGTATTGGTCTGGGTATTGCTGAAGGACTTGCTGCACAAGGTGTCAATCTCGTATTGAATGGTTTTGGTGATGCAAAAGAGATTGAAACACTACGTGCTGGTCTAGCTGCTAAGTTCGGTGTGAAGGTACTTTACGATGGTGCCGATATGAGTAAGGCCGATCAAATCGAAGCAATGATGCATAAGGCAGAAAAAGATTTAGGTGGGATTGATATCTTGGTCAACAACGCAGGTATTCAACATGTTGCACCCGTTGATGAATTCCCAGTCAATAAATGGGATGCGATTATTGCGATCAACATGTCTTCTACCTTTCACACCACACGTTGTGCCTTAGCGTATATGAAAAAGCAAGGTTGGGGTCGTATCATCAACATCGCCTCTGCACATGCCTTAGTTGCTTCACCTTTTAAATCTGCTTATGTCACTGCAAAACATGGCGTGATGGGTTTCACAAAAACAGTTGCACTTGAAGTCGCAGAAAAAGGCATCACAGTGAATGCGATTTGCCCTGGCTATGTATTAACGCCTTTGGTTGAAAAACAAATTCCTGATACAGCAAAAGCACGTGGCATTACAGAAGAACAAGTCAAGCGTGATGTTTTACTTGCTGCACAACCGACTAAGAAATTTGTCACAGTTGAAGAGCTCGCTGGAACCACTGTATTTTTATGTTCTGATGCTGCTGCTTCTATCACAGGTACCAACATCTCGGTTGAGGGAGGTTGGACCGCTCATTAAGCCCTATTGAATCATCATATAACTTATACAAAATAAAGAGGCTGCAAAATGGCGACTAAACCAAAAAATGCGAGCGCTGCGGATGCAGACGCTTCAGGTAAATTGCCTAAGAAAGTCAATATTGCATTACAAGGTGGTGGTGCGCATGGCGCATTCTCGTGGGGCGTGCTGGATAAATTTCTAGAAGACGGACGAATTGAAATTGAAGGCATCTCTGGATGTAGTGCAGGCTCCATGAATGCTGTGGTATACGCCTATGGTTATATGCAAGGACCTGATGGTGCACGTCAGGCATTAGAGAACTTTTGGAAAGGTATCTCAGATGCTGGTCAGCGTTTTGCTATCAAGGCAAATCCTTTTGAAGCGATGTTTGGTTTGAATCTGACTAAGCCCATGCTCGATAGCACCATGCGTATGGTAGGTAAAATGATTTCACCTTATCAAAGCAATCCAGGTAATGTGAATCCTTTACTCACTGTATTGGAAGCGCAAGTGGACTTTGAAGCGTTGCGTGCGCATGCAAAGACCAAGCTTTTTCTCTCGGCGACCAATGTACGTACTGGTAAGGTAAAAGTCTTTCCCAATGAAGAAGTAACTTCAGCAGCTGTCATGGCTTCAGCCTGCTTACCTGAATTGTTTCATGCAGTTGAAATCGATGGTGAGTTTTATTGGGATGGTGGTTACATGGGCAACCCTGTGTTGTATCCACTGTTCTATCGTACTGATTCACGTGACGTGATTATCATTCACGTCAATCCTATCGAGCGTGATGCACCTCCTAAAACACCTGCTGAAATTTCTAACCGTTTAAATGAAATTACATTTAATTCTGCATTGATGAAAGAAATGCGTGCCATTGGCTTTGTACAAAAGTTAATGGATGAAGGTTGGATTAAAGATGAGTACATGGAAAAGATGAAATATGTCTTGATTCATTCCGTACGCTCAGAAGAAGCATTGGCTGGCCTCACTGCTGAATCGAAAATGGAAAGTAGTTGGGAATTTCTGACTGATTTGCGTGACCGTGGCCGTGCTTGTGCAGAAAAATGGCTAGCAGAAAATTTTGACGCAATTAATCATCGTTCATCTGTTGATGTACAAAACGTATTTTTATAATCGTCATCCCTTTTAGGAATCATTGGAGACATCAATGAAAGTTGAACAAATATTAAAGTTACCTTCGATGCCGGCCGCAAGTCCGAGCTATCCCATGGGGCCTTATCGTTTCATCGATCGTGAGTTCATGATTGTTTCATATATCACTGACCATGACATGTTAAGACGCGTAGTCCCTGAACCTCTAGAACCTAATTCGGAAGGCTTAGTACTCTATGAATGGATACGTATGCCGGATAGTTCAGGCTTTGGTGATTACACCGAGAGCGGTATCGTGATTCCTTGCTTATTTAATGGTGAGCCTGTTAACTTCACGGCACAAATGTATCTCGATGATGAACCACCGATTTCAGCGGGTCGTGAAATCTGGGGCTTCCCGAAAAAATTTGCTTATCCTAAATTAGAAGTCTGTTCAGACACACTCACTGGTACCTTGCACTATGCAGGACAGTTAGTCGCGATGGGTACCATGGGTTATAAGCATAAAGCGTCACCTGAATCGTTGGAGACGCTGGCTAAAAACATGACTAAGACATCATGTAATTTAAAAATTATTCCTGATGTTGATGGCAAGCCAAAAATCTGTCAGTTAGTTGCTTATAACCTGACTGACATCACCGTCAAAGGTAGTTGGTTGTCACCTGCGCGTTTAAGTTTAACGCCGCATGTGAATGCACCAGTTGCTGATTTACCGATTAAAGAAATCGTCGGTGGTAAACATTTCATTGCAGACCTGACTTTGCCACATGGTCGAGTTTTGTTTGATTACATTAAAGATCAGGCGCCCTAAAGGGAGAGGAAGAGCATCATGAAAAAAAACGAAGTCTTAGCATTGCCTTCCATGCCATTGCAAAGTCCCACCTATCCAGTTGGACCGTATCGGTTTTTCAATCGTCAGTATTTGACGATCAACTATCACACTGATCCCGATGCAATTCGTGAAGCCTTACCTGAGCCACTAGAGCCGGTTGGTGACATCGTTGCAGTGCAGTGGTTGAATCTTCCTGATGGTGAAGGCTTTGGTGCTTATGAAGCAGCAGCACAAGTCATACCTTGTACTTTCAAAGGTGAGCCATGTAATTTTGTCAGCCAGATGTATGTCAACAATACACCGCCCTTAGCAGGTGGACGTGAAATCTGGGGCTATCCTATGAAGTTTGGTCAGGCCACATTGAAAGTATCGGGTGATACCTTAACTGGTAATTTGCATTACGCAGGTGAGCATGTTGCGATGGGTACCATGGTGTATAAACATGATGCATTCCGCAAAGACTGGTCAGCAGAAAAAGAAATGCTATCGCGTAAACAAGTCACCTTAAAACTGATTCCTGATATCGATGGCACACCAGCGATTGCACAATTAGTCGGTGTGAAATTTGAAGATGTGGTGATTAAAGGTGCATGGACAGGTAGAGCACGCTTGCAGCTGACACCATCTGTGAATTGTCCTATGGCTGACTTACCTGTGATTTCAGCTTCAGCAGGATTACACATGGTGACCGATATGACTCTGCCGTATGGTCATGTGTTACATGATTATTTGGTGAAGTAAGTCGTCTTATTTGTTTCACTGAAATGGTATAAACAAATTTTGTTAATGCCATTTCAGTTTAGCGTCACTTCGCTTTTTTGAAGCGACGACTATGAAAAGTTTGGCTCCTGTCAATTTATTCAAAGCGCCATTTACTTTAATCATTGGGATTTAATATAGCCCAACGTTCATGGTCACACCACTCACCATTTTTTCGTAAAAATTTTGGGCTATATCCTTCCTTCTTAAAGCCGCAAGCTTTTGCCAGAATAATCGAAGGTTTATTTTCTGGTTGTATGTTAGCTTCTAATCGATGTAAACGTAATTTATTAAATGCGATCTGTATCACTTCTTGCAGGGCAGTACGCATAAACCCGTGACCAGTTTGATTTGCAAATGCATACCAACAGGCATAGGCGTTACTGAAGTCACCTAAATAAATATCTCGTAATTCAACTACTCCCACTATCTCATTCGTGTCTTTGCGCACAACCACGTAAGCACGATTATCTTTAGCACGCATGTGCTCAACATAAGCAGCAAACGATTTTTTTCTATGAGGGACGTAAATCCACGGTAAATGAAAAGCACGGTTTGCTTTTGCTAATTTTAAAAATGCAGACTCGTCTGTAGCTTTGATTTTTCTCAGCCGTAAAGTGGTGCCAGTTCTTGTAGCGATTTTCATGGAAGAGCGTGGAGTCTTAATGTGTGGTTAAGGGATAAAGCGTCGTAAAAGTGCTGACAAATAAAGTGAATGCAATTGTATTTTCGATAGTGATTTGCTTTGAATTATGCATTAGACTTGGCAAGTTTTTTGTCAGGAAATTTTAATCATAAAGCGAAATGATGTGTGGTTGATTTGATTCTGTAAGAAATGTTTTTGGACTTAAATTTAATTATTGAAATAACAAGGTTTTAAACTTGTATTATGACGTACTAAATCAGCCAGGCTGGCGGTGCTATTTAGCGCCGTATAGCTATACAATTTATTCAACGATTTCTCATTATGCTCATTGTTGTTAACGCAATTAATCTAGGTGTTGAAGCTAATCATGAAGTCATGCAGGTAATCGGTAATGAATTATTTTGACTAGATCATGCTGTAAAATTAGATGGTCATATTAGTATTTAGAGTTAAATTTTATCGTTCTTATTCCCTACTCTTTGGAATTTTTTATGCGTAAAGCTCTTATTGTAATCCTTGGTTTGCTTGTGTTGGCTGGTTTGATTTTCTCAGCCTATACGTGGATAGCACTGTCGTGGTCTTATTCCACTGGCGAGCGTGCAGGGTTGATGCAAAAAATTTCGCGCAAAGGTTGGTTGTGTAAAACATGGGAAGGTGAGCTCTTGTTAACCAGCATGCCGGGCGCCATACCTGAGAAATTTGAATTTACAGTGCGTGATGATGAATTAGCCAATCAACTCGTCGAACACACTGGACAACGATTAGTATTAACTTACGCTCAGCATAAGGGAGTGCCGAGCTCTTGTTTTGGGGATACTGAATATTTTGTAGAAAAAATGACAGTGTTTAAAGAAAATCAAAACTAAACACTCAACATAATCAGCCCTCAGTGGCTGATTTTTTTTCACTATGCTGGTGATTGATAATGAGACTGACATGAAGGATTCACACTATGTGTATGTGATAGAACTGGATCGCGATGTTTTATATGAACATAAATTCAAAAAAGCGAATCCTGATTATGTACAAGGTAAGCCTTGTGTTTATGTGGGTATGACAGGCTTAGATCCTGATCAGCGATTTGATAATCACAAAGCAGGCTATAAATCGAATAAATTTGCTGAGCAATATGGTTTGCGCTTAATGACGGAATTATTCGAGCATCTCAATCCCATGCCCTATGGTGATGCGCAATACATGGAAGTTGATCTAGCAATACGATTACGCGAAGCTGGTTATGGTGTCTGGCAAGCTTGATAAGGTAAGGCTAATTAAGTAAAGCCAGTGTCAGTGACATGTTTAGTGCATGGTGCTTTGTTTTTTATAAATTAAGACTGGTTGTTGGCTATTGGAGAGTACTTTTTGTGTTTCTCCTCCTAGTAGCTGTGTTTTATCACCACCCCATCCATGTGAAGCCATGAAGATCAAGTCACAATGATGTTCATCTGCGGTTTTAATGATCGCTCTAAAGGGATCTAAATCTTTTATGATGAAGCATTCGACTGAGACATCAGCAACAATGCCTGCGTTGTTAATGAAATCTAAATAACGATCCGCAAATTTTTCAAATAAAGTGTGTCGTAGTTTTATCCAGTCGGGGTCACGGTGTAGCCATGCTTCTAACAAGTCTGGATGTTCAAGCGGAATAGCATGCATACCGGTGACTTTTGCACCGATAGCTTTTGCAAAGCTCATGCCACTGATGATGGCTTGTTCAGACAGTGTTGAGCCATCTGTTGGCATTAAAATATGCGTATACATGGTCGTGCTCCGCAGTTTGAATCAAGTTAATCGCTATCTTTCTTAAGGATGGTTCATCTGCTTGATTAGCGCTATGACGTAAGTAAAGCTTATTGCATGTAGACTTTGCTTCTGCATTACCAAGTCGGTTGAAATCGAGGAATTGCCTGCATAATCACCTGCACAATGGTATGACCAAGCCTTGGATAAGCGTTACACGGTATAGTTAGCCTGCAAAATTTTTTTATGCTGGTCCTAGACGGCATGCTAGTTTGATCTCTGTTTTTTTATGTCAGCACCTACATCTCACCATTTTTTACTGCGTTGGCCTTTGTCTGCACTGATTGCGTGGACGGTGACGTGGGCATTATTTCTACTTGTGTTGGTACCACGATTGCCGCTCTTGCTGGCGGTCGCGCTTGCTACTGCTGCCGGTGTGTTGGGAAGTGTGATGGCTGCCACATTTTGGCGTCGCCTTGCGATTGCAGCGGGTTTTCCACTTTCCTTACTGCTCTCCGGATCCATCCATTTGCCTGCTTGGGCGTGGTTGTGTCCCTTGCTCTTAATTCTATTGATCTACCCTATGAATGCATGGCGTGATGCGCCACTTTTTCCTACCCCTGCTGATGCATTGCGCGCCTTAGAACAACACGCGCCACTGGCTGCTAATGCTCGCATTTTAGATGCAGGTTGTGGCTTAGGGCATGGATTGTATGCATTGCGTCTTGCTTATCCTGAGGCGCAGTTAGTAGGCATAGAGTGGAGTTGGCCTTTGCGTTTACTTGCAGCTGTGCGCTGTCCATGGGCGACCGTACGACAAGGTGATATATGGCAAGCTGACTGGCGTAGCTACGACATGGTGTATTTGTTTCAACGACCAGAAAGCATGCCACGAGCAGTGGCTAAAGCACGCGCAGAATTAAAGCCAGGTGCATGGTTAGTGAGTTTGGAATTTATGGCACAAGAGTTACAACATCAAGCCAGTGTGCAAACAGTAGAAGGTAAGCCGGTGTGGTTATATCAAGCGCCGTTTTTATTCGCAGAGCATAAAAGTAAATCAGGCAAGCAAGTTCAAAAAATAAAAAAGAATAAATAGTCTTTAC
>CAMCXB010000045.1 GCA_945883145.1 Bordetella parapertussis | reverse complement strand
TTAACTGCTTGCAGTTGATGCGAATTCCCTTTGTAGGGCTTTCTCACTCTGAATTGCATGGAACCAACTATGGGGCTTGATCTAATTTGGAAAAAGTAGATAATTACTCATTAATATTCCTAAAAAAACTGAATATGACTGACTCTTTTAACTACAAGCACCTCTACTATTTTTGGGTTGTTGCCAAAGAGGGCGGTGTCTCTCGAGCTGCGAATAAGCTCGGTATGGCAGTTCAAACTGTGAGCGCGCAGGTACGTGAACTCGAGCGTTCTTTGGGTTGTGAGTTGCTTAAACCATCGGGACGCGGTCTTGCGTTGACTGAAGCTGGAGTAATTGCGATGGGGCAGGCCGACCAGATTTTTCAATTAGGCGAGGATTTACCATCGCGTGTTCGCGAGGCAGTGAGTTCACCCTCAATACGTCTTAGGGTAGGGGTTAGTGATGGATTGCCTAAACTTATAGTGCACCGTCTATTACAGCCAGTGATTAAAGAGCCTAGCCTTCGTTTACTGTGCCTTGAAGGCCAATTCAATGATTTACTTGGGGACCTAGCTTTAAATAAGCTGGATATCGTTATTTCAGATAAGCCTGCACAAACCAGTGCGAATATCAAACTTTACAGTCATGCTTTAGGCTCTTCGAGTATTGCTTGGTACGGCAAGCCCTCGTTGCTGGAAACTGCACGGCATGAATTTCCGGAATGTTTGGCGACGTTGCCGGTGCTGCTAACGACGACACATACTGCAAGTAGAGATAGACTAGACCAATGGTTGAGCCAATTAGGTATAAAGCCTCGGATTGTCGGTGAATTTGAAGATAGCGCTTTACTTAAGACATTTGGCTCCAATGGTTTTGGGGTGTTTCCAGCAGCTGAATGGGTACATGAAGAATTACTATCGCATTATGGCGTGGAGCGGCTGGGTGCCTGTGATGGCGTGATAGAGCAATTTTATGCAATTTGTTCTGAAAAACGAGTTCAGCATCCCCTAGTCCAACAATTACTAAAGCCGCCGATATAGAAGTAGTTTCAATCGATATTAATTATTTTGTAGGTTTGAATAAGTCTGTGCCTTACTTTTGACTGCGTAATAGCACTTGAATTTTTAAATATCAAATATGTTGGGGTCATATGCTAGAACCCCTAACTTGATTCTTACTAATCAGATCAGCGCATGTAATATCGTTAAAAAGAAAAATTGAATTAGGGATTACAGTAATCGCACTTCATTGGATCTGCTTTGGTTTGATTAGGGATCGGTATTTCTTTTCTACATTCGCACTTCACGCAAGACCAGATATAAGCGATTGGTAAATTTGTCGGTGCTTCACAAGAAGAACATGGCAATCCCTTTTTCCGCTCTGTTACCCAAAAACCAGGTAACTCACAATCTGGACATAAAGAATTCATCTTTCTTGAAAGATCTTGCGTAGCCTTAAGGATGTTCGCCATACGAGTCGGATTAGTATGTGCTCTTAAATCATTTTCTATAAACACATTCCCATTTTTTGAAATACGCTGCGCCCACTCAAAAGTCATTTTCAAAGTTTCAAGATCTTTAACCCCTTTGCGCGATTCTGGATAATTCTCATCATCAGGTCGTATCACTAATTGATGTGTGTTAAATCTAGCTACTGAAAGAAAAGCATTGACTTCCTCCCAGCTAGATACTTGCCTACTAGCGCTTTGAGCAAGACCACCAAAAAATCCAACAATCTCTATATTACGATGGTCATCTATCAAAATAACTAATTCGTAATTCCAAGAAAACATACCTGTGTGAGGATCATTATCAAATGCACCCTCACTAGCGATACCAAGCTTTGAGCCTGATAATTCCATTCCAACTCTAGCTTTCTTTCTTGCTGCATCTAGTTGAGAGCCGTACCTTGGAATATCGCGAGTAAATGTTCCTAGATTGTCTGTGTCATAGCTTGAGACATGAACGACCTCTAAGCCATTTGAATCAAATAATTGTGGGCAAATCACGGACTCTTTACCATGTTGAGTTAATAAACTCGCCTTAAGTCCAGCATAGGGT
Source organism: Bordetella parapertussis (assembly GCA_945883145.1). Taxonomy (GTDB): domain Bacteria; phylum Pseudomonadota; class Gammaproteobacteria; order Burkholderiales; family Burkholderiaceae_D; genus Pernthalerella. Next base: position 17,681 of record CAMCXB010000045.1, on the reverse strand, counting down.
TTTGGAGAATTTGGCATATTACTTAGATATTTTTTTAAACGAAATATTTTGCAATTGCAATATAGACGGGGATACCAACAATAATATTTAAAGGGAAGGTGATACCCAGTGACGTTCCCATATACATAGCTGGACTTACTTCAGGCATGGCATGGCGCAATACAGCAGGAACTGCAATGTAAGAAGCACTTGCTGCCAAAATCATTAAGAGTATCGTGTCGCCTAATGGAATGTTTAATAAATGGCATAAGCCAAGCGCAATCATTGCATGGCAGGGTGGTGCGATGAAAGCATAAGCTAAAGTAATAGTAGGCTTTCCTTTGAGTTCACCTAAGCTTTTAGCTGCAAGCAATCCCATATCTAATAAGAAGAACGCTAAGAGACCTTTAAACAAATCAATTGAAAAAGGTCCCATAACTTTTTGGCCAGCTTCGCCAGATATCAGTCCCACTACTAAAGCGCCTAACAAGAGTAGTTGCCCACCATCTGTAAAAGATTCATGAAGTACTTTGCTCAATGGAGTGTGGTCACTTTTATTGCTTGAGAGTTGTAGACGATTTCTGTTTGCCAGAATGATGGCAATGATGATGGCGGGCGACTCCATTAAAGCCATAGCGGCTGCCATGTGGCCGCCATAATTAATTCCAACTTGATCGAGTACTTGTACAGTTGTAATAAAAGTCACTGCGCTAATAGACCCATATGTAGCGGCAATTGCGGCTGCATCGAGTTTATCTAGTCTTTGTTTGAGTAGGTTATAGCTTAGCAATGGAATAGCGATTGCTAAGGTAATAGCTAATCCAAGACTAATCGCAATTTCTGGTGCAAAGCCTGATTTGTTTAAGGCAAAGCCACCTTTTAAGCCAAGCGCCATTAATAAGTAGAGCGAAAGAAATCGAGAAATAGGCTGTGGAATTTCTAAATTGGATTTCACCAAGCCTGCGAAGATTCCGAAGATAAAAAAGAGGATGGTAGGGTCTAGTAAGATAGTCATAAATTTTCCTTTGAAGCGATCTTAGGGAAATTCATATATAAAGTAAAATCGGTATTATTATGTTTATGTATAGATAAAATCCTATGAATATCACTTTTAGACAATTACGACTGTTTCTTGCGCTTGCGGAGACTGGTAGTGTGAGTGCGGCTGCGCGCATGGTTCATGTTACCCAACCGACAGCGTCTATGGGCTTAAAAGAAATAACGGATTCTGTAGGAGCGCCACTTTATGAAGTAGTAGCTAGAAAAGTATATTTAACTCAGCTAGGTCACGAGTTAGCTAAAACTGCTAGAGCTATTTCTGATGAGTGGGAAGCCTTTGAACAACAAGTGTATGGAATCAAGGGACTAACACAAGGTAAGTTAAGGGTTGCTGTTGTGAGTACTGCTAAGTACTTCATTCCAAGAATATTGGGGACTTTTTGTGCGAAGTACCCTCAAATTGATATCTCTTTAGAGGTACTGAATCGGGATGGCGTGGTTAAACGACTTGAAGAAAATCTTGATGATTTATACATCATGTCTCAACCACCATTAAATATAGAAATTGATGATGAAATCTTCATGCCTAACCCCTTACTTTTGGTGGCTTCAAAGAACCATATATTTGCTAAGAAAAAAAATATAGACCTTGCTTTACTAAAAAATGAAAAATTTATTTTTAGAGAAAAGGGATCTGGAACGCGAATGACGACAGATGCTCACTTTAAAAAATTAAAGTTCAAAGCAGATGTGCGTTTAGAACTTGGGAATAACGAAGCAATTAAACAAGCAGTTATTGGCGGATTGGGACTAGCAGTACTCTCAAAATATTCTTTGGCTGATCGAACTGATAAAGATGATGTTGCTATTCTAAAATGTAAAGAATTCCCAATTAAATCAAGTTGGCATATTGTTAGCCCAAAAGGTAAGAAGCTATCTCCAATCGCGACAATTTTTAAAAAGCACTTATCTGAGCAGGCAAAGGGTTGGAGATAAGAGAGCCTATTAAAAATATCTTTATAGCTAATATCGAGGCTCATTGTCACAGAATTTAAAATACTATCTTTAGCATTGACGTTTAAATATTATAATAATCAGAACAATATCGTAGAGTTTTAGATTTTTTTATTCAGCGAAGTAGGGTGACGATTATTCTGGTTTAAGAAGTTGATCTTTGCGCATAGTACAGACTCCTTTCCAAGATAGATTAGCAATAGATCTCTGTTAGAAAGTAGTACTATTTATAAAGATAGATCAATCCATTCTCACGGGCTGTTCAGTTACTCGTTTAGAATGTACCTGGATAAGCACCGCCATCAAGCAGAATATTCTGTCCTGTCATGTAGCTGGCATGTGCGCTGCATAGAAAAGCACAGAAAGCGCCGAACTCCGCTGGTTTGCCGAAGCGCTTGGCTGGATTGGAATCACGCCTAGCCGATACCAGTGAATCAAAATCCTTGCCTGTGGATTTAGCTGCTCCTTCAAAGGTCGCCCACAGTCGATCTGTTTCAAAAGGGCCAGGAAGCAAATTGTTAATGGTGACATTCTTATGCACCGTGGTACGCGAGAAACCAGCGATGAAACCAGTCAGTCCTGCTCGAGCTCCATTCGATAGACCCAGAATATCGATCGGTGCTTTCACAGCACTAGAAGTGATATTGATGATGCGTCCAAAACCTCGTGACATCATGCCATCGACCGTTGCCCGTATGAGCTCGATAGGAGTGAGCATATTCGCATCGATTGCTGCAATCCATTGATCGCGCTCCCAATTGCGAAAATCACCCGTCGGTGGACCTCCAGCATTGGTGATCAGGATATCGGGCTGCGGACAAGCCGCGAGAGCATGCTTGCGTCCTTCAGACATGGTGATATCGGCTGCCACTATGTTGATTTTTACCTGATCGCCTGCGAGTTGACGTAACTCATTCGCTGTCGTTTCCAAAGTAGCCGCATTACGTGCTACCAAGGTGACGTTCACACCCTCTCTAGCCAGCGCCTCTGCGCAAGCACGTCCAAGTCCTTTGCTTGCTCCGCATACTAATGCATTCTTTCCGCTGATTCCTAGATCCATTGCGTTATCTCCTCGTGTGACTAATGTGAATGTTGTGATGTGTGTTTTTGAGTTCAGCTAGTTGTATATGGCAAGTATGAAGGCTATCTCTCTGGCTCCTTGCCGAGAGCCTTATAAACTGAGGCCAGCAAGTCCTTACCTATACGATCTTCCATTTTTTTATGCACGGGCAGCAGTGCTTGTCGCCACTGAGCCAATTCCTGTGACGTTGGTTTATAAATCGCTGTTTTACCAGTCTTGGCGATGGCCTGCATCGCCTCGGCACTTTCGCGCTCAGTGAGAGCGTTATTCATTTGAGTTGCCTCAACGATTGCCGCTTCAAGTCCTGATCGAATGTCGGGCGGCAAGCCATCCCAGAAACGCTTATTCACAATCACAGCAAAGCCAAGATAACCGTGCTCTGTCACTGCGAGATGCTTCTGCACCTCGTAAACCTTCTGTGAATAAAAATTGAGCGGTGGGTTTTCGGCACCATCCACCACGCCAGATTGCAATGCCTGCGTCATCTCGGAAAAAGACATTACCTGCGGATTGGCGCCTAACGTGCGCATTTGCTCGTCAATGACTTTAGATCCTTGTATGCGTACTTTTAGACCGCGCATATCGGCGGGTACGCGAATCGGCCGATTAGCCGACATCATCTTGAAACCATTATCCCAATAAGCCAGTCCTCGAATACCCTTGGTTTCTAGAATATTGAAAAGTCGTTGTCCGATCGGCCCTTCAACCACACGCCGCAGCGCCGCTCTATCGTCAAACAAAAAAGGTAGATCGAAAACTTCGAATTCACGAATGCCCAGAGGACCAAATTTGGACAGCGTTGGCGCGAGCATCTGCACTGCTCCCATTTGCAGTGCCTCTAGTTCTTCCTTGTCTTTGTAGAGCGTACTGTTTGGATAGACATCCACACGTACTTTGCCAGCGGTCTTGCGCTCGACGAGTTGCTTGAAATGCTCGATGGATTTGCTCTTAGGTGTGTCCATCGCCGCCACATGGCTGAACTTGATGACGATCTGCTTATCAACAGCGAGTGCAGGTGTGTTCAGTGCCAGTAAGGTCAGCAATATCGCTATAACTAGATTTACGATTTTTTTTATCATTTGATTGAAGGTATCAGAGAAGGATGACAGATTCATCATTCATATTTTTTAAATCACAACACTCACCTTGTTTCATCCTTTTCAGCTTGTTCTCGTTCGGCTCGCTTGCGCTGTTCCTTACGGACGTCTCTGATTTGGTGGATAGCAAATATCAGCACCAGAATAAATATCCCTAATTCGATCCACATAGTACCTCCCAAACTATTGTCCTAAGTTTTTATTCACGCTTAAAGGTTAAGTATGTTTTACTCAACCTGTATAGAAATCAGTATTTCATAAAGAAGTGATATTTCGGATGATCCTATTCTTTATGACAGATCGAACTTCATGGTGAACGATGATTCAAACCCTCGATTAGTACACGATGAAATCTTTCCGGATCTTGCATCTGCGGCGCATGACCCAACTCAGGAAACAATCTTAGCGATGCACCTGGAATCGCAGCGGCAGTGCGACGAGCTAGAACGGGGTAATTACCTAAACGAGATTTGACTTCGGGCGCTGCAAGATCTTTACCAATCGCCGTGTTATCTTTCTCGCCTATCAAGAGCAGTGTTGGTACGCGAAGATTCGGAAATTCATACAGCACAGGCTGTGTAAAAATCATGTCGTATAACAGCGCCGAGTGCCATGCGACTGTAAGTCCACCCGGACCGCGATACATCCCCGCGAGCATTTGTACCCAAGTTTCATATTCAGGGCGCCATTCATTCACGTAGTAAGTGCTGCGCTCGTAATTGCGAATCATCGTTGCTGTCACATTACGTTCACGCGCATACCATTCATCGACTGATAGAGCTGGTACGCCTTCTGCCTTCCAGTCTTCAAGTCCGATTGGATTAACCATCACCAGCTGTTCAACTCTATCTGCAAACAATAATGCAAAGCGGGTAGCAAGCATCCCACCAGTGGAATGACCGATCACGGTGACTTTGTTGATACCCAGCGAATCTAGTAGTGCTTTGGTGTTGTGCGCGAGTTGATGAAAACTGTACTGATAAGCAGAAGGTCGACTGGATTTACAAAAGCCGATTTGATCGGGTGCAATCACGCGAAAACCCTGCTGCTGCAAAAAACGCATCGTACCTTCCCACGTCGCGCTGCAAAAATTTTTACCATGCAAAAGCACTGCGGTTCGACCATTCGGTTTTTCTGGCTTCAAATCAAGATAAGCCATCTGTACTGACTGGCGCTGCGAAGTGAAATGAAACCGCAACTCGGGCCATGGATATTTGAATCCCTCAAGCTCGGACCCATAGACTTCTTCAGCCTTCGCAAGAGGAAGGGCAAGAAGAAGAAAGAGCAGTATCAAAAAATTTCGCATTATGATTTTTCTCCGAGTAACTACATCTAATAGTGTGTAATTTTTTTTGTTAATGATCTTAACCCTAAATTTATAGAATCGTAGTCTCAAAGCGAGATAAAATTTCATTATAAAATTTAGGCCATTTTCGTAAATCATCTGCATCATCATTCAAGACTCTACGTGAAAATGCAGAGGTTAGTTGGCTGGTGGCGACTTTGACTTTTGGGTTTAAAGTGAGGCCGCCTGTTCCAATGCGATCTGTGAAGATGCTATGAGATCCACCAGAAAATACAGCAAGTATCTTTTCTTTACTTCCCATATCTTCGAAAATCTTGATGCGGTCTATCGCATCACTAAAGTAGCCTGGAATTTCGATTACATCATTAGTTGCAGTAATGTGTAAGCTTGGAATTTGAATCGGCTCTAGTATTTGTTTAGAAGACATTTCACCATAAAAGGGTGGAGCGGAAATAATGATGGCGGCACGAATACGTGCATCTCGTAGATCAACAAGTTTGCCATGACGTTCGAGCTTAGCTCCTGCAGCAAGCAAAGTTGTATTTGCTCCATAGGAGTGTCCCGCTGCAATGACTCGGTCACCATCAAGAAAATTTCCTAATTCTCCACTTAATGCTTGATCTAATGCAAAGCGGAGATCCTCAGCGCGAGCAATTGCTTCAGATTCTCTTGCGGCCTTTTGTAAGCGATTAACTATTTCGAAAGGGCTACCTGAAAACCATAGTTTCCGATCACTTCCAACGTGTTGAAGATGAAGGCTTGCAAAACCATCTCTTGCCCAAGCTTTTCCAAGATAACTGTAGCCAAATCGTGAACCTCCAATACCGTGAGAAAAAATGATCAACGGTATTTTTGCTGCTGAAAGATCTTTGTTGGGTATGTAAAGACGAACAGGTACAGAACGATTCCTGTTTACATCAAGCCAGTCAAAATCCATTAATCGATAAGGCTGGGTTTTCTGTGAAATTGATCTTGGGTCGGATGCACAACCCATCGTTAGCATCATTGGTCCAGCGATAGCGAATTTGATTATTTGACGACGCGTAGTCATTTTTTTTGTAGAGATTTTCAAGACTGTAATAATAGCTAACTTAAAAATAATCCATCTTGTAGCAATGCTATTCGTAGAAATACGGCTGTGAATGCAGCTTTAAACACCGCTTTAAGTGTAAACCCCAGTGCCATCCGCCATGATAAGTAATTCATAATTCAAACAAAGCTAAAGTTAACCGATCTGTGCGCAAAGAGTTTGAATCGCCATGCTTAGCTTAACCCTGACCGAGAGAAACTTCTCTTTTTGGCAATAAATCAAAAATGATAGGGCTGTTCGTAGTTAAAAAAATCATTCAAATTCAGTTTTTTTAGGAATTTTAGTGAGTAATTATCTACTTTTTATTAACTTGCTAAAGCCCCATAGTTGACTACAAGCAATTAATTAGAGTCACGCAGAATTAAAAGTATTTTCATAAGCTGTCGGCAATTAAATTGCACTGTATTTCATATGCGCAGTTAATGATTAAGTGAGCTAGCTAGTTAATCAGCTCTTCCCAAAAACCTATTGTCAAAGCCTAACTGAACTGTGGGCATTGATTTAATTAGACACTAAACGGTTAAATTTATGCGGTATTTTTCTGCTTCAATTTTTGTGACGGTAGTTTGCCTTTTGTTGGCTACTTGGTGGGGTTATACAAAAGGTGGTGTGGCGGGAGCTGCAGCATGCTTTAGCATTGCGCTTATATTAGGAATAATGGAAGTATCGCTATCTTTTGATAACGCTGTTGTAAACGCTTCTGTACTAAAAACATGGAGCGAATTCTGGCAAAAGATGTTCTTAACCATTGGCATCCTAGTCGCAGTTTTCGGTATGCGTTTAATTTTTCCCCTAGTGATCGTCGCGCAAACTGCAGACTTGAGCGCTGCAGAAGTTTGGAATCTTGCGTTAAGTAACCCTAATGAGTTTTCGGTTTACTTAACCAATCATCATGACGAAGTGGCGGCTTTCGGTGGTGTTTTTCTGCTGCTGGTATTTCTTAACTTTATCTTTGACTCAGATAAAGAACTTCATTGGCTCGGCAAATTCGAAAAACAACTGGCTTCATACGGCAAGGTAGCCGCAGTACCCGTTTTTATTGCACTAATCGTAGCTCTTTCAAGCCTTACGTTTGTTGAGTCAGGCCGCGAATTGGTTGTGTTAAAAGCTGGGATCTGGGGCATCTTGATCTATGTCGGGGTAGACATATTGAGCAATGTATTAGAAGAAAAGCAGGTCACTGATGTCAATGTTGGCTCGGTAGTTAAAGGCGGTAGCATCGGTGGATTTTTATACTTAGAAATTCTAGATGCATCCTTCTCATTTGACGGAGTAATAGGTGCATTTGCGATTACTAGTGATGTAGTGATTATCATGCTTGGTCTTGCAATAGGTGCTATGTTTGTTAGATCGATTACTATCTATTTAGTAAAACAGGGAACTCTAGAAGAATATGTTTTTCTTGAGCATGGTGCACACTATGCGATAGGTATTCTTGCAGTCATTATGTTCTTAAGTATGGGTTATCACATCCCTGAAGTCATCACCGGTTTGATTGGTGTAGCGTTCATACTGGCATCGATTTGGTCGTCGCTAAATCATAGACGCAAAAATATAGTGAGTGAAAGTGAGTGAGATAGATTGATTACACCTTCTATGATTTTCATTCGATTAATTCATTCAACAAGAAGATTTTTATATGATAAATTACGCAATAAATGAAAGTAAAAAATTGACTTAAACTGAATTTCTAAAGCTTATATACTTGCTTAATTCGCGATTGAATTGGCTACTTGCTGAGTATTATTCAAATTTGATGCATATAAAACTAATAAGCCCGAGCTATTCAAGTCATTGAAATTTATCGAGAGTTTGGATTTTGTGTTTGAGCTAAAGCTAAAGCGTTAGTGTTGTATTTGTTATTTTTTTATAAACCGCAAAGCTACCTGTATTCGGTAATAGTTTTTTTAAACTAGGTAGTGATTGAGCTTTTTGTTTAGTAATTTAAAATAATCACTGCTTCTTATTAATGACTTGAAATGAAAAAAATGAACTTTTTACGAAAACACATATTCTTTGCATTGGTTGTTAGCGCCTTGCTTTCAACACCAATGGCTAAAGCTCAGACTCTGAATGAAAAACAAGTTCAGCAGCCCATACCTTCCGCCAGTAATTTCTTAGGAATTGGCGGCGGTGCATTTCCAAAAACTTCCGGTAGTAGTGAGCTACGCACGATGCTACTGCCAGTCGTGCAATACAACTGGGGTGACATTGCTTATATCTCAGGCTTGAAGGCGGGTCTTTGGGGGTTCACAACCGAAGACCGTTCACTACGCATTGGCCTTTACGCAGAACCACGTTTCGGATATGACGCTAGCGATAGTAGTCGTACTGCGGGGATGGCTGATCGTGAATTCGCAATCGACGCTGGCCCTAGCCTACGTTGGACATCACCATTAGGTGCACTAAATCTCGATTATGGCTTTGATGTCAGCGGCCGTAGTAACGGACAGGTTGCACAGGTACAGTTAATCCGTCCACTAATTAGTGAGCAAGGCTTTCGCTTAAATGGTTTGGTTGGTGCTACCTGGCAAAACGCTGCAATGAACACTTATTACTGGGGCAAGCGCGCTTCAGAAAACGTGACTGGATCTGCTATCAATATTGGTTCCGGAACCGTATTCTCAGTTGGATTGACGGGCTTTTACTCAATTGGGTCTGGCTCCGCGCTGTTCTTTGGCACGACTATCAATCGTTTGTCCGACGCTCAAGCCCAAAGCCCGATCGCCGAGCGTCGTTACACTCCGCTCATTTATTTAGGATACGGCTGGCGGCTCTAACTTTTAAGATGGGAGTTAATACACGACTTAAATAAATTAATGTATTAAAGAGGCCTACTTATGAATTAATTTTAAAGTCGAATTAGGTATGTCTTATAGTTGAATAGAGACTTTTAAGTACGCTAGTTTTTGTCACTTTTTTGTCTAAGCAAAACAAAAACTCATTTGTTCATAGCTACTTTTGAAATATCAGAGGTTTTTTAATCTTATTATTTCATCGGTAGCTATTCTTTTAATTAACAGACTGCGGATATAGTTATTTGACTTCAATCACCGCTCGCATTCCTGTTTCACTTTTTCGTGATGCCACGTCATCAAACACACCAGTCCGAACTGGTACGAACCACCATTCCACCGTTGCACTTGCTTTGACCTCAGCACGTCGTATGGGTCCATATAATTCAGCAACATCTTTTGCAGCACCATCTTTAACGACTACTTTGCGGGTATAAACGGCATCTGCCAGCTTGTTAGAAGAAAAATAGCAACTGCGCTCAGTCTGGTTAATAAGGCGAAGCTTATAGAGCCGACCGGCCTCTAATGTTAGGGATTCGGGTACAAATCGTTGGCACTCAGATCCGCCTTCCATCCGTAAATCGACCTCGATCGGTGCTTGATCTCCCAAATCTGCAGCGATTATTGGGGCGCTAGTGCAAATGGAAAAAAATACAGCTACTGAAGAGCTAACTGACGCAATGATATGTACAGGACGGAATGTCATGATTTCTCCGAGTATTGGGTGCAACGATCAAAGGGATTCAATTAGTATTTGGCATCGTCATATCGAAAACATAGTGTGACACATTAATATTACATCACGGTTTAGTGGAAAAAGACGAATGTTAAGTTTGGATTAAGAAATTGAAATGTTCAGATCTCTTTTCATTGATAAGTCTTTTATAGTCTGAATTAACTAAGGGTAATTATTGGCGAACAGTTCAAATACAAAAAGAAAAAAACCCCATAAAGTTCTCTAGGATATAAGCCACCAGAGCCACGAAACGTTCGTGCCTCTATTCAATCTGAACTGCTAGAGGATCTAAATTTATTCATGGTCAATGAATCTACTGAGAGTCTTACTCCAAGAGATCCTGATTCTGCGCGTACAGGTAATTTTCGAAGGCCAATATCCATTGCCTTAATCTCAAAATATTCGGCACATGCTTCAACAATGCGAGTAATAAGTCTTTCCTGTGTTTCATAATGACCATCGCCTGCTAGTCTAACTATTTCAATTACGAGAGGATCGTAATCAAAAACATTCTTCATAAGGTCTTGGGATATTAGAACGAGTTTTGCATCAATCCAAAGTGTTAAATCTAAAAGGTGTTGATTTGGAATGATCGCGTCTGGTCCATAGGTTCCAATTTGGGTTTGGAGTTCGAGGTCCCGCAGTTCTATCGACGCTAAAGACATTTCTATCCCTTATTAATTAAATGAGATTGTTCAATTCTAATTTGGTTTGCTAGCTTATAACTGCTTAACCAAGCACCTTCTACTCTATAAAATTTTTGAGTAGGACTACACATGAAAAAGATGCTAGCAAGATTGGATCTTCACATTACTTTATTGCTGTAAGAGTTCTATGGTGACTTTAGCCTTCTACTCTTACGGGTTCGTTCAAAAAAATCGTCAGGCTTTAAACGAACCCACTTTATAAAATCTACTAAGTCCTCTTGCACTTTTAATTTTTCTACGGTGTTATATTGGCGTGCTAGCTCTGTTTCTGTAAAAAGAGCATGTATTTGTCGATGGCAAATGCGATGTAATATCACCGTTTCTCGACCCTTATGGGATTTAGGAATGAGGTGGTGCTCATCTCGCTGAGATTTTGGAATGACTCTATCGCAAAGTGGGCAAATAAATAATTCAGATTCTCGATCTGGTAAATTACTAAGCTCAGCTTGAATATATTTTTTCTTGATGCGCCCAGTCATTGCATGGATGGACCTGAAAAATAAGCACGTTTATTTAACTGCTAAATCAACAATCACCAATGCAACTGCGATGATGTGTACTAGGGTAATGACCACCGATAGACTATGTAACACTAAAAAGCGCTGATTTAGTTTTTCGTCTGATGCAGCATTAATGGCAGGCATTAAGATTTGCCGAGTAGGTATAGTGGATAAAGTAATGAGCGCTAAGATATTGGCACTATATAAGCTGCTATTTAGCGATAGTAAGGCTGCAATAAGTGATGTGATAATCACGAAAATATAAAAAGAGGGGAAGGCTTTGCGTATTAATACCCTTGCCTCTCCTGGTGGTAATGATTTGAATAAAAAAGCAGCAAAACTAGCTGAAAACAACAACATACCTCCAAAAAGTAAGGAGGAAGTTAATAAAGCAGATATACGGGTAACGATGTCAAACAAAGAGTAACCTCGAGTTAGTTAATACATTTAATAAAATAATAAAGCATTTAGACAAAACGAGTTGGGTTCAGATTCAAACAATGATTTGAGCGAAGAAGTGAATTGCAGGGAGCTTGAACTATGCGCAAGATCCGCATCATGAAAAGGTAAGCTAAACATGAGAATTTATTTATTTCTACTTTTAATGGCTCTGACCAAATTGACCTGGGGTTTTACTGACTGCTCAGTTTGTCCAGAAATGGTGAAGTTAGAATCTGCGAATTTTTATATGGGTAGTTCCAATTTGGTTGAATCAACCAAATCAAAAAATTCAGATCTACATGATGATGAAAAACCTCGACATTTAGTAAACATCGCAGCATTCGCGTTGGGCAAATTTGAAGTTACACAATTTGAGTGGTATGCAGTCATGGGCTCTGATCCGAGTTTAAACAAGGGTTCAGCACAACCTGTAGAAAATATCTCATGGAATGATGCACAGACTTACATCAAAAAGCTTAGCCAAAAAACCGGTAAAAAATACAGATTACCATCCGAAGCAGAATGGGAGTATGCCGCCCGTGCTGGCAGCACTACCAGATACCCATGGGGCGATAGTGATACCCAAATAGATCAATACGCATGGTCTAACAAAAATGCTACCAACCCAAACGTTGTCGGCTTAAAAAAACCTAATCAATTTGGTCTTCACGACATGATTGGAAATGTAGCTGAATGGACAGAAGATTGCTGGCAAAGCAATTATCAGAATGCGCCAGTCGATGGCAGTGCTTGGCTGAGTGGAAACTGTTCTTTACGAGTTTTACGCGGAGGCTCTTGGGGTGATGATCCCCAGAATTTAAGAACCACTGTTAGAGATGGAAGCCATCCAACGTATTACCGTTTTAGCGCTAGCGGCTTTCGTGTTGCTAGGGATCTTGACTGACTTGATCATGATTATTGGCTGGAGTAGATGCACCAAGTTGTATTCAAGCCATCGTCTAGGTATGCAATCCGTGCCGCTGCCGCAGAATGCTGCTAGCGGCGGAAATTACTTTTAGCTTTTGTTCAGCAATCTGTTCTGAAGCCAGTGGATTATCCGCAAAGGTCGCAAACCCACAATCAGGCGTGAATAGCACACGCTCTTTTCCAAATAACTGAATTGCTTGCTCGCCCTTGCTGAGTACAGCATCTAGCGTTTCGATGTGCGCATGTTTTTGATTGCAGATACCAACGCCGATGCGTACATCGTCAGGAATAGCACGCAGTATTTCCATTTCACCTGCACGAGGTGTACACAACTCTAGCAACAGGCTACCCACCTGCAAACCGGAGAGCGTTTCAATCAGCGGTGTGTAATTGCCCGACAAAGCCGCGCCTTCGTCTGGCGTCCAATTGCCACGGCACATATGTACGGCAAGACGCTCTTTTGGAAAACCGGCAACTACTGCGTTAATCAGTTCACGCGCAAACCCTAGCTCTTCAGGTATCTCGTTTTTTTCAGACAAGGCACCACACATGAAACTGCGCTTCGATACTGATCCGGAGTACACCACTTCAGAGAGCACTGGTTCATCAAACTGAACTAGCGCGACACCTTCTGCTAACAGGCTAGCCAACTCTTCACGCAGCACTCGAACGATGTCAGTTGCCAGCGTTTCACGATTTGCATAAGCACGATCGGAAACACACTCTAGCCACATGGTTCGTGTTAGCAGATAAGGTCCGGGCAGGGCGATCTTGACGGGCTTATTGGAGAGCGTTTTTACGAAATCCATTTCATGCACTGCTAGCGGCTTACTTCGGCCTAGGGGACCAAAAACTGCTGGATGACGAACTTCAGAGGCCGGTACATCTAGAGCACGCAGTTCTCTGGCAAATTCTTCTGGATCATCGACCAATGGCAGTAAATCGGTGAGTGGAATCAGCTGACAGTTATCGAGGATACCGCCCACAAAGCTGGCATAGCTATCACGACGCTGCTCTCCATCGGTCACCACATCAACACCAGCACGCAATTGTGCAGCTACAGAAAGCCGAACCGCATCATTAGCGGTTAATTGAAATGACTCTGCATCCAGTCTGCCCTCCATATGATCATACATCGCCTGCAGCATCCAGCGCGGGCGAGGCCAACTGCCAATACCCATTACTGATAGGGGTGAAATTGGTGGTGCAGCGATAGGCGCAGGTAGCTCGGCTGGTATCACTATGTTTACAGGCGCGTTGACCAGTGCAGTGTTCGCTGCGGTCGCAGTGTTAGTTAGGCCTTCAGTAACTAGCAGACTGATGCGCTCAGAAAACTTGCCCTTAGCAACCAGAAAACTACGTTGTTTATCTTGCTTCGTCCATGAAACCAGTTCATTTCCAGTCAGCCTACACCAAGCGGGTAGATCCTCTTCGACCGAAATCTCGGAGGAACGTATCTCCAATAAGCCGCCTCTAGGCAGCGGATCGATATGCTTACGGATAAGTAGCAGCAAGCCATTGCCGCAATCCAAATCGCCACCGTCAAAACTGACATCGGACCGGTGGCTATGGGATGGACTAGCTTGCATGGTTTGATCTGGGGTTATGAAAGTTTAATAACTCAGACTAGGACAGCCATCGCTCATGAATTCCACCAACTTGGCGCCGCCAACAATCAATGTGCCTTCCACCAAATTGTTTTCATCCAGCTTGCGCTTTTTGAAGCAAGGCGAGCAGATGAAGATTTTTCCACCAGCTTCAAGGAAGCTGTTCATCAGGTCTTTGAGTGGCGCAAAACCTTCTTCATGAATGCTTTCAGCGACACCCTTTTGTGAAAGACGCACTGCCTCGATGGAAAGAAACACTAGTGTGTCCTTGTCAGAAGCTACCGCTGCATTGGCAACTACGAATGCGACAGTGGCACGATCGGTGTTATCAGTGCTGCAGGTGAGATTGATACAGAATTTGCCGGACATTGTGAACTCCTCTAGAAACAATTAATGAAAAAAAAATTAAGCCGTTCGACCACGCAACCAGTAAGTTCTTGTTGCAGCGTCAACGGCCAGCATCTCATGTCCTGTCATATTACAAAACGCTTGCAAGTCGACTACAGCGCCGGTATCGAGTGCTATCAGCTTCAACACTTGCCCTGGATGCGCGCGTAAGCGTTTGCGCACACCCAACACCAACTCGCCACAGCCTAAATCGCCGGCATTCCACTCGTGATTGTGTTCGACCATATGTATTTATAAATTACAAGTGACGTTGAAGTCGGAGGTTTCCGACGGATTGTAATGCTTTGTTTCTAATGCTAGCACTGAGATGTTTATCTATTCTACTAAACAAAAAAACTTAACTAGATGGATTGAGCTAAGTGATTGATTCAACTGCTTATTCTGCGGCTCTTGACTTGAATGCGAACCAGTGACCTGCGTATTAAAAGAAAATCCAGACCGCTTAAAATTATTTTAAATTCAATTTGAGTAAAACTTTGGTTTATCGGAGTCGCACGTATTTTTCATCAAACGTAACTTACTTAGAAAATCCACCTTAAATCTATCGTGCAAAAGTGTCACAGGGTGAATGACACAATAAGCAGTAATTAGCCGTGTGAAAGAATTCGCACCAATTGGGTATCACAAATAAATAAGACGAAAAAAATTGTTCAACACAAAAATCATTCATCAAAATTCATTCCTGAGCTTGCTAACTACATAAGCAGAACCTCGGTGGCTTAAATGATCATCATCAATATAAAACAGTACACCGTCCTTTGAGCCATAGCATCGATTTTCATCACACAAGGCTTTAGCCAAATCAATAACTTTAACTTCTGGTCGTTGCGCTAGAATTTTATCCACCATTATTTTGAAGGCGCTGGTTCGCTTTTCAAAATCTGTCCTGCTTAGAGAGCAGCTGTGTGTTTCATTCGATGATATGGATAACGGACGAAACGAAAAGCATCGCCTGATATCAAAACCGAGCTCAGGCACATCATGCAAAAAAGTGACTTTTTTTCCAGCTGCCAATAGTGCGTCTAAAGTTTTAGTCAACCCCATAGAAAAAACAGTGCTGTTATCTAACTCGTCTTGCTTTACACCTTCGAAGTGAAGAACCCATCTACCAAACTGTGTTGATTCGATGTCACCATAACCTAAACCTGTCGTATACATCGGGCCTCTACTGGTTAATATCACTTCCCGGATACTTTGGTCAGCAATAATTCGCTGTATGGCGTGCGTTCCCTTTTTTAAGCAGTTTCTAAAGTCACCACCCTGATCTTGTATCACTATGTTGAGGAGAGGAGGGCAACCGTCACTGGCGCCATAAAGACCGATATCTTGACCTTTGGCTTTGAACAGATCGCGCAATCCAGAATAGATAGTAAGAGCATGACTATCTCCAATCACGACAACGGAAGGATTAGGGCCAGTTGAATGACAGCGGGGGCTATCAAATTGAAGGTCGTTACAATACCAACCAGTACTATCTGGAATATCAAAGTTGAGATCAGCAAGTTGTGCCTTGACCTCTTGATTCGAAATACGTCCTTCGAATCCGCCCTTCAAGAATGTGGCTAATCCCACTCCACCCATGACGATCATTGCAATAACAAGTAGTGTGACTTTAGTTTTTGTTTTGCGACCGAATCGAATTGGTCGTTCAAGAAAATGAGTGCTAAGAAAGGCCAACACAAACGACGACATGACGAGAGCAAGGCGAAGAGGCCAGTCTGGTGTAGTGCCGCTAATGATGCAAGCAAAAGATAGTAGTGGCCAATGCCAAAGATATAAAGGGAAGCTGATTAAGCCAACACCGACCACGATCTTATTTGATAAGACCAAATTATTCAGCCAAGCTTTTTCGCCTGCAAGAATGATCAATACCGATCCGGTTACAGGTATGAGTGCCCAGCCACCTGGAAAAGCGATGTCTTGATCAAATAAAAAAAGACTACATAAAATCAACAACAGTCCCAGAGTAGTGAGACCGTGATTAATGTAATTGTGTTCTAAAAATTTATGCTGTGTAGTTTCGAATATACTCGTTTTACTTTGCATAAAAAGTGCTAACAGCCAGCCAGCTAATAACTCCCATATTCTGCTGAGTGGCGAAAAAAAAGTAGCTGAAGCTGCTACCTCTATCATCAATAGATTAATGATTAGCGAAGTTAGAAAAATTACCCCACTCACTTTTACTAAGTTGATTCTGTATCTAAAGCAAAGTCCGGCAAGTAGAGGCCACAGCAGATAAAACTGCTCTTCAATACCCAGACTCCATAGATGCAATAGCGGCTTCGTAGCAGCTGCATAGTCGAAGTAACCGCTTTCACTCCAAAAAATAAAATTCGGAATGAAAACTGCGCTTGCTGCTATGTGCTTGCCCAATATTTTGTACTCATCTGAAATCAACGCAATCCAACCAAATGCGAAAGAGGCTGACATTACAAGTATGAGCGTAGGAAAAATCCGTCTAATTCGACTTGCATAAAACTCACTGAGACTAAAAATTTTGTTGTGCTGTTTTTGAAGAATCAGTGAGGTAATCAAAAAACCTGAAATAACAAAAAAAATATCCACACCGACGAAGCCACCGGGTATCAAAGAAGGGAATGCATGAAAAACGACAATAGCGATAACGGCGATTGCACGCAGGCCGTCAATATCCTGCCTGTAGCTTAGCTTGATCGAATTTTGTGCTGTCGTTTGGACAGATTTTGATTGTTTTTCCATTGGCGGAGCTAGGAAGCCAGTAGCTTATGATCTGTTACCAGTTTAAGGCCATAAGGTAATAGAGTCTTGCTTCATAGATCAATGTATGGATTAGAGGCCTACTTCTGAATTAATTGTAAAGCCGAATTAGACCTGCCATTTATGTTCGTCTAAATACTCAATCTGCAAAAAGCTAGTTACCCTTTATGAGAGTGTGCGCAACTCATCTGAACTAAAAAATTTAATATCAGGTGTAGAGGGCAAGTAGGAATTGTTGTGGGTATTTATTACCTGGAA
>CAMCXB010000044.1 GCA_945883145.1 Bordetella parapertussis | reverse complement strand
AGGGCAGCTAAGGCTAAAATAAGTCGCGAAAGCAACATTACGAAAGCAACATTACGCAAGCCACGATTTTCTACAAGGACCCAGCTATGCACTTGCTTCTTCCTCTGATATTTACTGCTACACCAAGCATCGGTCTATTACTGGATTGGCCTTGGCTCTCACTATCGATAGGGTTAGCGCTGATTCCAATTTTAGAATGGCTAATCAAAGAACAGCTAAAACCATCTTCATCTTTTGCATGGGGCAGCTGGTTTCCTCGTGCTGTGATGGTGGGCGTGATTGTGCAAACACTCATCCTCGCATGCTCAGCGCAAGAGCTGAGTTGGTTTACTCTTATTTTGCTTGCCGGCTCCACAGGCTATGTAGCAGGTGCAGTCGGCATCGTATTAGCGCATGAACTAGCACATCGTAAAACCTTGATCGATAAAGCACTGGCTCGATTACTTTTACTATCCGTCGCTTATGGTCACTATGCACTTGAACATAATCGTGGCCATCATCGCGCGGCTGCCACCTACCCTGATCCCGCTACCGCACGACGTGAAGAAGGCTTATGGAGATTTCTGCCACGTTATTACAGCGGCGTTTTCACAGAATCACTGAAGTTATCGCAATCACTTCCCAGTAAACTCAATGAAACATGGGCACTCATGAGTGTCACTGTTTTCTTATTCACTTTAGTCACACTGATTGCAGGATGGAAGGGATTGGTTTTTTGTCTAGTGCAAACAGCAGTAGCGCAACTCTTAGTCGGTGCGGTTGATTATGCTGAGCATTGGGGTTTAGTGCGACAAACTGAAAACGGAAAACCTGAACGCATGGGACCACAACATATTTGGGATTGCAATAACACCATTGCGGATGCTTTGTTATTTAACTTACCGCGTCATGCTAATCATCATCTACAACCATCTCTCAATTGCGATGAATTAAGCCATACGCCTACTTCTCCACAAATGCCAACTGGCTATGCAGGTATGGTGTTGTTAGCCTTCATCCCTCCTTTGTATAAAAAAATCATGACGCCCCGTCTACCAATCAATTCGATCACCATGAAAGAACAACATGGATCCTAAACAACTCAAAGCACTGCAATGGAAGGTATTTGAAAATGTAGCGGCTGCTTCCTTAGTGCCACTGATGCGCATTGGTGATGAACTCAAATTATTTTCTACCTTAACGGCGTGCGGACCAGCAGACAGTGCAACATTTGCACAAGCTGCCGGCATTCATGCACGCTATGCATTAGAGTGGCTTTCTGCACTGGCAGCAGCAGGCTATATTTCTTATGACGCAGAGAAGAATCAGTTTTTCATGACTGAAGAACAAACCGCTGTCTTTGCTGATGAAAATAGTCATGCCTTAATGATAGGTGCTTACGATAGCTTAGCAGCGGGAGTATTAGATGAACCAAAAATTCGCGCCGCATTTAAAACAGGTGAAGGCGTAGCATGGGGTGAACATCACAATTGCTATTTCCGTGGCACGGCACGTTTTTTCAAACCTACTTATAAAGGCAATCTCATTCAACGATGGTTGCCTAAAATTCCACAACTTGTTGCCATCTTAGAGAGTGGTGGCAGCTTCGCTGACATTGGTTGTGGCCATGGCATCTCCACTATGTTGATAGCTGAGAATTATCCTAAAGCACAAGTCTTTGGTTTTGATTTTCATGGACCTTCAATCGAAGAAGCAAGCAAGCTTGCGAAAGAAGCAGGCTTAGGAGAACGCATTACTTACACCACTAAGAATGCGAAAGAATATCAAGGACCGTTTGATAGCATTGCCTTCTTTGATTGCTTACATGATATGGGTGATCCAGTAGGTGCTGCTGCCCATGCTTATACGCAGCTGAAAGACGATGGCATACTGGTCTTAATTGAACCATTTGCTAATGAAAATTTAAAAGATAATCTAACTGTAGTGGGACAAATGTTTTATTGTGCATCGACCACAGGCTGTGTACCAGCTTCACTCGCACAAGAAGTAGGATTAGCATTAGGTGCGCAAGCGGGACCAGTACGTTTAACCCATGTCTTGCAAGAAGCTGGTTTTAAGAGCGTAGAGATCGTCACAACCACAGCTACCAACATGGTACTGTGTGCAAAAAAATAATTAAACACTAGGCTATTCGTATGAGCACCATCGTCCAACTGCGTCACATCTTAAAACATAGTCATACGATTGCTATCGTAGGACTGTCGGCTGATTGGTGGCGTCCTTCTTATTTTGCTGCCAAATATATGCAAGAACATGGCTATCGCATTATTCCGGTGAATCCTAAATACACCGAAGTCTTAGGTGAAAAATGTTATCCCACTCTAGAAGCAATTCCTGAAGCAGTCGATATTGTGGATGTATTCCGCAAAAGTGAAGATTGCGTACCCATTGCAAAACAAGCTGTCGCAATCGGCGCAAAAACTTTGTGGTTACAACTCGGTGTTGAAAATACAGAAGCACAGCAGATTGCTGAAACAGCAGGACTCGCAGTGGTAATGAATCGCTGTGTGAAAATTGAATATGCACGTTTATTTGGTGGCTTAGGCTGGTTTGGTGTCAACACTGGCGTCATTTCATCTCGTCGCCCTCTCTGATAAATTAAATTATGTCTAAAGATCATATTTATAATTTCGACACCTTATGTCTGCATGCAGGACAAATCCCTGATGCCGCCACAGGCTCGCGTGCCGTACCTATCTATCAAACCACGTCTTATGTATTTGACAGTGCTGAGCATGCTGCTAGTTTGTTTAATCTACAAACCTTTGGCAATGTGTATTCGCGTTTATCCAATCCCACTGTCGCTGTCTTAGAAGAACGTATCGCTGCATTAGAAAATGGTCGTGCTGCCGTTGCTACCTCTAGTGGTATGGCAGCACAAATGATCGCGATGCTCAATATTTGCGAAGCGGGCGATGAAATCGTCGCAGCCAGAACACTATACGGTGGTACGCATACACAGTTGGATGTGAATTTTCGTAAGCTAGGCATTAACACGATTTTTGTTGATCCTGATGAACCAGAAAATTTTGCACGAGCCATCACACCAAAAACAAAATTACTTTATGCAGAAACCTTAGGTAATCCTTCATTGAATTTGCTTGATATAGAAAAAGTAGTAGCGATTGCGTCACAAGCTGATCTACCACTCTTTATCGACAACACCTTTGCTAGTCCCTATCTGTGTAATCCATTCACATGGGGCGCTGCTATCTCCATACACTCTGCGACTAAATTTATAGGTGGGCATGGAACAACCATGGGCGGTGTAATTGTAGAGTCAGGCAAGTTCAATTGGGGTAATGGTAAGTTTGCGAGCATGACTGAACCTTCTGCTGGTTATCATGGTGTGCGTTTTTATGAAACCTTTGGTGACTTTGGCTTCACGATGAAATGTCGCATGGAAGGATTGCGCACCTTCGGCCCTGCACTCTCACCCTTCAATGCTTTCATGTTGTTACAAGGTGTAGAAACACTGCATTTGCGTATGGAGCGTCATTGCAGCAATACACTCACTATTGCAGAGCATTTATCGAAACATCCTAAAGTCGCTTGGGTGAATTACCCTGGACTAAAAAATAATCGCTACCATGAGCTCGCGAAAAAATATCTTCCTAAAGGATCAGGTGCCGTTCTCTCATTTGGAATTAAAGGTGGTGCAGCAGCTGGTCAAAAATTTATAGAGAATGTAGAGTTTTTATCGCATCTCGCTAACATCGGTGATGCAAAAACCTTAGTCATCCATCCTGCCTCCACTACACATAGACAACTCTCAGAAGAACAACAAATGGCAGCAGGCGTGCCACCAGATCTCATTCGCTTAGCGGTTGGGATTGAATCAGTGGACGACATACTGTGGGATATAGAACAAGCGCTTGCGAAAACTTAAACTTCATATGCGGCGCAATACATTGCGCCGTATGGATAGTCTTATGTCTAAGATTACGCCATCAATCTCTGCACTAACCACACAGTCGATATCGCCAACACACCTATTGATCCCCATGTCATCACACGATGCTTGGCGGTTTCACTGCGTACAAACAATAACATAGGTATTGAGACCAACAAAACGATGGCGAGTTGCGCGAGCTCTACACCAACATTAAATGCGAGTAAGGTTTCTAGAAAATAAGAAGAAGATAAACCCAACTCTTTCAGTCCATTGGCAAAACCCATGCCGTGTATTAATCCAAAGATAAACGCTAGTTGCCAATGATTGATGCGATATTTTTTTTGTAAATTAATCGCTGCTGAAGCCATGATAGAAAATGCGATCAAGCTTTCAATTAATTTTTCAGGCAGACTCACTAACCCAAATGTAGCTAAGCCTAATGTGATTGAATGTGCGATCGTAAATGCAGTTACAACTTTCAAAGCAAAAATTTCTGCTTCTTTAGTGCCACGCATGGGCTTAGGATTGTCTATTGTGGGTGTAGCGACTTCATGTCTCCACAACAGCAAACCGGGTAACAGCAAGGTCAGCAAGAACAGTAAGTGATCTATACCTTCCCAAATATGCTTAGCGCCCTCTTTTGCGAATAAGAATATGGTTGCAGAACGTTTTGTTTCACCGAGTGCAAAACGTTGTATGGCATTCGGTTGATCAAAGACAGAAGAGATTTCATCACCGTTTATCAATAGACGCATAAATGCACGTCCAAGTTTATCGTTCTGTGTAAAAAATTCATAACGTATGACGATGAATTTAGCTTTTACATCTACTACAGGTCCCACATACTGTTGACGTACATATAATCCATCGTTGTGCAATGTGACTGATTGCGCCTTGAATGTGAGTGGCGCATTCAGCTCATCAATTTCCAGCTTAAAGGAGCGCTGTATAACTTCCGTGATACGGGGTTGTAGTGCTTGTAGTTGATCTGATGATGGCAGTGATGGCGCTGATGGTGCGGCCTCACCAGGCTTAGCATCTTCTTGCAAAAGATTATCTAAATCACGCACATAAAAATCAAGATCAATCGCTAACTGATCATTCACCTGCCGAATATTGATATAACTATTTCCAGTTTGATGTGCCGAGGCCGTCAGCGTCATCAGCACGAGGCAAAGCGACAACCACAGGCGCCACCATGAACGCAAGTTGCTCATGGCGCAGACAATGCTTCGAGGGTGGCAAGCTTCAGACTGGTCGGCCACTGACTACGAAATTTTTTCTGTATCTCTGCCACGCGCGACTGGCATTTCGATTGAGGCAAAGCACCCGACTCAAGCGCCTGCAAGTAATGAATACCGAGAATGAAATGCACTTCTTCGCTATCGATGGCCGGATCCTTCACCATCATTAGACTTTCACCGAATCCGATCATCTCCAACAGCATCTCTTTGCTTTGCTGCAGTGGCTTCAAAGGATGATCGACAAAGCTGTCGTAGAAATGATGTTTGAATAAAAGGAAGCGTGCCAGTGCTGCCTGTTTGCCACGCGGGTCGAGCGCGAGTGCTTCGCGGTACGGTCGCGGATTGGATAAGTAAAGCAGTGTCTGCGTCGACAACTGGAGTTTATGGACCGATGCATTGAGCATATTCACCAGCACGGAGGTCTCCAGTCCTTGTGTCTTGCCGTGACTGATGATGTCTTCGTTGAGCAGTCCGCGTATGTCATCCAAGGTCTTGCCCGTTTCTAGCCAGGCATTGGCTCTGACCGAAGGCGCTGCAGCGCTCTGGGCGGTGCGTGCCAGTTCATCGAGACGGGACAGGTAGGCCTTGCGAGCCTCAGCACTGATGGCGTCATGCGCCTGAACGCTGAAACACGACGCCAGCACTGCAAGCCCGAGGCAGCCGCAACGCAGAGCCTGTTTCACCCGCACAAGCATCGTGTGAGGCGTGAGGCCGATCGAATGCATGGCCAACATCAATGGCATCAGACAGCTTCCGCAGGCGGCATCTCAATTTTTTCACCCAAGGCTGCGGCGCGCGCACCCGGATGAACTTGCATACCGAATTTGCCTTTGAGCGGCACCGTAAGATGCATCGGACCGGCCTGTTCGAGCAAGGTGACGGCAATCAGAAATCCATGATGCAAAGGCAGATCCTTACGCGCGACCAGCACATGGGTGCCATTGTCAAACATGACCTGCAGCGGCATATCTTTGTACTCTTCAAATGGCGCAGCGGAAGTCATCATCGCCTCGGCGTGCAGATAAGACAGCACGGCCAGTTTCGATTGATCGGTCTTGAGCAAACTCGCAACTCGGACCACGTCACGAGCACGACTGACCATGGCGCGCGATAAGGGTAATTTTTTACGCAGAAAATCGACCCATTCATCACCGATGGTGTCACCGGGAAGGTCGCTGTGCGAGGTAAGTAACTGTAAATTTCGTTTACGGAAAAGATCCCATTGCGCATAGGGCGTATGGGCCAGTACATGTGTTACGGGCCAGAGTGTGGCGGTGATGAGCGCTGTCGCGCTGCTGATAAATCGTCTTCTTTGCATGGATTACCTCAAAAAAAGAGCGAGGATAATCCTCGCTCTTTGTACTTCATACAGCAGCGATTACTTCTTGCTGAAGATTTCCATCGGGCAGATCGTGGTCACAGCATAGTTCGGCACGTCAACCACATTGCTGATACGCAGATCGCAAGCGACGCTGGTAACAACAAACGCTTGGTCTTTAGTCAGACCCTTGGTGGCTTGGAGCCAGTCAAGCATCTGAATTAGCGAATTGCGTGCTGCCAGTGTGACATCGTTAGACAGGTTGGTCAGCGGCTTGATCTTTTCGCTGTCCAAATACGTCCACTGTGGTGGCACTTCGCCAGCGTTTTTCAGAGGATAGCCCACGGTTGCGTGGAAGCTATCTGGTTCGAGTTTCTTGAGCTGCGAACCGCCTTCAAAATGCGGCTGCTTGACTACAGAAGCCATACCTTTGCGGATTTCGGTCTGAACGGTAACGATAGCGCCCATTTCGATTGCGGTACCAGCAACTTCGCCGTCGCCCTGTGCATAGTGCACGTCGCCGATGAAGAAGCCACAACCATCAACGAAACATGGCAACAGCAAGGTTGTACCTTCAACCATTTGCTTAACGTCCATGTTGCCGCCGTTTTCACGCGGTGGAATGGTACGTAAACATTTGTCTTTGTGGCTACCCTTAGGACCGCAAACGTCTGCAGGACGTGCGTTGGTTGGCTCAGGTGGCAATGCAACGCCGCCGGCTTTGCCCAGCTGTGTCTCGCGAGCGAGCCACTTCTCGACTTCAGCTTCGCCTGGCATAACGCCAACGGAACCCATGAAGCCGTTCATCGGAATGCGAACGCCCGGCACTTGCTCGGACACAGCTTCACGACGATTCAACTTCCAGTTCGCAACGAATGGCTCGGTGTACATGTCTGGCAAGAAGCCAAAACCAGGAATGATGGTGGTGTAGCCATACTGGTCTGGGTTGATGTCGATGAGCTTAACTGCCAGCACGTCGCCACGCTTTGCGCCTTCGATGTAGATCGGGCCCGTCATTGGGTGGATCAGGTTGACGTCAATTGCAGTGACGTCTTTTGGCTTCGAATTGATGTTCAGGTTCGAATCCAACGCGTCGCGTGTGTGAACGACTATCAAATCACCCGGCTTTGCACGAGCTACAGGCTTAATCGCTGGGTGATAACGATTGAAACAGTTTGGATCCTGTTCGCAATGTTCACCTTTCTTTTTTACTTCAACAATCGTTTGAGTCTTTACATCAGTGGTGTCAGCCAATGCAATCTGGCTAAAACCTGCTGCCAAGATGGCAACGAGAAGAGCTGGTAATAAACGCATCTTTTTCTCCGGAGAAGAGGGTTTGCAAGAAAATACTGTTGGAAGTGATTCTTATTCTTTTTTAAACATAAAACATTTTTGTTCACGTTTCTGTGAAGCACTCTTTTTACCAAGCTCAGGCTAGTTTGTCTAATGAATTATTGCTTAAAGACAATAAACCATAATTACAGAATGGTGTTTTGCATGAATTATTGACACCATCCTGCATCACCGCATTGTATATATGCACTTAGGAAATTATTTTTCTTGGAATGCGCATTTTTAGGTCTTTTTTTACTAAATATCCCGCAAAACTCTTCTATAGTTAAATTTTTAATAGTTTATTGATTTATAGTTTGTTCGGAAGTAGAATGAAGCACTTCTTAACGTTATTTAGCATTTATGACCACTGCCACCACCAACCCAGAATTTGATCTTCAAGCCTTAAGAGCTTCTGCAAATGCAGCTTGCGGGCTGATGCGTGTGCTCTCAAATCCCGATCGCTTACTTTTACTTTGTCAGCTAGCTGAGGGAGAAAAACGTGTAGGCGAGTTAGAAGAGCTGCTCGACATTCAACAACCCACTCTTTCACAACAGCTCGCCGTATTAAGAGATGAATCTTTAGTGGAAACCCGTCGTGAAGGCAAACAAATTTATTACCGCATTGCGAGTGATGCTGCCTTAGCCATCATGGCGACTTTATATACCCAATTCTGTTCACAACCAAAAGAGAGTTCAACATGATGATAGATACCGCGAACTTTACACCTGGCCTCTCTCTATTGGGCGGCGTTTTAGCAGGCGCTGCCTCGGCCTTATTCATTCTTAATAATGGCCGCATTGCTGGCATTAGTGGCATTCTTGGTGGACTTTTAAATCCACGCAAAGATGACATTATTTGGCGCATCGCATTCTTGCTCGGTTTAATTGCAGCACCGACTTTCACATTTATGTTTATGCCGGCGCCTGAAGTCACGATAGAAGCTGAAACAGCAACCTTAATTATCGCTGGCATCTTGGTGGGTGTTGGTACACGTTATGGCTCAGGCTGCACCAGTGGACATGGTATTTGCGGTTTATCACGACTCTCACCACGCTCACTAATAGCTACGCTGACTTTCATGGCTGCAGGTATCGCAATTGTGTTTGTGATGCGTCATATCCTCAACTAATTGGAGAGAGAAAATGAAAAAACATTTAGATATTTTGTCATCCTTCATAGTTGGATTGATATTTGGCGTAGGACTCATTTTGGCTGGCATGACAAATCCTGCCAAAGTGATAGGCTTTCTAGACATTACTGGCACGTGGGATCCCTCCTTAGCCTTTGTTATGGGTGGCGGCATTTTGGTCGCTATTATTGCGTTTCGTTTTGCAAAAAAACGCACTGTTAATTTTTTAGGCGGTGCAATGCGCTTGCCTACATCAGACATGATTGATAAACGTCTTGTGATTGGTAGTTTGTTATTTGGCGTTGGCTGGGGTATGGCAGGTTTTTGTCCAGGCCCCGCTCTCACATCGATGGGTACTGGTAATCCTAAAGCAGTCATCTTTGTGATCGCTATGATCGCAGGCATGGCAATCTTTGAATTGGCTGATAAATTCTTGCATCAGCCTCGTAAGGCAGCAATGCTGTAAACAATTTTATTTCACTCACATAAGGAGTACACCATGTTTAAAGCTAACGTTGGAACAACAGATCGTGCATTACGTGTTTTTGCAGGTTTATTGTTAGTCTTACTAGCTGTATTAAATGTGATCGGACCTTGGGGCTGGGCTGGTTTAATCGTCGTAGCCACTGGTGTATTTCGTTACTGCGGGCTTTACACCGTGTTAGGCATGCGCACCTGTCCTTTACCTGATAACGCAACTGAAACGACACCATGAGTGGTTTCAATAATCCGGATGAAACATGGAATAAACGTTTTGCCGGAGCTGACTATATCTTTGGTACAGAAGCTAATACATGGCTTACTCGTCAAGCATCACACATGCCTAAGAGTGGTCGTGTATTAGCCGTTGCGGATGGTGAAGGACGAAATAGTATCTGGCTAGCGCAACAAGGCTATCAGGTTGATGCATTTGACATCGCTGCAGTCGGTGTTGAAAAAGCACGCAAGCTTGCATCGACTTCATCAGTCAATGTCAACTTTCATGTCGCTAGTGCTGAAGAGTGGTCTTGGCAATCCGAACAGTATGATGTCGTGGTCGCTATCTTTATTCAATTTGCTGATCCAGAAACTAGAGCGGCTCTGTTTGCAAATATGATGAAGACTTTAAAAAAAGGCGGCTTGCTACTTCTGCAAGGCTATACACCTAAGCAACTAGACTATAAAACGGGTGGACCACCTTTACTCAGCCATCTCTACACTGAAGATTTATTACGTGAGGCTTTTAAAGAAATGGACTTAGTAGAACTCACAGACTATGAAGACGTCTTGCAAGAAGGATCTCAACACGCGGGACAATCTGCACTGGTTGGCATGGTTGCAAGAAAAAAATAAGCTACATAAATCACAGTTATGGATCAACAGGATAGCGCCAACATTGCAGCCAACTTTAGTTTGCTAAATTTGAGAGCTGATTTTATTGCGAATCCCTATCCTGTTTATCAAGCCTTACGTGAACATGAACCGATTAAGTTACTGACGAATGGCAGTTATTTTTTAACGCGCTATGATGATTTGATAGCGATTTACAAAAATACAAAAAGCTTTAGTTCAGATAAAAAAATAGAATTCAAGCCAAAGTTTGGCGATTCACTTTTATTCGAACATCACACCACCAGTCTCGTTTTTTCTGATCCCCCACTCCACACCCGAGTCCGTAAGTTAATTTCTGGTGCACTCACACCACGTGCTATCGCAGGCATGGAACAGGGATTAATTACACTCGTTGATCACTTGCTTGATCAGCTTGCATCAAAAGCGCAAGTCGATCTGATAGCCGATTTTGCTTCAGCGATTCCAATTGAAGTGATAGGTAATTTACTGGATGTGCCTTTGAATGAACGTGCACCCTTACGTGACTGGTCAATGGCAATACTAGGTGCACTAGAACCTACGCTTAGCCCTGAAGTATTTGAGCGAGGTAATCAAGCTGTATCTGAATTCATTGTTTATCTTGAAGATTTAATTGACCGACGCCGTACAAAGCCAGGCAATCCAGAAATCGATGTACTCACACGTTTAATTCTCGCTGAAGCGGATGGAGAAAAACTCACGCCTAAAGAATTACTGCATAACTGTATTTTTTTACTCAATGCAGGACATGAAACGACCACGAATCTAATTGGTAATGGCCTCGTGTTATTGCATGAACATCCGGATCAACGAGCTCTGCTGCATGCACAACCTGATTTGATTAAAACAACGGTAGAAGAAGTACTGCGTTATGAAAGCTCGAACCAATTAGGCAATCGCATCACAAGCGAAGCCGTTGAATTAAGTGGCATACACATGCCTGCACAAACACAAATCACAATGTGTATAGGTGCTGCAAATCGCGACCCTTCACAATTCACAGACCCTGAGAACTTTGACATACAACGCAACCCGAATCGCCATCTCGCCTTCGCAAGTGGTGCGCATGCTTGTGCGGGTATGAGCCTCGCTCTCCTTGAAGGACAAATCGCACTCGGGCGATTTGTAGCTCGCTTCCCCAACTACACACTCACTAGCCCTCCAGTCAGAAGCCCAAGAATTCGATTTCGTGGATTCTTGAATATCTCTGCGAAGGTATAAGCAGAGATAAGCGGCAAAAATTTGCCGCTTATCTTTGTATCGTTGATTGAAGTACTCAACGGATTTTTGACAGCCTCACCCTACCTAGCCCCAAAAGCCTTACCAAACCTCAGTTTTCAGCGCTTGGCTTGAAATTTGCATTGAGCACTCTGAGGAAAAAATTATGCCTTCAGATATCACTTATTTGACAAGACAAGCGATGCAACAAGCTGCGGTCCGCGCCAATGACGCTAAGACCCGTGCTGTTGCAGGTGGCGACACGTCTGCAGCAGGCCAAAAGTTTAATGCTGTGTTTAACTCAGCTAAAGAATCACAGCAGGTTTCAACTGCACCTCCATCGCTGCATTACGCATGGGACAAAGACAATATAAGGATGAATCAGTCGCAAGCACCTGCCACAGATACCAACGAAGGTGAGTCAGAAAAGAAACCCAAAGAAACGATGAATGATTGGGTGAATTTCATGATGCATCCACCTATGCTTTTGAAAATCGGCATGGTGTTAGCAAATCCCACACCAATCGGTGCTGCTACAGCCGTGGCTTCACACTTTCTCACTGAAGCTTTGCTGCCTAAAGAAAAAGGCGTAGATGCGCTTGATCAAAAATCACCTGAGTGATTTTTCAGCGCTCATTGATTTTAATCTTCAACACAGATTTCATGCCGTATCAGCATTATCTTTTAACGATGTCGTGGTGTTGATTGATTCTTGCTCAGTCTCAGCTAGCTCAGATTGATATTCCAACTCTAGCTCTGCTCTATCGACTAAATACTGCGGCAACGCTTTTTGAACAGCGACGCCTAAGCGTTCAAAGTCTTTCGCTTTTTTAATTAAATTACCTCGACCGCTATACAGTTGATTAAAAGCCGTCGTAAAACTACTTTTCGCTGAATCTAATTTACGTCCCAAATCTTCCATAGAAGCGATAAAGCCTGACAGTTTTTGATACAGCTGTGCAGCACTATCTGCTAATTCAGCACTATGCGCATTTTGATTTTCAAAGCGCCACAACTGTCGCACGATATTCAAACTAGTTAACAAAGTAGTGGGCGTAGCAACCAACACATTTTGTTCTAGAGCTTTTTGAAATAAAGTTTCATCAGCACGTAATGCTTCTACGAAAGCAGATTCTATGGGCACAAACATAAACACCATTTCAGGCGAATTAATTTCACCTAAATCAAAATAGCGTCTATCTGCAAGTTCAGTAATCCGCTGTGCAATCGCCGTGACATGCTCACGTAAGGCTTGTTTACGTTCGACTTCGTCTTCCGCGTTCACATAACGTGTATAAGCATTTAAGGATACTTTTGCATCTACGATCAAATGCTTTTTCTGCGGCAGATAGATAATGACATCCGGACGCTGCTTACCTTCTTCTGTATTGAAACTTACTTCACGTCGGTAATCACTGCCCTCTTGCAGACCTGAGCGCGCCAACACATTATCTAAGATGAGTTCACCCCAGTTACCTTGTTTTTTCGCTTGTCCTTTTAATGCAGTCGCCAGATCATGTGCCTCTTCTGTCATCTGCTTATTTAATTCTTTTAACTGAGCCAGCTCAACCTTCATAGCAGCTTGCTGTTGCGTGTCATGATAGTGAATCTCTTCTACCTTAGATTTAAATTCATTTAAACGCTCTTTAAATGGCGTGAGTAGCTGACCGAGATTCTGTTGATTCTGTTCAGTAAAGCGACGTGTTTTATCTTCTAGTATGGTGTTAGCGAGATTTTGAAATTCCTCCGTGAGTGCTTTTTTACTACCCTCACTCATCTCACGTAAGAGTTTGATTTTTTCATCGGTTTGTTTTCGTTCTTCTTCTAGTCGCGTAGTTGCGGTAGCTAATTCTCGTCCTAACTCACCAGCCTGCTGATTCAAGCGCTCAAGCGTACGGGTGTCTTCTTCATGTTGACCTCGCAGCTGCTCAAGTGCCTGCTCCAACATCAGCACTCTTTCATGGCGCGCCGCAAGTTGCGCACCCTGCTTCAGCTTGGCGACTAACCAAGCGATTGCACCACCGAGCACAGCACCGATAACGAGTGCTAGACCTATGGCTGTCAAACTATTCATACTTTTCTCCGCTGTGACTTACTTATCAGTGTAGCAGTTCAGCCTATTAAAAAAGCGCGCATCAACATGCTGTTAATCGGCTCAGAATATTGTCAAAAAAACATTAAATACGGAATTCAATAAAATACTTGACCCATTAAATGAGAATGATTATTATTTGAATTCCCAACTAGCTCTCTTGAAAATCACGCTATAAAGGATGGTCAACATGAAACTACGTCACTGGATTTGTGCTCTAGCGCTCTCGCCTGCTTTGGCATTTGCTGCAGATAATGAAATTACAATAACGATTAAAGATCATAAGTTCTCACCGGCAGAAGTGCGTGTGCCAGTAGGAAAAAAAGTGAAATTAATCATCGACAATCAAGATGCCTCACCTGAAGAATTTGAAAGTCATGAATTAAATCGTGAAAAAATTATTCCCGCGAAAAGTAAAGGCGTTGTGTATATCGGCCCTTTAAAAGCAGGTAAATATCCTTTCTTTGGTGAGTTCAACCAAGCGACTGCACGTGGCGTCGTGATAGCGGAGTAAAGATTATGTTCGGTTCAGCTCTAATTATTTTTCGCGAGACTCTGGAAGCAGCTCTCGTCATTGGCATTATTGCAGCTGCTACACGCGGAGTGAGCGGTCGAACTCTTTGGTTAATCATTGGTGTTAGCTGTGGTGTGATTGGCTCTTTTATCTTGGCCGCTCTCACCGACACAATTGCTAATTTTGCAGAAGGCACTGGCCAAGAATTATTCAATGCAGCTGTGTTGGCGATTGCTGTAGTGATGATTGCTTGGCATAACATATGGATGTCTACTCATGGCGCGGAGCTTGCCCGTGATGCGAAGCGTATTGGTAGCGAAGTCAAAGATGGACAACGTGAACTCTCAGCAATTGCAATTTTAGTGGCACTGACAGTACTGCGCGAAGGCGCTGAAAGCGTTTTGTTTTTACATGGCATGGCAACCGGAAGTGAAACAAGCCTAATGAGTATGCTTACCGGTGGCGCATTAGGACTATTAGGTGGCGCCATAGTTGGTACGCTCATGTTTATCGGCTTAATGCGTATTCCGCTACGTTGGTTCTTCTCCGTTACAGGCACACTATTGTTATTGTTAGCTGCGGGCTTATCCAGCCAAATGGCAAAAATGCTGATTCAAGCTGATTTGATTCCTGCTCTAGTCTCACCGCTATGGGATATCTCCTCTGTTTTACCAACTAACTCCGTCACTGGCTCTATATTGCATGTCTTAATCGGCTATGAAGCTAGCCCCAGTGGTATGCAAATTATTTTCTATGCCGGTACGATTGCTATCATCGTTGCACTCACGGCACTCGTGCGTCGCAACCAACAACAACAGCAACAACAAACACCGCAAGCAAAATCAGAACTTAGCGCAGCTACAACTTAATTCACACATCACGAATGGAGAACAGCCGCGCAAATTGCTTGTCATTGCGCGGCTTCGTCTTAGTTGTAATGTGAGCAGCTTATCTGCGCTATGATCTCAGCATTCATAACGCATATAGGCTGCTTACTATGACCCGCCCCATACTCGACGATCAACATCTTCATCCTGCGATTCTTGCTCAGGTATCAAACTATCAGCACGATATTCTTCAAGAAGTCCAAAACGCTATCACTAAGCATAAGGTAACAGTGGTGGGTATGGCACACAATCCTTATTGCATTCGTGCGACTAGCCTTTTAGAAAAACATCACATCCCTTGTCACTATCTGGAATATGGTAACTATTTTGGCAAATGGAAAGAGCGTGGCGCACTAAAAATGTGGACAGGTTGGCCCACTTTTCCTATGGTGTTTGTTGATGGCATTTTAATTGGTGGTTATAACGATTTAAAAAAGCTGATCGACAATAAAGAACTCACTTAAATTAAAACGCAGCTGGAGAGATCAAATTTAACCATTTGCGTTTTTTACTCTCTACAAAATCAATCAAATAAAGATAAGCTAGTTTGCTGAAACACTTGTTCTTGCGCGAATAAATTCTTAGGCTCTAAGCTTCCGACTCGAATACCAATCAAACGCAATCTTTTCTCAAATTTTACTCGCTTCAAACATTCTCCTACTGCTTGCCTTATCACTGCAGCTTGATCAGTTGCTAGTGTGAGTGTGACATCGCGCGTGAGCGTTTGAAAATCATCTAACTTTAGTTTAATTCCTATTGTGCGACCCACATAATTTTTACGTTTTAAATCATCCGCAACGCGATCACACAATTGATCACAGATCGTTGTGAGCTTTTCTTTATCATGCTTTACATGATAATCGCGTTCAAATGTGGTTTCACGACTGATTGATTTAGGTTCAGAGTGCGTTACGACTTCTCGTTCATCCCACCCTTGCGCTACACGACTTAACCATAAAGCTGTGCTCGGTCCAAAATGATTTTGTAAGAATGCAGGTGTTTGAGCAGCCAGATCAGCAATCGTTACGATGCCTAATGCTGCTAATTTCTGATTTGCTTTGGGCCCTATGCCGTTAATTTTTTTTGCTGCTAATGGCCAAATTCTGGTTGGTATATCGGCTTCTGTGAGAATGGTTAAGCCATCAGGTTTTTCTAGTTCAGAACCTATTTTTGCTAATAACTTATTCGGCGCTATACAGATAGAGCAACTTAAATTTGTCGCTGTTTTCACTGCATTTTTAATTGTTAAGCCTAGTGTGGCACTGGCTTCGATGTGATCACTTAAATCTATATAGATTTCATCAATGCCACGATCTTCAATTAAGGGAGCAACCTCTGCAACCGCTGCTTTAAATAAACGTGAGTAGTGGCGATACGAATCGAAATTCACCGGCAATAAAATAGCATCGGGTGCTAATTGTGCCGCCTTCATCATGCCCATCGCGGAAAAAACACCTAAGGCACGTGCTTCATAGGTAGAGGTGGTAATCACACCGCGTCCTACATAATCACGCAGTCGAAAAAAATGAAGCGAGCCGTCAG
This sequence comes from Bordetella parapertussis, assembly GCA_945883145.1. Lineage (GTDB taxonomy): Bacteria > Pseudomonadota > Gammaproteobacteria > Burkholderiales > Burkholderiaceae_D > Pernthalerella. Next base: position 3,545 of record CAMCXB010000044.1, on the reverse strand, counting down.
GCCCGCGTTCAGGAGTATGCACAGAGCGCCCGCCTATCACGACCGGCAAGCCGCGCAATTCTGGATACCGCAATAACTCAACCGATGCATAAAATGCATCCATATCCAGATGCGCAATGCGACGCTCAGAACGCGACATGCGATATTTTTAAAATAATACTGATCCGATAAGGGACTTGCATAAGCTTGAATTTAATTATGTTAATTATTTTATATTTTTTATGACGATTAACTTGAATAATCATAGCAATACAACTTGATAGTCCTTAACGCATTGCTTGTCGCTGTGTGCAGGACTCTCATTACTGAGCTACATCGATAGTGAAAAAGTAATCAAGGTCTAGCTTGTTTTCATATATGAATATCAGCGTTTATAACGAAATTTAAACTCGTTTCTCAAGCCACATCCTGATAAGATTTCATTTTTGTGACAACTTGAATAGGTTTTGTAATGTATTTAACCAAAAAAGCTTTATTTAATCATCTTGAAAATGAATTGTATTGCCGTCTTGGTGCTTCAACGACGCATGGTGTGGGCGTGTTTGCTTTCCGCTCCATACCTTCTGGCATCAATCCTTTTAAATCTTGGTTAGATGTTAAAGAACTTCATTATTCAGTTGAAGAACTAAAAGCTCTTCCTCCGAATACGAGAGAATTGTTGAATACCTTTTGTTTTCACAGTGAAGATACTGTATGCGTTCCTGTTGTTGGTCTGAATGTCGTCAATATCTCTGTCTATATCAATCATTCAAAAAAGCCTAACCTCATCATGAATAAAGATGGCTCCTTCACAAGCACGCGCAGAATCGCTCCAGGTGAAGAGCTTTTCATGGACTACGATGTTAGCTTTGACGAAGAACATTATTTCTAACTAAGATAAGACAAGCTAGAAAGTAAAAAGGGTAGCCACCTGTCGGGGCTACCCTTTTTTACTGTCGCATCAGATTGTGTTCAATCTAGAGCGACCTTCAGAGACTTCAGCAAAATGAGCACTGCTTGTGCGGTGCTGCCTCCGTTTGAATTCACACCAGAGAGGCATTTTGTTAGAGACTCAGAAGCCGATTGCTGCACACACCGCTTCTTCTGCTCGAATGGTAGGAGCATTCCGAGTACGGTAAATCTGGTTTAAATCACTTTCTTCAAAATCAGCATAGACCGGTGATTCTGGATCTAACACTAATGGATGATCAGGATCAGCTAACACCAGTGAATAAATAGGCTCATGATGCGTTACAAACAGCGACTTGTAACCATAATCACCGACTGGACCTAAATTGTAGAAATTGTAGCCATTCTTAGCAGCCCATCTACTCGCTAACAAGCATGCAAACAAACCTGGCGACTTATTCTTGAATTTACGATTCCACTGACAGAAGCTGCCATACACTTGGTTATAACGTGGCATGACGATAGATACATCGCTTAACACCAACTCACCTTCTGGAGAGCGAACCTGATAAATCAACACATCGAGGTTGCGGATGTAATCTACAAAGCCTTCGATTTCACGTGGATCGATTTCATAGTTAGCAAAATGATCACCACCTAACTCATAGATATCTTCAACACTTAAGGTCTTACCGGGAACGACTGATTCGGTAATATCAAAAGTGCGGAAAAATTTATCGAGTTCGCGGAATTTACGCTCACGACGTGATTCTTCCCAAAACTCTTTGGAAGACACATCAACTAAGCCATACCAATCACGAATCGGCTGCCCAAATGCGCTATCAGGTGGCAAAGCGTAAACGATGAGAGGCTTTGAAGCTTGCGCCAGCATCTCTTCAGTCACGTCTATATAAGGACATAAAGCATCCCACCGGGTGGTGAAATAATGAATGTCGTTGTGATAGCTGTCGACCAGTAGGTTTTCAGGAGTCCAGCTCTGATAACCCACCTCGTTAACCGAGCGGGAATCGGAGTGATCGTGTTGGATCTCCATTTTAGTTTCGACAAATGTCATAAGCCAATTACCTCAAAATAAAGTAACACTAAGGGATGGGACGTAAATCAAAAAACTCAACATCAACTTGAAAATTACGTTTCAAGTATCCAGAGGATTTCTTATGTAGCTCAGTAATCTGAACTTGTGCTTGACTCAAGTGTGTATGAGCTTCGCTACCAGGTTTTTTAAGCTGCGCAAAATATTCGTCCATCAGCGGACAATCGGCGTCAAAGAAAAAGCTCTTCTCGCTCGGATTATAGGAAAGTGGATAAAGCTTGCAACCGAAAGGCTTGTCATCACCAAGCTCACAACCCTTGCTGCCTAAGTGTTCACAACGACGATCTATACAGACACTACCCAAACGCTTCTTTTCAGACGCAGTCAGGGTGATCTCTAGTGGTGAATAGCCCTCATCGACATTACAGCATTTCTGACATACAGCGCAGTGATCAAACAGCATGGATACCTCCAACAGGAGACAGCCGCTCTGCCGTTTGTTTAGCATTCACGGAATTTTGGGGGAAACAATCTCTTTGCCTTGGGATTGGCGTCACCTGAGAAAAGCCAGTCGGCGATGAAATTGAAATAGAAAGCAAATTTATCGTTATCTTTTTTAAGCTCGTTTCTGATGCTGCCGGATTCGCAGTCAGAACGAATTAGTCTCACCAACCTAGTGGTGTGAACTTGGACTCGCTATGAATCCACTTTCCCACCGCTTGCATTCTACTTACTAACGACACCTCAGCATCCAACCAAGTTGCCGCGCTACTGATTTTGTAAACTAAGCCAGAGCCTTTACCTACTGACTCCAAGATCACGATTTAGTTTTCACCTTATCTGCAATCAGCTGCTTTATTTTCAGCGAGTCGCAAAACACTGCACTACTTCGCACATTTATTTTGCATGAACCGAATTTTATCCATCTAATGAAATAATGGAAGAAAAATTTTCATAAAATACGATTTATTTTCTAATTAATGCTCTCATCAGCCCAAAAAATACCCGAATTAAGTCATCAACTCAAATCTCGCATACTAAAAATTCATTCTCACTGTTTTTAATGTTCGAGCTCGATGACGTTTTTTTTAGTGACTAAGCATTGATCGCATCGACCTAACAGCGTCATCCAACTCACTCGCCATGACTTTGTATTTTTGCTCACAGCACCTTAGCATCTACTCCGACCTCACGCACTGATTGCAAATCAACTTTCGAATCAGGTTATAACTCCTTGATTTTAAAAAATTTGCAATCTCTTCACTGATACTGATTATGTACAGAACTGTGCTGACGCCTTAATCAATTAGATCACTCATCATTGCTAGTAAAGGATGAAGCAATAGGCTTAGAGGAGGCTATACACTGCAGGAATCACGTGCGTTGGCAAGACCATGGTGGATGCAGATGAACGGTGGACACTGTATGAGTTGAATCAGGCTGAACAGAGAATTGAAGAGATCTTTGGCCATGCAGTCAAAATGCATGGCGCTGCAGGGTGGTAGGTGAAAGTAGCTGCCTATTTATGGAAAGCGCGCATGAGGTTACAGTATGCCTCTTACACACGAGGCCAATATCAATTTCAACCTGTGGTGAATGATGC
>CAMCXB010000043.1 GCA_945883145.1 Bordetella parapertussis | reverse complement strand
TTGAGATAAACAAAGTTACGATCTGAATCAAGTTTCTTTTTTAAATCGGCATAACCAATGCCGAGTAATGTCGCAAGCTCTTGTAATTGTTCTTTACTTGCTTGTACATCATCTGGTGAAGCTTCAATAGCGCGCACTGGCAATGAGGTTGCCATCACTTCGCCATTTCTGTCCATGATTTTGCCGCGTGTTGCAGGTACTTCTAAAGTACGTGCATAACGAGACTCACCTTTTTTTTGTAAGAAATCTTTAGAGATCGCTTGCAACCAAAATGCACGCGCTGCGAGTGCGGCAAAGGCGATAAATAAAAAAAATAAAACTAATCGTGAGCGTAATGCCGATAGCTTCACTGCCAATACCGGACTGGCGCTAAATGCCACGCCACGGCCGGCTGCTGTTCTCGATGGCGTGCTACGTGTCATGGCGTACCTAAGGTTAAATACTGCGTACGATTTGCTGATGGAGGCTGCATGGCTAAGCTACTTTTCGCCATAGCATCAATCCGTGCATGCTTGGCTAAATTAGATTGTTCGAGTTGTAATTGCGCCCACTCGATTTCATTGGCTTGCTGACGCATGTTGGTACGCTCTAATTCCATGAATAAGCGTCGTGCTTGATATTGCGAATTCACTAGTAATAATGCGCACAGCATAAGTAAAGCAAGCACTGGAAAAATAAGCCGCTGATTCATCATGCTGCTCCCACTTGTGGGAGTCGTTGTGCAGTTCGCATCACAGCTGAACGTGCACGCGGATTAGCTGCAATTTCATCTGCATTCGGTTTTAGTCGCGCGATTAATTCCATACAGGGCTGAGGTAAATCCACAGCACGAATCGGCAGCCGACGGTCAGGCTGCGGTACGCTGGCTTTTGATGCCATGAACCGCTTGACGATACGATCTTCAAGCGAATGAAAACTAATCACCACCAATCTCCCGTACGGCGCTAAGTGCCCGTATGCTGCATTCAAACCTGTTTCAAGTTCCTCAAGCTCTTGATTGATGAAAATCCGTATAGCCTGAAAAGTCCTGGTGGCCGGGTCTTTACCTTTTTCCCTGGTCTTGACGGCCTGTGCCACGAGCGTGGCAAGCTGTCGTGTGCCTGAAATTGGTTCGATTGCCCGGCGAGCAATAAGCGCCTTTGCAATCTGAAAAGCAAACCGTTCTTCCCCATATTCGCGTATCACCTTTTCTATGTTGTCTTGTGTTGCAGTAGCTAACCATTCAGCAGCAGAAATACCGCGTGTGGTATCCATACGCATATCAAGTGGCCCATCAGCCCGAAAACTAAATCCACGCGTCGCATCATCGACTTGTGGTGATGACAATCCCAAATCCATCACAATGCCATCTAACTGTTGCACACCACGTGCATTGAGTGCACTCGTCATACTGGCAAAGCTGTCATGCACAATTACAAAGCGCGCATCTTCACGCGCCAACTCTTCTGCTGCAGCGATAGCTTGCGGATCTTTGTCGAAAGCAATCAAGCGGCCCCGCTCAGATAAGCGTTGCAAAATTTTTCTACTATGTCCGCCACGGCCAAATGTGCCGTCGACGTAAATGCCGTCACGACGCTGGTCTTCTATCGCTAATGCGTCAACCGCTTCCTCCAGCAGCACAGTGCGGTGCGTAAATTCAGGCACCGTTATTTGATTCATCGCTGTGCCGTTAAAAAGAGAAGTTACTCAACACATCAGGCATGCCTTCAGCAATCGCCTGCGCCTCACTGTCATCGAGTTTCGATGCATCCCAAATCTCAAAATGACTTCCCATGCCGAGTAACATCACATCGCGCGTTAATCCCACTGCAGTACGTAATTCAGGCGCAATCAAAAGTCGACCCGCGCTATCAAATTCCACATCCGATGCATTACCTAAAAAAATACGTTGCCATGCACGCGCCGACATGGGCCATGACGCGATTTGTTCACGATGTGATTCCCATACAGGGCGCGGAAAAAGGAGTAAACATCCATGCGGATGTTTGGTGAGCGTGACGCGGCCTTCGCATTGAATCAACAATGCGTCACGATGCCGAGTCGGAACCGACATCCGACCCTTAGCATCTAGGCTTAATGAAGACGCGCCTTGGTACACCCTTTTGTCTCCCTGAACTATTCGAATAACTGAAAAATTGCTGTTTTTCGTTAGGCTTTAGAAAATAAAATGCCCCACAAAAAAACACTTTTTCACACTACCACCCACTTTAGTGGAAGCCGAATTTGTGGTCAAGGAATATCAGGGTCGCTCGACTAGATTTTTTCAATGAAGTCAAGGACTTAGCGCAACTACTTGAAGCTGCCTAAAAAGGGAATAAATGAGGAAAATTAGGGACTTACCGAAGGGATTGAAAGTTGAACTTTAGCAATACACATGTGTTTATTGCGCAAAGAACTGTTTTCAAAAATTGAGACGGGATTGCGTAAAAAACTGAAGTGAACGCTAACCCCTATGAAAAACAGAAAAAATGAAGCAGACCGATAGGCCGGATTCTGTTACGGCAAGTCGAGCAAGCCCGACTGCTATGACAGTCATTCCTCTAGGCCAGTGATTACTCACTGGCTCAAGCTTCCTACCCGCACGCTCAGCGAGCAGCCTCAATGCGTGCCTATTTGGAATTGCTCCGAGTGGAGGTTACCGCGTTTCACCGTAACTAAATACGCTCGTCTCTGTGGCCCTATTCCGCGCCTCACGGCGGACGGCCGTTAGCCGTCACCCTGCTCTATGGAGTCCGGACCTTCCTCCCGCTTAAGCTTTAACACTTAAGCCAGCGACTGTCTGGTCTGCTTCAGGTGTGCATTGTAGGGCATACATCGCATGCAAACCTGAATCAAACAATAAAACTAGACGCGCTCAAAAATACCTGCGGCACCCATACCTGTACCTACACACATGGTAACCATGCCGTATTTCAAATTACGTCTGCGTAGTCCATGTATCACGGTTGCTGCTCGAATCGCACCTGTCGCACCTAATGGATGACCTAATGCAATCGCACCACCGAGTGGATTAGTTTTAGCAGGATCAAGCCCTAATTCTTGACGCACTGCGAGTGCTTGTGCAGCAAACGCTTCATTCAACTCTATCCAATCGATTTGATCTAGCGTTAAACCCGCATTGCGTAATGCAGCAGGTATCGCTTCTTTAGGACCTATACCCATAATTTCTGGTGGCACACCTTTGACAGCAAATGAAACAAAGCGTGCTAATGGTGTGAGGTTATGTTGCTTAAGAATTTTTTCACTGACTAAAATTAATGCGCCTGCGCCATCCGATGTTTGTGAACTATTCCCTGCAGTGACACTACCTTTGGCTGCGAATACAGGTTTTAATTTACCTAAGGCTTCAAGATTGGTATCAGCACGTGCACCTTCATCATCTTTAACTAAGCGTGTCTTAATATCTATTTGCCCCGTACTTAAATTAGGAAATCTTTCTATGATTTCTATTGGTGTAATCTCTGCCGCATAGTCATCTGCTTGTTGAGCAGCGATAGCGCGACGATGTGATTCCAATGCAAATTCATCTTGTGCTTCACGTGTTACTTTCCATTGCTGCGCTACTTTTTCTGCTGTCAATCCCATGCCATAGGCCATGCCTATATTTTCATCTTTAAACACACCCATGTTTAATGAAGGGTGATAACCCATCATAGGAACAACTGACATCGATTCCACACCTGCAGCAATCATGACATCCGCTTCACCGGTACGTATACGATCTGCTGCCATCGCAACAGCTGTAATACCAGAGGCACAGTAACGATTCACCGTTACACCACCTACTGATTTTGGTAGCCCTGCTAATAACACTGCCATACGCGCAAGATTCAATCCTTGCTCTGCTTCTGGAAATGCACATCCCACAATCGCATCTTCAATTAATGTTGGATCTAAATTTGGCACTTGTGCAAGCGAAGCTTTAAGTACATGCACTAATAAGTCATCAGGACGCACATGCCTAAACATACCGCGCGGTGCTTTACCAACTGGTGTACGCGTCGCTGCAATGATATAAGCTTCTTGTAATACTTTACTCATAATCAATCACTCCTAATTTGTTAGTGACTATCGCTATGGATTAATTTCTAACAGGCTTGCCAGTTTGCAGCATGCCCATAATGCGCTCTTGTGTTTTAGGGTGATTTAGCAATTCCATGAAAGCTTTACGTTCCATATCGAGTAACCATTGCTCACTCACTAAAGAACCTGGATCGACATCGCCACCACAAACAATTTCAGCAATCATGGAAGCGATTTTGTAGTCATGTGCAGAGATGAAACCACCATCATGCATGTTAAGTAGTTGTCCCATGATGGTGGCATGACCATAGCGACCTGTTACAGGAATTAAGGTAGGCAATACAGGACGATAACCTGCATCAGATAAAGCTAACACTTGTGATTTAGCGACATGCAATAACTCATAAGCATTCATGACGATCACATCATCTTGATCGAGATAGCCCATGCGTTTTGCTTCGAGCGCAGATTTAGACACAGCAGCAGTCGCAGCATGTGTTAATCCATTTTTTGAGAATTGCAAAATATCATTACCCTTTGCAGCTGCAGCAGCACGCAAAGCAATTTCTTTTAATCCTCCACCTGCAGGCAATAAACCTATACCCACTTCAACTAAACCTATGTAAGACTCCAACGCAACCACACGTTTCGTTGCATGCATTAATAATTCACAGCCACCACCTAAAGCCAATCCAGCCACAGCTGCAACAACAGGCACATGTGCATATTTCATTCGTAAATGTACTTGCTGAAGTTTTGCGACCACAGGCTCTATCGCTTTTACTCCACCTGACATAAACAAAGGTAGCATCGCTTGTAAATCAGCACCTGCTGAGAATGCACCACCTTCTGCTGCATCGGTATGCCAAATGACTAAGCCACGATAATTTTTTTCTGCTTCATCTAATGCACGTTCTAAACCCGCAATCACACCAGGACTCAACACATGCATTTTTGTTTTGAATGACAACAACAATACTTCATCATCTTGATACCAGAGTCGTACTGCTTCATCTTCAAAAACAGTATCACCCGCCACCGCTGCTGATTGCACACCATCGCCCACTAAGCCGGCAGGAAAATCTTGTCTCGCATAGACAGGCAACGTAGAGCGCGCAATGTATGTATTTTTTACTGCCGACCAAGAACCAGTAGGTGTATGTACACCATCACGTCCATCAAACACCCATGCCGGCAAGGGCTCTTTACATAAAGCTTTGCCGCTATCGATATCTTCTTTTACCCATTGCGCTACTTGCTTCCAACCTGCTGACTGCCATAATTCAAAAGGACCTTGTTTCCAACCAAAGCCCCAACGTAAGGCAAAATCGACATCACACGCGCAATCAGCAAGACTAGCAAGATGCACAGCAATATAGTGAAACGCATCACGATAAATTGACCAAATAAATTGTGCTTGAGGATGGATAGAATCATGTAAGACCTGCATACGTTTCACAGGATCTTTTTCTTTCAACATACGTACCACTAAGTCATCAGCTTTTTTACCACCGGCTACATAATCTGATTTAGCAGCATCAAAGCGCAAAATATCTTTACCTACTTTTTTATAAAAACCCGCACCTGTTTTTTGACCTAACTTACCTTCAGTGATTAAGGTTGATACAACAGCAGGTGTGGCATATAAAAAATGAAAAGGATCTGCAGCTAAATTATCTTCCATCGTCTTTATGACATGACCCATAGTATCGAGCCCAACTACATCCGCAGTACGGAAGGTACCTGATTTAGCACGACCTAATTTCGCGCCAGTTAAATCATCAACTAAATCATAAGAAAGATTAAATTTTTCAGCTTCATGTATCGTCGCCAACATGCCGAAGATACCTACGCGATTGGCAATGAAGTTAGGCGTATCAATTGCGCGCACCACACCTTTACCTAAAGTCGTGGTGAGAAAAGTTTCTAGCTGATCGAGAATTGTTGCTTGTGTTTTTGCTGTCGGAATGATTTCAGCCAAGTGCATATACCGTGGTGGATTAAAAAAATGCACACCACAGAAACGCGACTTCAAATCATCTGACAAACCTTCGGATAAACTCGTAATAGAAAGTCCTGAGGTGTTGGTCGCAAAAATTGCGTGCGGCGCGATAGCACCACTGATTTTTTTATATAAGTCGTGCTTCCAATCCATGCGCTCAGCAATCGCTTCAATAATTAAATCTGCTTCGCTCAAACGATCTAAATGATCATCATAGTTAGCCAGCTCAATTAAATTCGCCTGCTCACTATCGCCAAATGGCGCAGGATTAAGTTTTTTTAAATGCGCTACAGCTTGCTCTGCTACTGTATTGCGCTTCTTATCATCTTTACCCGCAAGGTCAAACAAAATAACTGGCACGCGCGCATTGATGCAATGCGCTGCAATCTGCGCACCCATCACACCCGCACCCAACACAGCAACTTTTTTTACAATGAAATTGGACATGGCGACCTGCTCCGAAAAAACTGAATGATTAATCTATTTCATTAAAATAATTCTGCATCTAATGCCATGACATTGGCAGAACCGGAGCGCGCTTGTCTAATGAGCATGGCTGTTTCAGGTAAAAGTCGTGCAAAATAAAAACGTGCAGTCGCTAATTTTGCAACATAAAATTTATCGCCACTATCTTGTTTTTCTAATGCGATTTTTGCCATGCGTGCAAATAAGTAGGCATAGACTAAATGTCCTACTACTCGCAGATAAGGTACTGCAGCAGCACCAACCTCGTCGCGATTTTGAAAAGCCTTCATCCCAATTTCCATGGTGAGCTTAGTGACCTTATCACCCAGATCTGCCAGAGGTGTAATGAACTCAGACATCTCTTCACTAGAACCATGCGCTTCTACAAAGTGACGAATTTTTTCTCCGAAATGACGCAGCTTTTCACCGTTATCCATTAAGATTTTGCGACCTAATAGATCGAGCGATTGAATGGTATTCGTACCTTCATAAATCATATTGATACGTGCATCACGTACATATTGCTCCATACCCCATTCAGCAATATAGCCATGACCACCATACACTTGCATCGCTTCTGAAGTCGCTATCCATCCATTATCTGTAATAAAGGCTTTGACTATCGGTGTCAGTAATGATACTTCATCTGCTGCTTCTTTTCTGACTGCTTCATCGGGATGATTTAATTCGCGATCTATGAGTAAAGCGACATAAGAGGTAAAGGCGCGACCACCTTCTGCATAAGCACGTGCAGTTAACAACATACGTCGTACATCAGGATGCACAATGATGGGGTCTGCTGTTTTATCTTCTGCTTTCACGCCGGTGAGACTACGACCTTGGGTACGATCTTTTGCATAAATCAATGCGTTTTGATAAGCCACTTCAGTTAAACCCAGTGATTGCATGCCTACCCCTAAGCGTGCTGCATTCATCATCACAAACATCGCATTTAATCCACGATTGGGCTCGCCAATTAACCAAGCTTTTGCTGTATCTAAATTCATCTGACAAGTTGCATTGCCATGTATACCCATCTTGTGTTCAATCGCACCACAGAAAATAGGATTGCGCGCGCCACATTTTCCATCTGAATCAGGAATAAATTTAGGCACGATGAATAAGGAAATACCTTTTGTTCCCGGAGGTGCGTCAGGTAATCGTGCCAACACTAAATGAATAATATTTTCAGACAGATCATGTTCACCTGCTGATATAAAAATTTTGCTACCAGTGAGTTGATAACTGCCATCAGCTTGTGGCTCAGCCTTAGTTTTCAATAATCCTAGGTCCGTGCCGCAATGTGGCTCGGTTAAACACATAGTGCCTGTCCATGTACCCGATACAAGTTTAGGTAGATATAAAGCTTTTTGTTCTGCCGTGCCATGCGCATGTAAACATTCATAGGCACCATGCGATAAACCTGGATACATAGTCCAAGCTTGATTCGCTGAATTCAACATTTCATAAAACGAGTTATTTAAGACAATAGGTAAACCTTGCCCACCATATTCAGGATCGCAAGACAATGCAGGCCATCCTGCTTCTACATACTGTTGATAGGCTGCATGAAATCCAGCAGGTGCTTGTACTGCATGAGTCTTAATATCAAGCTTGCAGCCTTCTCTATCACCAGAATGATTCAGCGGGAAAATAACATTCGCTGCAAATTTACCGCCTTGTTCTAGCACTTGATTCATCGTATCGATATCTAAATCACTATGCTTAGGCAATTCTTTGAGTGCACTTTCAACTTCTAATAATTCATGCAATACAAACTGCATATCGCGTAAGGGGGCAATATAGTGAGGCATCTGACTCTCCTTGGGATGAGTGTGAAGATTGTTCTCGAATTGTGGTCGAACACGCTTCTAAAGTGTTGGTGATATTTTTTTCAGTAATTTTATTTCAAACTATTTAACTGAGCTTGTGGGGGATGTATCTTGCAAACCAAAAATCAATCGCTCGAACCCTTTTTTTGTACGCTCTACACTACCTGGGCGTTTTATAAATCGCGCATCATGATGCAAGGCTAATACCAACCCATACATCTCAAATACCAATTGATCTGTATCAGTATCTGGCGATAAATGTCCTTCTTGCATAGCTTGTTTTGCTGCTTTGTTTAATGCAACCTGCCATAGCCTGACCATTTCTAATAATTGTTCGCGTATAGCACCCGGCCTATCGTCATATTCGGCAGCGCCACTGATGTAAATACAACCAGATGCGATTTCCATGCTCACGCGTGCTACCCAGCGAGCAAATAAACTTTCTAATCTTGGCAAGCCACGTGGCTCACGCAGACTAGGATAAAAAACTTCTTGTTCAAACTGTTGGTGATACAAACGCAACACACCGATTTGCAAATCTTCACGCGATCCGAAATGGGCAAATACGCCAGATTTGCTCATCCCCATTCTCTCTGCCAGTACACCGATAGTCAGACCTTCTAAGCCTTCACGACTAGCCAGTGACAAAGCAGCTTCGAGAATCGCTGCACGTGTTTGTTCGCCTTTACGCAGCGGTTTTTGTTGGGTGTCATTCATCATGCAGTCCTTTAATGCAGTCCATCATTGCAGCTCTTGCAGGGCATGTTCCAGAAAATAGAACGAGCGTCCTATTATGCACTGAAACAAGCAAAGATCGTCAAGTCAGCCTATGAATTTCTATTGAAGGACTGCTTAAGACTAATAAGAATAAGGAATTTAGTCGCGCGATTTATCGAGCAGTCGGCGGTCACGCTTAGTAGGTCGGCCTTTGATGTCTGCACTAGGCTCTGGAAAAAGTACACGGCGCATGGCCTCTTGTTCTCGCGTTTTTATACTCTCTTCAGTTTCAGTATAAAGTTGACGTGCACGTGTTGCAGAGCCTCGCTGACCTGAAAGACCCGTCACTTTCACTTGCCATTGCGAGCTGCCATTATCGATATCAAGTAAATCATCCAACTGTATTGTCTTAGCAGGTTTGATCTTTAGTCCATTGAGTTTTACACGGCCATGATCAATCGCATCTGTTGCAAGCGAACGTGTTTTAAAAAATCTTGCAGCCCACAGCCATTTATCTACACGTATTGGCTCAGGCATCACACACACTCAGTATTAAGATAAACATTATTTTGCATAACTACCCAAGGTAATGATTTGCAAAACAGATTTATAAAAAAGATAAGCCATCCAATTCAGCATACGTCGCCATAGTCCAATACTTTCCACTTCAAGCGACGTTACAACTCTACCCTCTGTTACACCTTGTGCAATATGTGAGCGTAGTGTGGTCGCAAACTCTGCATCACGAACAACAATATTCGCTTCGTGATTCAAAAATAAAGATAAACCATCATAATTACTCGATCCTATCGTCGCCCATTCATCATCGACTACAGCGACTTTGGCATGTAATTGTGTTTTACTATATTCAACCAATGCAACTCCAGCACGCACTAGGCGAGGATAAAAAGACTGCGTTACAGCATCTTGTAGTCGAAATTGTCCTACCCCGACCATGAGGGTGACTTGTACACCGCGACTAGCTGCCATCGCCAGTGCATGACGTAATTTTCGTCCAGGTGCAAAGTAAGGCGTGACTAAATAAATAGATTTATGGGCATGACCAATGGCATGTAATAGACTACGTTGTATGGTTCTTCGATTACGTAGATTATCTCGCACAACCAATCCAGCTTCTGCAACCGTTAATGCAGGCTTGGCATGGTGTAAGCGCAAACGTCGCAAATTTTGCAAACGTATTTTTATATCTTGAATGTCATAACCTAGCCACTGTGCTGCTGCAGCTTCTTGAATCGATAAAACAAGTTGACCATGAATTGCTACCGCAAAATCCCATCTCGGTGCAGGCAACGAAATATGGCTACCATCATCGGAAAATAAATCATCATTAATATTTAATCCACCCAGAAAGGCGAGTTCACGATCAACCACCATAATTTTCCTATGAGTGCGACCTAAACCACGATGGAACCAAGGATTAAAACACCGAAATTTCACACCTGCAGAAGCAAAGTCATGTGCTAATTGCTTAATTATTTTTCGACCAGTACCTAACCAATCAACTAATACATACACAGCCACACCACGTTGTGCTGCACGCATCAAGGCTGTCTTGATCTCTACAGCTGTATTATCTTCAGCAAAAATATAAATTTCTAAATAAATCTCAGCATGGGCAGCATCAATAGCACGCACCAGTGCCGGAAAAAATTCCGACCCTCGATGGAGTAAAGTCAGTTGATTATTTTTGCTATAGCTAATAGCGCGCATAGACTAAATGAACAAAATTTAACAACATGAATGAAGTGGGGTTGAACATTAACTTATATTTTAAGATCAGCGACTAAGGGCGCATGATCTGACAGTCTGGCCCAACTTGCACCATGCAATACCTGTGCATGTTCAATCTTTAATCCACGTACATAAATACGATCTAATTTTAAAACAGGCATGGCAGCAGGAAAAGTACGTGCAGGACTCTTACGTGGACCGCGACCAGATAGGCGTCGCAAATAACTACCAAAACTACGAGATGGTAAAACTTCATCAAACACTTCTGTCACGCCGAGTTTTTTTCTTAGCGAGGTGCTCAATGCATTAGTCCAATCATTAAAATCACCTGCAATAATGATGGGTGAATCAGATTCTGTTGTGTGGATTACTGCTTGTATTAACGCTTCTATCTGCCGTAAACGACTGCCTGCAAATAATCCTAAATGCACAACATAGCAATGCACATCTATTTCTTGAATACGTACTATGCAATGCAATATTCCACGCGACTCAAATTGATGATCTGATACATCATGATTATGCGATGAAACAATAGGAAAATTTGATAACAAAGCATTACCATGATGTCCATGGTCATACACAGCATTCATTCCATAGGCACTGTGCTGTACATCGCTAGCTAAGAATTCATGCTGACTTTGCTGCGGCCATTTTGCTGCATGACGCAGCGCAAAAAAATCATGTCGGCCTTGTACTTCTTGTAAAAATACGATGTCGGCTGATAGCGAAGAAATACCTAACTTGAGAGCATGTATCCTCGGCCGATTACCTATCGCAGTAACGCCTTTGTGAATGTTATATGTCGCAATACGAATTTTCATAGTTACAATGTTGGCTTAATTTATTTGTCGCGGCAATTGCAATATCGCTTCAGCATTAGAAGGAGAAAAACATTGCTCAGCCGCTGCTTGCCAAGGTAGCCATTGATACTGCACATGCTCGCGAGCGGCGAGTGTGATGGGATGATCTCTAGGTATGAGTAAACCAAACACATGCTCGGTATTGTGTGTGATTCCCGGTGCATAGCGATGGCGCCAAACAGGATAAATCTCATACACATTACTGAGTTGCCAGTTGTGGAGATTTTCCAAAGGCACACGCTCTGATCCTATATGTATGCCTGTTTCTTCTTGTACTTCACGAATCGCTGTTTCTATCAGTGGTTCATCTACTGCATCTTTAGAGCCTGTTACAGATTGCCAAAACCCCTGCTTATCAGCACGCTCTATGAGTAATACTTCCATCTCACTGGAATAAATAACGACTAATACGGATTCTGGAATTTTAAATTCTGGCATAGACGTAAAAAAGGGCACGCGAGGTGCCCTTATCATACCTTGTTAGTTAGTTACAAAAACCATGACACTCTATCTGCCATAGCATTAGGTTTTTATTGCAGGCTCAGCAGCGCGCAAACGGATATGCAATTCTCGCAACTGCTTTTCATCGACTAAGGATGGTGCTTGCGTCAGTAAGCATTGTGCACGTTGTGTTTTAGGGAAAGCAATCACATCACGAATCGATTCGGCGCCTGTCATCATAGTCACAATTCTATCCAAGCCAAATGCTAAACCACCATGTGGTGGCGCACCATATTGCAAGGCATCGAGTAAGAAGCCGAACTTTGCTTGCGCTTCTTCTGCACCTATATTCAATGCGCGGAATACTTTGCTCTGTACATCAGCACGATGGATACGCACGGATCCACCACCTAACTCCCAACCATTGAGCACCATGTCATAAGCTTGAGCAATAGCACGACCTGGATCACTATCAATGAAATCTTCATGACCTAACTTAGGTGCAGTGAAGGGATGATGCAAAGCATTCCAACGCCCTGCTTCTTCATCATATTCAAACATAGGGAAATCAACTACCCACAGCGGACGCCATTGCTCTTCAAATAAACCATTCTTACGACCGAAATCACTGTGACCAATTTTCACGCGTAAAGCACCTATCGCATCATTCACAATTTTTTCTTTATCAGCACCAAAGAAAATCAAATCGCCATCTTGTGCGCCAGTTTTTTCTATGATCTGTGCTAATGCTGCATCATGAATATTTTTAACGATAGGGGATTGCAAGCCATCACGACCTTTGGCTTTTTCATTCACTTTAATATAAGCCAATCCTTTAGCGCCATAAATTGCGACAAACTGGGTATAAGCATCAATCTCAGAACGCGGCATACCGCCTTGCTCTTTTGCTCCACCTGGAATACGTAGGCCCACTACACGTCCACCTTCCATGCTGGCTGCAGATGCAAAGACTTTGAACTCCACATCTTTCATCACATCCGTGAGTTCTGTGAATTCTAGTTTTACTCGCATGTCAGGTTTATCTGAACCGTATAAATGCATAGCGGTTGCGAAATTCATGACAGGGAATGGATTCGGCAAATCGACGTTTAATGCATTCTTAAATACCATGCGTATCATGCCTTCGAACAGATCACGTATCTCTTGTTCAGACATAAAAGAAGTTTCACAATCAATCTGGGTGAATTCAGGTTGACGATCTGCACGCAAATCTTCATCACGAAAGCATTTCGTGATTTGATAATAGCGATCAAAGTTAGCCACCATCAGTAATTGTTTAAATAACTGAGGTGATTGCGGTAAGGCGAAAAAATGTCCGGCATTGACACGCGATGGTACGAGATAATCACGCGCACCTTCTGGTGTGGATTTAGTGAGCATCGGTGTTTCAATATCAATGAAACCATGCTCATCTAAAAACTTACGCACTTCCATTGATACCTTATAGCGTAAACGTAGATTTTGCTGCATTTGTGGGCGACGCAAATCTAAAACACGATGCGTGAGTCGGGTTGTTTCAGATAGATTGTCATCATCTAATTGGAATGGTGGCGTGACCGAAGCATTTAATACTTCCAATTCATGACACAACACTTCAATTTTGCCAGATGTGAGGTTAGTGTTGCTAGTGCCATCGGGACGTAAACGCACTACACCTGTAATGCGCAAACAAAATTCATTACGTACCGCTTCAGCTGTTTGAAATACTTCCGCACGATCTGGATCGCACACTACCTGCACTAAGCCCTCACGATCACGCAGATCGATAAAAATAACACCACCATGATCACGGCGTCTGTGCACCCAACCACACAAGCTAATGGTTTGACCTAATAAGGCTTCATTAGCGAGGCCGCAATAATGTGTACGCATCGACATATCAGTTTCCAGTTTCAAATTTCGTAAAACAATAATTAGTGGGTGTGCTCAGATTGTTTGTGCTCGGCCGGAGCAACCACACCCATAGAGATAATATATTTCAATGCTTCATCCACCGTCATCTCGAGTTCAATCGTATCTGCACGCCTTAGCATGAGGAAAAAACCTGAAGTAGGATTCGGTGTTGTGGGGATATACACACTAATGTAGTCACCTTGTAAGTGTGTTCTCACATCACCACCTGGTACACCAGTTTGAAATGCAATGGTCCAACTGTTCGCATGGGGATACTGAATCAACACGGCTTTACGAAACGCATTGCCGGAAGGAGAGAGCAAGGTATCCGAGACTTGTTTGACACTCGAGTAAATAGAATTCACAACCGGTATGCGATTGAGGAGTAATTCCCACCACTGCAAAATTCGATTACCAAAAAAATTTCTCGTCACCAGACCCGTAAGCAAAATAATCAATAAGGTCAGTATCGTACCTAAACCAGGTAGATAAAAACCCAACAGAAATTCTGGCCTCCATTTTTCCGGCATCAATAAAACCGATTGATCTAAGGTACCTACGATAAGGTGTAACACCCATAAGGTGATGGAAAGTGGTACGAGAACCAACAATCCAGTAATGAAGTATTTACGCATAATAAATAAAATAATTAGGTCGCTGTTGGCGTACTCGGGGGTGTTGTTGAAGTTGATGCTGCAGTTGCTGTGGCCTTACTTTCACTTGTGCTAGCAGTCGATTCACCACTGGATGCAGCTGGTACTGAGGGTGTTGTCGATGCGGCACCTGCTTCACTGGCTGCTGGCGCACTCTGTCCACCACGAAAATCTGTGACATACCATCCACTACCTTTTAACTGAAAACCTGCTGCAGTCAGTTGTTTTTTGAAGGCCGGCTTGCCACACGCGGTGCACTCTGTGAGAGGTGCATCAGACATTTTTTGTAACACGTCCTTGGCAAAGCCACAGGCTTCACAGCGATACGCGTAAATGGGCATCTCGTTACTCCACAAAATTCAGAAAACCTTGAATTATAAAGGGTTTTCTAACTTAGCCCGAAGGAGTTCACTGGTCGGCAGTGCCTTCCATTGCAGTGGATGGCGCCACCCATTGTGGTAATAAGGAGCCAACGATCATGCCGAAAAACGCGACTAAGAATCCAACCAACTGTGGTGGCCAGATGGAATCGGCACCAAAGAACTCCATCAACAACCATGATGAGAGCCCTCCCAAGACAGACACCAAGGCACCTTGAGTGGTAGAACGCTGCCAATACAAACCCATCACTAAGGGTATAAATGCCCCGACTAACGGCACTTTATAGGCATTGCCTACCATTTCATATATCGGCATACCTTGTGATAAAAGCGCAAAGGTCGTGACGATGACAGTGAAAATAACAACCACGATACGGGTAGTCATTAATAATTGTGCATCATCCATAGGGATAAATTCGCGCAGTATGTTTTCAGTCAGCGTGATGCTAGGCGCAAGCAAAGTACCGCTCGCAGTCGACATGATGGCTGAAAGTAATGCACCAAAAAATAAAATCTGCGCAAAAATAGGTGTGTGATTTAATACTAACGCAGGCAAAATCATTTGCGCATCATGATCAATTAGCGAAGTAAACATAGCAGGATCGATGAGTTGCGCTGAGTAAGCTAAAAACATAGGTATAAATGCAAAAATAAAATACAAAGAACCACCCGCTACCGCACCGGTGACTGAAATATTTTCGCTACGCGCGGACATGACGCGTTGAAACACATCTTGCTGGGGCATAGAACCAAACATAATAGTGATGCCAGCACCTATGAAAGCCAACACCTCTGCTGTGGTTGGCTGCGGAAAAAATACTAACTTACCTTCTTTTGATGCATGCTCAAAGACCACATCTGCACCGCCCGCCAACCCAGCTACGACATAAGTAATATAGAGTAGGCCGATCACAATAATTGTCATTTGAAAAAAATCAGTCAGTGCTACTGACCACATGCCGCCGAATAATGTGTATATTAAGACTATCGTTGCACCCATCACCATGCCCATAGGCATAGAGATTGCCCCTTGAGACAAAATATTAAACACCAAACCCAATGCAGTAATTTGTGCCGACACCCAGCCCAAATAAGAAATTACGATGCAAAGCGATACAATCACTTCCACCACTTTGTTGTAGCGAAATCGATAGTAGTCACCAATCGTGAGTAAATTTAAACGATAGAGTTTGCGTGCTAAAAATAAACCAACAAAAATCAAACACAGCGAAGCACCAAAGGGATCCTCAACGACACCGCGTAATCCTTCACTCGCAAATTTTGCAGGAATACCTAACACTGTTTCGGAACCAAACCACGTCGCAAATACCGTAGCAATCACGATGTAAAGCGGTAGTGAGCGACCCGCGTTTGCATAATCTGCAGAATTGTGAACCATACGGGCTGCATATAAACCAATTGCTAGCGATATGATCAAATACAAAATTACGAAAGTGACTAGAGTTGACATACGCACTCCCACACAAAAGTCGGTGTTAATAAAATTGCAGTCATTATAGAGCCCTCTACTTCAGAGAGTCAGTTGTGAGATTTAGTAATAAACATCTTGTAATTGATAGAGTAATTGTACTAACAAGATGCCTGCTATCAGGCCGCCACTAAAATAAATGATGCGAGCAATGAACCGATTGGTTTTTCTTTGCTCAAATAATATCTGATCCAACACTCTTTCATAATCATGACGCTGCTGATCCGCACTTAAGGATAAAGTGCGATGCAATAAGCGCGGCAACTGCGGCAGCAATTGCGCATAATGTGGCGCCTCTGTTTTTAAACGCGCCAACAAACCACGCCATCCTAATTGCTCACGCATCCAATTTTCTAAAAAGGGTTTTGCGGTTTGCCATAAATCCAAATCAGGATCGAGCTCTCTTCCTAGTCCTTCAATATTTAATAGTGTTTTTTGTAATAAAACCAGTTGCGGTTGTACTTCAATATTAAATCGACGTGAAGTCTGAAACAGCTGTAATAAAATTTGACCGAATGAGATTTGCGAAAGCGGTCTATCAAAAATAGGCTCACAACAAGCACGTACTGCTGCTTCAAGTTCATCGATACGCGTCTCTTTAGGCGCCCAACCCGATTCAATATGCGCTTGCGCTACGCGTTTGTAATCGCGTTGAAAAAATGCAAGAAAATTTTGTGCGAGGTAGTCTTTATCAAAATCTGTCAAGGTACCAACTATGCCAAAATCTAAGGCGATGTAACGACCAAAAGTCGCAGCATCGGTCGAGACCATGATGTTCCCAGGATGCATATCTGCATGAAAAAAACCATCACGAAAAACTTGCGTGAAAAATATCTCTACACCATCGCGTGATAATTTTTTTAAATCCACACCTTCTGCAATTAAACGCGCAGTCTGTGAAATCGGAATGCCATGCATACGCTCCATCACAATCACGGAACTAGAACAATAATCCCAAAACATTTCTGGCACTAAGAGCAAAGAAGAATCTGCGAAGTTGCGACGTAACTGACTAGCATTCGCAGCTTCCCGCATTAAATCGCATTCGTCATGTAAATATTTTTCAAATTCCGCGACCACTTCGCGTGGCTTAAGGCGCGGACCATCTATCCATAAGCGCTCTATGAATAGGGCAACTATGCGTAACAAGGCAATATCTTTTTTAATCGCGCGATGTACGTATGGACGCAGCACTTTCACTGCAACTTCTTTACCATTTTTCAACACTGCAAAATGGACTTGTGCCACCGATGCTGACGCAACCGGTTCACGCGTAAAGCTAGCGAATAATTCATCAGGATGCCGACCTAATGCGCGCGTGATTTCTGCAACAGCTAAATCAGAAGAAAATGGCGGTACGCGATCTTGTAAGCGTGCTAGCTCATCGGCAATATCCAATGCCAATAGATCACGACGCGTAGAAAGTAACTGACCAAACTTTACAAAAATAGGACCTAACTCTTCTAACGCACGACGTAATCGTTCACCACGTGAAGCACGCAAATCACGCCAAAAAAATAATCCCGATAAGATTTTTAAGAATGGATGTCCAGAGTTGGAAGATAAAATAATCTCATCTAAACCATAGCGTAGCGCGATTTGTACGATATGCAGTGCTCGTAATAACTTCATTATCATGCCTGCTCCTGATTTTGTTTTTCTAGCAGTGCAATTCTCTTTGCTAGTCGTTCTGTGTCATCTCGCACAGTCATGACTTGCTCAGAAAATTCTAATCTTGTCTGTCTACGTAATAAAACAGGCTGTTCTTCGAGCAGATATTCAGCCACACTATCAGCTAGACTCTGACTACTGACTTTTAGATTATGCAAGCTTGCTCGCGCAAACTTCACTAATCTTACTGCAGCAATGTCACCTATAAGTGGCGCAAGGTCTTCTTCTGCATCCCACTGTAATTGCATCGCCACTTCGGAAATCGTTTTCGCAAAATCTGCATCACCTTCTATCGTCACATGAGAAAAAGCCTGCTTCATATCTGCCAAGATAGCTGGTAGCTCAGTTGGTTTAATCCGTATCGTGACTGCAGGTTTATTGTCAGCTACTTGTGTTTGTTCGACTTGACGCAATAAACCTTCACCAGTCACACACAAATAGAGTTTAACTATGCCCACATCAAAACACGCTGTTTTACCTGCATGTGTTTTGAGTAAGCTAGTAAGGAAAGCCTGTCGCGACAACAAATAATTGATCGTGGCAGCAATCGGCAAGACTGACATCATGAGGGCGACTTTATGATTGAAAGTTGATTAATATTTTATGCCCACATGTAGCGCAGCGACGCCAGCAGTGAGATTGAAAAAATCGACCTGATCAAAGCCGGCTGTTTGCATCATAGTTTTTAAGGTATCTTGATCTGGATGCATGCGTATCGATTCAGCTAAATAACGATAGCTATCTGCATCATTCGCAATTTTTTTCCCTAACCATGGCAAAACTTTGAATGAATATAAGTCATACGGTTTTTGTAATGCCGGCATGACTTTAGAAAATTCCAATACTAATAATTTTCCACCAGGCTTTAAGACACGACGCATCTCTGCTAAGGCCTGATCTTTATGGGTCATGTTACGCAAACCAAAAGCGACTGATACGCGATCAAAATAATGATCAGGGAAAGGCAAATGCTCAGCATCGCAAATTAAGGTGGGCATTAATAGCCCTTCATTCATCATGCGATCACGACCTACACGCAACATCGATTCATTGATATCGGTATGCCACACTTCACCACTACTGCCCACACGTTTTGCAAATGCCTTCGCTAAATCACCCGTACCACCTGCAATATCCAACACACGAAAACCCGGACGTATACCTGCATGTGACACAGTGATGGCTTTCCAAAGGCGATGCAATCCAACTGACATGAGATCATTCATCACATCATATTTTGCTGCCACAGAATGAAAGACTTCTGCTACTTTATGTGCCTTCTGTTCTTCGGCAACTTGCTGATAACCGAAATGCGTATTGGACATATCACTTTCCTTATTAGTGTGAAGCGCAACCTGTCTTGATTGGCGCAACAGCAGTCGCATCGCGCCCACTTTCACGTGTATATCCTGCTTTTTCTAGGCGCTGTAAATAATCTTCCCACAAGGCTTCGTGATTAGCGCCTAACCAGTGTAGATAATCCCAAGTATAAATCCCACTGTCATGGCCATCGGAAAATACGGGACGCAAACCGTAATTACCTACTGGCTCAATTTCATTAAGCTGTATGGTGCGCTTACCAATTTGTAGTGTCTCTTGGCCAGGGCCATGACCGCGCACTTCTGCTGAAGGTGAATAGACACGCAATAATTCATAAGGCAAGGTGTAACGACTACCATCATCAAAACTCACTTCAAGTGTACAAGATGCAGTGTGCAGTTCTAATGCGGTGGCATGGCGCAGTGGTGTAGTCATTTTTTCTCTTTACTATTTTTAATCTTATACAGACTGCGGAGTTTAAAACAGTGAGTGATTTAACAATAAGACTGCAATCTGATTACCATGGCAGTGCGCAAAGCAGGTAACAATCCTCTACGCTCTGCAAGTATTGCAGTGGGAGTCACACGTTGCGACTCGGCCCATATAGGCGCTGGAAAATGCGCATCATCGGCATAGCGCGGAATAATATGCCAATGTAAATGCGGCACCATATTTCCCAGACTCGCTAAATTTATT
Organism: Bordetella parapertussis; assembly: GCA_945883145.1. Taxonomy (GTDB): domain Bacteria; phylum Pseudomonadota; class Gammaproteobacteria; order Burkholderiales; family Burkholderiaceae_D; genus Pernthalerella. Next base: position 95 of record CAMCXB010000043.1, on the reverse strand, counting down.
TTTTTAGGCTGCATCACTGCGCGCACGACTGTTTCAATCTGCCACAACACATCCATCATGAGCATGCGGTCTAGTTCATGCAAATCGGTGACTTC
>CAMCXB010000042.1 GCA_945883145.1 Bordetella parapertussis | reverse complement strand
AGAATCAAAATAATTTATTAGGTTAACCAACGTGAAACTCGCGCTATTGTCTGACATTCATGCAAACTTGCCTGCACTTGATGCTTGTCTTGCACATGCAAGAGCAGAAGGTGCGAATCAATTCGCTTTGCTGGGTGATATGGTTGACTATGGCCCCTATCCTGCAGAGACGGTAGAGCGATGCCGTCAATTAGAACAAGAAGGTGCGATTGTATTGCGTGGCAATCATGATGCCTGCCCCACTTCAGAGCCGGATGCAGAGGCAACATGGGGCAATATGATTTCAAGCTGGACGTTTAATCAGCTCAATCAAGATCAACAAGCATGGTTAGCGCAATTACCGCTAACTGCCATCATCGATAAAGTTTTCTTAGTACACGCTACTGCTGATGCGCCAGAAAATTGGCATTACATACAAGATGAACGTTTAGCCACACGTAGCTTAGATGCGGCTGCTAAAAATCCAGAAATTCGCTATGTGTTTGGTGGACATGTGCATCAACAATCACTGTACTACCGTGGTTCAGGTAATCGGCTGATGCCATTTCAACCTAAGAATGGTATCGCTATTCCTGTTGGCACGCATAGGCACTGGCTTGCAACAGTTGGCTCAGTTGGACAACCACGAGATGGTGATACACGCGCTAACTATGCACTGCTCGATTCTGAAACTTCACAGTTAACTTTTCATCGAGTTAGTTATGATCACTTAACCATTGCGCAAACTATGCGTGCTCTAGGATTGCCTGAAGCATTAATCCTCAGACTGGAGTCGGGTCGATGACACGCTTAGTACAAGATAGTGAATTAGATGGTTTCAAGATAGGACCACGCATTCATGGTGGTGCAATGGCGAGTATTTATTCTGTGACCTATGCAGATGGTCGCCCCGCTCTGTTTGATATGGTGATGAAAGTACCATTGATGCGTAGCGGTGATGGCGGAGAAAATATCGTTAGCTTTGAAATTGAACATCAACTACTGCAAGTGTTACACGGCCCTCATAGCCCTCGTTTTGTGGCTGCAGGTGACTTAAGTCGTGTGCCTTATTTAGTGATGGAGCAGATACAAGGTGAAACTCTAGAATCATTCATCCACACACAGCGTAATAATCATCAGTCCATTTCTTTTGAACGAATTGCTGAACTTGGCGCAAAATTAGCAGAGGCTGTACACAGTCTGCATCAACAAAACGCTTGTCATTTAGATTTAAAACCCGCCAATGTGATGATCAGCAAACATGATTGTATGGTGTTGTTAGATTTTGGTTTGTCTTATCACGCGCATTATCCAGATTTACTCGCAGAAGAATTACGCAAAGCGGTGGGCTCACCTGCTTGGATAGCACCGGAACAAATTATTGGTGTGCGCGGTGATCCACGTAGCGATGTATTTGCGATTGGCGTCATGCTCTATGAAATGACAACTGGTGAATTACCCTTTGGCTCTCCAACGACGACAGGTGGATTACGTCAACGCTTATGGATGAGTCCTGCACCACCACGAGCATTACGCAGCGATTGCCCTGAATGGCTACAAGAAGTGATTTTGCGTTGCTTAGAACCGCAAGCTAATCAACGCTATCCTTCTGCTTCACATCTGATGTTTGATTTACGTAATCACGATCAAATCACTATCACAGAACGTGGACGCAAAACAGTCCGCAAAGGATTTTGGTGGCATTTCAAACGCTGGTTACAAGCAGCCGGCATGCAGTATCAAGCTAGTCCTCTACCATCCGAGCAAATTTCTGAAGTACCGATAGTGATGGTGGCATTGCCTAATAATGATGTGAGTGATGCAACCCTCTATGCACTTCGACAAGCCACCATACGTTCACTAGGCACACGTCCAGGAGCAAAGTTAGCAATTGTGACTGTGATTAACACTGGCATCACTGGGAGTTCAGACAACAATCAAAGCGAAACATCGTTACAGCGCCAACATCTAGGCAATTTTAAAAAATGGGCAGAGGGCTTGAATCTTCAAAATCATCAAGTTTCTTTTCATGTGATTGAATCAGCTAATGTGGCGCAGGCCTTATTACGCTATGCCGAAGGCAACAAAGTAAATCTCATTATCATGGGCGCAGCAACGCATGGATTAGCTCTTCAAAATATCATCGCAACGGTACCTATCAGCGTTGCTATGCGGGCGCCATGTACGGTGATACTAGTGAAAGAGAGTTTTCCGTTTGAGCAGATTGCATAGATTATTGTTGATGAATTAATTTAAAACTGCTAACTTCAAAAGCGAAACACAAACCAAGACTATTCCACCTCTAAAGTGAGATTTTTATGAAATGGAATGTTATTGAAGTTAAAGCTATTTCACCATTGAGCATCCATGTAATTTTTTCTGATGGCACAGCCGGAAAAGTACAATTCAAACCGAGTCATCTGACTAGCGTGTTTGAGAAACTTAAAGATCCAGAAATATTTCGTCAGGCTTACATAGAAAATGGTGCGGTAACTTGGCCGGGGAATGTTAATCTAGCACCTGATGCGATGTATCTAGCCATTAAGACTAATGGCGAATGGATATTAAATTAAATCTATGATTCTGATTTCATGTAATTAGGCAAAGTCAGATTTTAACTATCTAGCTAACTACCGAACGATTTCCAATAAATATCTCATCTCACTAATTCTTGTAAGTCTTTTAGCTTCTGCAATACAAAATAAAAATCACATGAGCAATTTAAAAGAATTACAAAGAAAATGGCTAAAAGATCCTAAGGTGAAAAAGGCCTATGAGAAAATGTCCCCTGAATTTGAAGTGGCTAGAGCTCTCATCAACGCTCGAAATAATGCAGGACTCACGCAGGAAGAAGTAGCGATCCGTATGGGTACGACTCAATCTGTTGTTGCAAGATTAGAAGCAGGACAAACTCTACCAAGTATAAAGAGTCTCTACCGCTATGCAGAAGCAACAGGAACAAAACCTGAAATACAGTTAGTTCTTGTTTAAATTAAATTAATTTATTATTGAAAAATAAAGCTGAAAAAATTTATCTTCAACACATGAAAAATAATTTCAAAAAAGTTATTTTTCATTGGTCTAAATAACTAATATAACTAGCTTGCAGTCTCTGGAATTTTGCATACAACTCTTAGCCATAGTAAACCGAATAAACCAGCTAATAAGGATGCTGTGAAGACCGCTATCTTAGATGCATTAATTAGTTCAACCTGATTTGCAAATGCAAGATTAGTGATAAAAATAGAGATAGTAAATCCTATACCACCGAGCAAACCTGCTCCTACCATGTGAGACCAAGTGACCTCACTGGGCAACTTACAAATTCCTAACAAAACCACTGTCATAGATAAAATTATTACGCCCAATGGCTTACCTACAACAAGCCCTAACATTACACCCAAACTATTCGGCGTTACTAAATCAAGCGCCCAGTTAGCACCAAATACAATACCAGTATTCGCTAGTGCAAACAGAGGCAATACAATAAATGCGACTGGCTTGTGCAGAAAATTCTCTAGTCGATGTGATGGAGATGGCTGCTGCTGATCACGCGACCAAAATGGAATAGCAAAGGCAAGCATTACGCCCGCCACTGTCGCATGTACTCCAGACTTAAGCATGAAGATCCACATGAATACTCCACCAATCAAATAAACTGGCAGTAGCGATATGCGGAAGAATCGATTCAGGCATAGCAATACTAAAAATACTCCCATACTCATAGCGAGATAAAACATAGCAACATGATCTGTATAAAACAATGCAATCACAGTGATTGCGATTAAATCATCAATCACTGCAAATGCAACAACAAACACTTTTAGGGAAGCTGGAATCCTCTTACCTAATAAAGCTAATGCACCTAATGCAAATGCTATATCGGTCGCCATAGGAATACCAATGCCATCGCGCGTTGGTAGATCAGCATTCAAAGCATAGTGAATAAGTGCCGGCGCTAGCGTTCCACCTAGCGCTGCAAATATGGGTAATAGCGCATTACGAATCAGCGATAACTCGCCAACATATAATTCACGTTCAAGTTCTAGTCCGATCATTAAAAAGAAGATCGCCATCAAACCATCGTTGATCCAATGCTCTAGACTTAAACCAAAATATTCATTTTTCCAAAGCGCGAGATAGCTATCACTCATCACTGAATTTGTAAGCGACACACTAATCATCGTAGCAATGATTAAAAAAATTGCACTAGATTTTTCTGATTCAAAGAAACGATTGAATGTGCTTGATAACTGATAAATTTTTTGCATACGCTAAAGTTGTTAAAGTAATTAAAAAATATTCTTGTTAGATATCTTATCGCAAAAAGCTGATTAAACAACTGGAACTCATATTGCCATTGTGTAACGAAGCTCCCACTTACAAACAACCTCTGGGAGACTATCGTGAAATTTTCATTTCCTACCGCTACATTCACTTTCATTTTAAGTACTTGCTTATTAGCTGATGCTTCTGCAGGCGGAAGCGTAGACACTGCCAATGCTGCAAGTGGACATGCTAGCGCTGCTGTAACCATGGGTATAACTGCAGTTGGACAAGCAACTATCGGTGTATTAGCTGTTCCTATGCTATCTGTCGGCGCTAGTGGCAGCGCAGCTGGACCAAGTAGCACAAAAATCGGACAAGCCTCTGCAGCTGCAGCCGGATCACCCGCAAACGGTCCATTACCTCTCACAGATAAAACAATTACCGTCACATCCCCTGCTGAAGCACTAAAGCCAAGCAATACAACAACACCTCGTTAATACATTTAACAATATCTAATGGGACAATATGATGAAAAAAAATCTGATTAAAATTTTCTTACTTTTATTATTTTTTTATAGCCATGTATCTGTTCATGCTACTAGCTTTAGTGGAAGTAGCGCTAACGCTAAGCCTCAATTCCCCGCTGATCAAATTATTGGATTTTCAAAAAAGGTTGAACAAAAATTAGCACAAGAAGGTGTGCGTGTAGCGATCCTAGCGAGAATGGGGCGTCCCTTATCTGAAATGCCAGAGGGTATGCATTTCACACATGTGGCCTTCGCGGTTTATTCCAACATCACGCTTGGAGATGGAAGTAATGTACCTGGCTATGCTATTTACAATCTTTATCAAAAAAATGATCGCCCTAATCTCAGTGATTTAGTCCAAGATTATCCTGTTGATTTCTTTTCTGGCGTTGCAGAACTTGAAGCTGGCATCCTGATACCTTCACCTGAATTACAACAACGTCTATTATCAGTAATTGCATCACCTACTTATCGATCACTACATCAACCACGTTATTCAGTAATTGCTAATCCCTACAACATAGAACTACAAAATTGTACTGAATTTGTTCTTGATGTAATCAATGCAGCTATTTATCAAACTAGTGATATCAAGCTCATCAAAGCCAACACGAAAGTTTATTTCAAAGCGCAAGCTGTGAAAGTCAATCCTTTCAAACTTATGTTGGGTTCCATGTTTTCTGCGGAAGTGTCTACTTCAGATCAACGCGGCACACCCGTAACCGCCACCTTTGAAAAAATCTCAGAGTATTTACAAACCTACGATAAGGGCAGCAAAGTATTGAGTGTTTCTCCCTAAAATACGTACTTCGCTTCCGAACCTACACTGCACATAAAAAAATAAAGCCCCATATAGGGGCTTTAGCTTTTTTCGTGATCATTGTTGAGAATAGATAATCTATACGCTAGGACGTCTGTAAATTATTATTACACAGTCCTGATATGAGATTTGCTTTTACAAGCATTAATTGCTCCCACAATTGATCGCGCGTCATTTCTTTAAATACTCCTGACACAGCCAAACAAGAAATGCCATGAATCATAGAAAAAGCCAAATACTCAGCATTCTCTCGAGCTTTCTCACTAATCACTCCCGCACTTTTAAGTTCATCTAATGCTTTACACAACATAGCAAATGGATGGTCAGTTGAATGTATTTGAAACAAGGTCCAATCTTGAGAGCCAGTTCCATATGGGCCAAACATCAATTGAAATACAACTGGATTTTCTGTAGCAAATTTAAAATACGCATCGGCACCCAAAGAGAATCTTGCAAGACTCATCGCTTGCGGAGTTGCATCCATACTCACGACTCCGCTTTCAATCAGGCTTACCCATTGCTGACCCAAACGGAAAAAACCATCTTCGCAAATTGCTTTTAATAATGCTGATTTATCTTGGTAATGGCGGTAAACAGCACTGGATGCCACCCCTAAAATGCCCGCAGCTTGGCGAATTGAAAAACCATCTACACCGTGCTCGGCAATTAACTTAATTGCCAACTCTTTGATCGCATCAGATAAATTACCATGATGATAACTGTGTCGCTGTTGTTGGCTTATCGGCTTATTTTTTAATGTCATGGGTGAATAATAGCATTTATGTGATCATCGATCACATTTTATGTTAACATTGATCACATTGAAACTCAACCACCAAGGAGAACTCCATGCAGACCCTAAAATCATTCTCACTACTATTAACACTATTCACTGCTTTAATTTGTTTGAGCTTCTCTGCTCAAAGTGAAGAACTAACCGTAAAGGTAACAGGAATCAAAAAGAATAAAGGTGAAATCGCTTGTGCGTTATTCAAAACTCCAGAAGGCTTCCCTATGGATTTAAGTAAGCCGCAATTAATTTGGTTAGCTGCTGATAGTACAGAAATAATTTGTAAATTTACAGAATTAACCCCTGGCGATTATTCCTTATCAGTCGCACATGATGAAAATGGAAATAAGAAAGTAGATACTAACTTTGTAGGTATGCCTACTGAAGCTTGGGGAGTATCCAATAATATTCGGCCACTGATGCGTGCACCTCGTTGGCAAGAAGCGCAATTTACTATTAGCAGTGGCGAGAATAAATCTATCAATATTCAAATTGAGAAGTAAAGTTGATTAAAGGGGATTCTCCCGGCGTCTCGCTTGCAAGCTCGTCGCTTCGAATACCATTCTATTTACAAATTTATTCTTAACTTAATTAGATGTGGGATTCGCCTACATTCTGCAGGCCGCGGTTCGGCTTGCAAGCCGAACCCTTCGAATCCCACCCGCGAGCATGCTCGCTCTCTCCACAAAAAGATAAAGCCCCTAACAGGGCTTTTTCTTTTTGGCGGAGAGGGTGGGATTCGAACCCACGGTGGACTTGCGCCCACGCCTGATTTCGAGTCAGGTACATTCGACCACTCTGCCACCTCTCCTATTAGGTTTTATGCTGCTTGGCTTTTCTCGAAGTCCGCGATTGTAGCAGAGCAAGCGATATATGGCTTTATATTAAGGCTTAAGTATTTTGATTCCACCCATGTAAGGCCATAAAACTTCAGGCACATTGACGCTACCATCTGCATGCTGATTATTTTCTAGTACTGCTACTAATGTTCTACCTACTGCCAAGCCTGAACCATTTAAGGTATGCACTAATTCTGGTTTGCCTTGTGCATTTCTAAATCGTGCTTGCATGCGTCGCGCTTGAAATCCTTCGCAATTCGATATTGAAGAAATTTCGCGATAAGTATTTTGTGCGGGTAGCCATACTTCGATGTCATAAGTTTTTGCAGCGCCAAATCCCATATCACCTGTGCACAATGTGATAACGCGATAAGGTAAACCTAATTTCTTTAATATGTTTTCTGCATGACTAAGCATGTCATCTAAAGCTTGATAAGAATGTTCAGGATGCGCGATCTGCACCATTTCTACTTTATCGAATTGATGTTGTCGTATCATGCCGCGCGTATCGCGACCATAGCTTCCTGCTTCAGAACGAAAGCAGGGTGAATGTGCTACTAAGCGCATAGGCAATGCTTCAGCAGCTAGGATTTCATCACGCACTAGATTTGTTAAGGTGACTTCAGCAGTAGGAATGAGATACAGCGATTCGCCCTCTCCTTCTTGTCCACCTTTTTTCACTGCAAATAGATCTGCTTCAAATTTAGGTAACTGTCCTGTGCCACGTAAGGTGTCGCTGTTCGCGATGTAAGGTGTGTAGCACTCGGTATAAGCATGCTCTGCCGTATGTGTATCCAACATAAACTGGGCAAGTGCACGATGTAATCGTGCAATGCCACCTTTCATGACTGCGAAGCGCGAACCAGTGAGTTTGGCAGCGACATCAAAATCCAAACCAAATGCAGCACCCAAATCAACATGGTCTTTTACTTCAAAATCAAATTGTTTCGGTGTGCCGACTTTACGTAGTTCTACGTTTCCAGTTTCATCCTGACCTACAGGCACAGTCTCATGTGGAAGATTAGGAATAGCCAACATGAAATCAGAGAGTTTGTTTTGTATGATTTCTAATCGATCAGCTGAAGCTTTGAGTTCATCCGCAATACTAGCGACTTGGTTCATGACTTCTGTGCTGTCCTCGCCTTTGCCTTTGAGTATGCCGATTTGTTTAGAGAGGCTATTACGCTGACCTTGTAATTCTTCAGTGCGTGTTTGTATAGATTTGCGCTCAGCTTCTAAAGCATTAAAGCCTGCAACATCAAGCTGAAATTTACGCTGCGCGAGTCTCGCTGCAACGGCATCTATGTCTTTACGGAGAAGTTGGATATCAATCATGAGAACATGCGCTTGTGCTTGAATTAAAACAGCATTTTACCAATGATGGCCAGATAAGCGACGCTTATTGCAGCGAAGTCTGCCAACTACTTGTTAGATTTTTTACGTGCTGCTTGATCCTGCGCGCGCAAAAAAGCCAGTTTCTCAGCGATTTTGCTCTCTAGCCCACGCGGGGTGGGTTGATACCAATCCGGCTCATTCATGCCTTCTGGCAGATAAGTTTCTCCAGCAGCATAGGCATCTGGTTCATCATGTGCGTAGCGATAGAGTTTGCCGTAACCCAGTTCTTTCATGAGTTTGGTGGGCGCATTACGTAAATGCTCAGGTACTGGTCTTGATTTATCTTTGCTAATGAAAGCACGTGCTGCGTTATAGGCGTTGTAAACAGCATTCGATTTTGCAGCACATGCTAAATACACGACCGCCTCAGCTAACGCCAATTCGTCTTCTGGTGTACCTAGTCTTTCGAAGGTTTCTGCTGCATCTAAAGTTAAACGTAAGGCACGCGGATCGGCTAGCCCTATGTCTTCTGATGCCATACGAATTAAACGGCGCGATAAATATCGTGGATCAGCTCCACCATCTAACATACGCACTAACCAATATAAGGCTGCATCAGGATGTGAACCGCGCACTGATTTATGCAATGCTGAAATCTGATCATAGAAACTATCGCCACCTTTATCAAAGCGACGTAATGCATCACCTAAACTATCTTTTAACAATTCAGCATCAATAGTTGTTTGCTTTTTTAATTCAGCCGAACGCACAACAATCTCTACGTTATTGAGCAATTTTCTGCCATCACCATCTGCACTCGCAATTAAAGAATCACGCGCATCATCAGTAATCGTGATGGTTTTTTCTTGCAGAGATAAAGCACGCTGTATCAGGGTTGCAAGATCTTCTTCGCTCAGTGGTCGCAAGACATACACAGCAGCGCGTGATAACAACGCACCATTGACTTCAAAAGAAGGGTTTTCAGTGGTAGCGCCTATGAAAGTAAATAAACCACTTTCTACATGCGGCAAAAAAGCATCTTGCTGACTTTTATTGAAGCGATGTACTTCATCGACAAACAAAATCGTTTTACGTCCAGAGTTAGCTTGAAAAATTTGAGCACGTTCAACTGCTTCACGTATGTCTTTCACACCCGATAAAACTGCGGATAAAGCGATGAATTCAGATTGAAATCCTTCTGCCATTAAACGCGCTAAGGTAGTTTTACCTACACCAGGTGGTCCCCATAAAATCATGGAATGAGGTTGGCCTGATTCAAACGCAACGCGCAAGGGTTTACCTGAACCCAGTAGATGAGTCTGCCCTATCACTTGATCAAGATTAGTTGGGCGCAGACGTTCTGCGAGAGGTACTGCGCTCATATGATGGGGGTTTATTGCTGCAGGACGTCAGCGCCCTTAGGAATCACAAAGCGAAATTGATTCGCAGGCATAGCAGGATTTTTTTCTATCTGCGTAAACGATAACAAGGAAACTTGACCAAAGCTATCTCGCAATTCCATCGCGACCGGCATGCCATCTTTTAAGCCTATGCCTATTTTTTCAAACGCAGTGTCTTTTGCTTTGGGTATGGCTTGTAACCACTCTATGCCATCACGCATGCCTGCTTCAGAAAGCGCGAAGTTTTTTTCTAAATCATTACTGCCAAAAAGAATCGCTGCTGGTGATGAACCAATCGCATTGCCTAATGTTTTAATAGTGACTTGATTTAAATCTTTATCGTAAATAAAGAGTTTTTCACCATCTGCCTGCAAAATTTGTTCGTAGGGTTTTTTATAAATCCAAATAAATTTTCCAGGCCGTGCAAATTGAAAACTACCATCCGATGCATTCGAGAGTTTTAAGTTACCAGACTCTCCATCTTTTTTCACCATGCGTTGCGTAAACTCACCACGCGCTGCTTTAGTACCATTCACAAAGGATTTAAATTGTTCGAGTGCACTGGCATGAACAAGCGTCGTTATGCTGCAAGCAACTACAAAACAGAGGGTTTGATTAAATTTATTCAGCATTACCAACAGGGACCAAGATTTCACGATTGCCATTTGATTGCATGGTTGAGACCAAGCCACTCCTCTCCATTTGTTCAAGTAAACGCGCTGCACGGTTATAACCTATCCGTAAGTGTCTTTGTACTAAAGAGATAGAGGCGCGACGATTTTTCAAAACGATTGCTACTGCCTGATCATACAAAGGATCTGCTTCCGCGCTACTTGAATCACCTAAGAGTAAATCACCACCACCTTCTTCAGAGGTTCCACCTTCGAGTATGCCTTCTATGTAATTTGGCTCACCCTGTGATTTCAAATGCTGTACTACACGATGCACTTCTTCATCTGACACAAAGGCACCATGTACACGCATAGGTAAACCTGTACCAGGTGGCATATAAAGCATGTCACCCATACCTAGCAAGGCTTCTGCACCCATTTGATCAAGAATGGTACGTGAATCAATTTTGCTACTGACCTGAAAGGCGATGCGAGTAGGAATATTCGCTTTAATCAAACCAGTAATCACATCCACAGAAGGACGTTGGGTAGCAAGAATTAAATGTATACCTGCTGCACGCGCTTTTTGCGCAATACGTGCAATCAGTTCTTCTACCTTCTTACCGACAACCATCATTAAATCTGCTAACTCATCAATGATGATGACGATGGTTGGTAGTTTTTCTAAAGGCTCAGGTGCATCCGGCGTTAAGCTAAATGGATTAGGAATTTTTTCTTCGCGTTTTTCTGCATCAATGATTTTTTGGTTATAACCTGCGAGATTACGCACACCCAATTTAGACATGAGTTTATAACGTCGCTCCATCTCACCCACTGCCCAGTTCAATGCATGACCTGCTTGGCGCATGTCTGTTACTACAGGTGCGAGTAGATGCGGTATGCCTTCATAAATAGAAAGCTCTAGCATCTTAGGATCAATCAAAATCAAACGCACTTGATTCGGATCCGCTTTATACAACAGCGATAAGATCGTAGCGTTAATACCTACTGATTTACCAGAACCAGTTGTACCTGCAATCAGCAAGTGCGGCATCTTGGCGAGATCAGCCACCACTGGATTACCAGCGATATCTTTTCCTAAGCCTATGGTGAGTGATGAAGCACCATCGTTGTAGATTTTCGATCCAACGATTTCAGAAAGTCGAACAATTTGGCGTTTAGGATTAGGAAGTTCTAATCCCATATAGTTTTTGCCCGGTATGGTCTCAACAACACGAATTGAAATCAGTGAGAGTGCGCGCGCTAAATCACGCGCTAAATTCACAATCTGACTGCCTTTCACACCCACAGCAGGCTCAATCTCATAACGCGTCACCACTGGCCCTGGATAAGCAGCGACGACTTTCACTTCCACACCAAAGTCTGAAAGTTTTTTCTCGATCAAACGACTGACAAATTCCAGTGTCTCTACACTCACCGTTTCTTGATTCAGCGGAGGCTCATCTAAAATCGAGAGTGGAGGTAAATTGGTATCTGGCATATCCAAGAAAAGTGAAACTTGCTTTTCTTTTTCCATGCGCTCTGAACGCGGTACTACAACTACTTGGGGTTCTATGTGTATAGGTGGGCTTTCAATGATGCGTGCTCGCTCTTGTACAACAACGACTTCACGTTTCACTGCGGCTTCTTGACCGACTTTTCTATCCTGACGTGCCGCATATAAAGCTATCGCCCATTGCGCTAAGCCTTCTAATGCTCCACCTAATTTCTCAGCAACGGCCATCCATGAAACATGAAAGCACAAACTAAAACCTAAACCAAACAACATCAACATCATGAGCGTGGAGCCATTAAAACCAAATGCAGCCTGCGCACTACCACCAAATAATTCTCCGAGCACACCACCCGGCGCGCGTGGTAGTTGCGCTTTTAAGGTGTACATCCGCACAAATTCCAACCCTGAACTACCCAGCATCAGCAACACAAAACCACTACCACGAATCAGTGGTTCAAAGCGATGCGCAGGATTGACTGTCTTTTGTAGCAAAAAGCGATTGGCTAGTTGTTTGTAGCTAACCCAGACTAATGCAATTAAGGCAACACAAAACCACCATGCGGAAAAACCAAAAATATAAAGAAAGAGATCAGCCAGCCAAGCACCGATTAATCCACCCCAGTTCGAAGCGCGGTTTACCGAAGTGGCATGGGACCAACCTGGATCTTGAACTGAAAACGTGAAAAAAATTAGCGTCAGATAGACGGAGATCACCGCAAAGCCTAACCAGCGTGCTTCAGAGAGCAATCGCAATAAACGGTTAGGCAGCGGCGTTGGCGCGTCAACTGGTGTGGTACGGCTATAGCTTGAAGTCGTTCTGGTCATTGCAAATGGATTTTGTTTCGCTACGATGCGGATTTGGTAGGTCGACTATAATTTATGCCTTAACTAAGCGGCACTATCGCATGGATTCGGAGAGGATGATACACCTCCCGACCGCAACCACGTGCTAATCAATACGTTTAATAGCAAATGCGCGATATTGTCCCCTGTATTCCCCTTTTTTAGGCCTGTAAGTTTTCGTTTTCTTCTCATCTTTTTTGAAAAATTTATGTCGACCCCAAAACATGCTCGTGTACTTATTCTAGGTTCCGGCCCAGCCGGTTATAGCGCTGCTGTGTATGCTGCTCGTGCCAATCTTAATCCTGTTTTGATCACTGGCGTTGAACAAGGCGGCCAACTCATGACAACCACCGATGTAGAAAACTGGCCAGGTGATCCCATGGGCGTGCAAGGGCCTGAGCTCATGCAACGATTGTTACAACATGCAGAACGTTTTAATACCGAGATTGTATTTGATCACATCCACACCACGCATTTAAATGAAAAACCCATCCGTCTAGTGGGTGATGCAGGTGAGTACACCTGCGATGCACTGATCATTGCTACTGGCGCTTCAGCACAATATTTAGGATTGCCTTCTGAAGAGAGCTTCATGGGCAAAGGTGTTTCAGCTTGCGCAACTTGCGACGGTTTTTTCTATCGCAACCAAGACGTCGCTGTTGTTGGTGGCGGCAATACCGCAGTTGAAGAAGCGCTCTATCTTTCCAACATTGCCAAGAAAGTCACGGTTGTGCATCGTCGCGATAAATTCCGTGCTGAGCCAATTTTAGTAGATCGTTTAATGGCAAAAGTAGCGGAAGGAAAAATTGATGTTCAATGGCATCACACCTTAGATGAAGTCACTGGTGATGATAGCGGCGTAACAGGCATCAATATTAAATCAGCAGAAGGCAAAATTACCTCTATTCCTTTACACGGTGTGTTTATAGCGATTGGTCATAAACCGAATACCGGTATCTTTGATGGTCAATTAACAATGAATAATGGTTATATCGTCACCCAAACTGGACTTGATGGCATGGCAACAGCAACCAGTGTGCAAGGTGTGTTTGCAGCCGGTGATGTGCAAGATCATATTTATCGCCAAGCTATCACGAGTGCAGGTACTGGTTGTATGGCGGCACTCGATGCACAACGTTATTTAGAGAGTCTGGAATAGTTTTTTAAGACTGTCTGATTGCATATGGTTTGTTATGGCTACTTCGCTGAAAAATTTTGCGGATTTACAAGCACTGCAAAAACAACTTGCAGTCGAAGCAGAATTGCGTGCGGAACAAGAGCAACAACGTCTAGAACAAGAACGTGAAATAGAGCGGGAAGCCACGCTATTTCGCGCAACTGTCGGTAACGTTAAACCGCTAAGTGTAGATGAACGCGTGCTAATTGATGCGCCTAGACCCTTACCAGTTGCACGACATCATCTAGCAGATGAGCAAGCTGCATTAGAAGAATCACTATCTGATGAATTCAGTGTTGAAACACTGATGGAATCGGATGGAGAATTAAGTTTTGCACGCAATGGAGTTGGACAAGATGTATTGCGCAAATTACGCCGTGGTGCATGGGTAATTCAAGAACAACTTGATTTACATGGTCTGCGTACCGATGAAGCACGGGAAGCAGTTGCTTTGTTTTTACGCCATGCGCTACGCAAAGGTTATCGCTGTGTACGCATTATTCATGGCAAGGGCTTGGGCTCTGTAAATAAAGAACCGGTTTTGAAAAAGAAAGTAAGAAACTGGTTAGTTCAGAAAGAAGAAGTCATGGCGTTTTGCCAAGCACGCGCCGCAGAAGGTGGAAGCGGCGCGTTAGTGGTTTTACTCAGAGGCTAACGTAACACTATCAAACTGCTTCAGCGCCAGTCTCACCAGTGCGTATACGAATGACTTCATCAACCTGACGCACAAAGATTTTTCCATCACCAATTTTGCCTGTGCGTGCTGCCTTGATAATGGCTTCCACTGCGAGTTCTACTACCTCTTCTGCAACCACAGCTTCTACTTTTACTTTCGGTAAAAAATCGACCACATACTCAGCACCACGATATAACTCGGTGTGTCCTTTTTGTCTGCCAAAGCCTTTAACGTCCGTCACAGTCAACCCACTCACACCAACGGCTGCTAATGCTTCACGAACTTCATCTAGCTTAAATGGCTTAATGATTGCGGTGATTTGCTTCACGAGTAACTCCTCAATGTTGTAATGATGAATATGTCTGCTATTTTTCTCATCGCTATACGAACGACTTACTGCTCACGAAACTTAGATGTAATCGGATAACGCCAATCTCTTCCAAATGCTCGGTGCGTTACACGCACACCAACTGGCGCTTGGCGCCGTTTATATTCATTAAGCTTGATGAGACGTGTAATTTTATCTATATCTTCTTCAAGATACCCCGCCTGCAGCAGTTCTGCAATGCCCAAACCATCTTCCATATAGCCTTGCATGATGCCATCTAAGATTTCATAGCTAGGCAAAGAATCCTGATCGGTCTGATTCGGTCGCAATTCTGCTGAAGGAGCGCGTGTGAGTATGCGTTCTGGTATCACATCACTGATGCTATTTCTATAACTACAAAGTCGGTAAACCAGTGTTTTCGCAATGTCTTTAATCGCTGCAAAACCACCTGCCATGTCACCATACAAAGTACAGTAACCGACTGCCATCTCACTTTTATTGCCTGTAGTGAGAACAATTGCACCAGTTTTATTTGACAGCGCCATCAGCAATGTTCCTCTAATGCGCGCTTGCAGATTTTCTTCGGTTGCGTCTTCGGGCAAGTCTTTAAATTCAAAATCTAAGGCATCACGAAAAGCAGTAAAACAATCATTGATAGCAATTTCATCGTATTTCACACCCAAACGCTGCACCATTTCGCGTGAATCTACCCAAGAAATCTCTGCTGTGTAGGGCGATGGCATCATCACTGCACGAACATTCTCAGCACCCAATGCATCGACAGCAATCGCTAAGGTCAGCGCAGAATCTACTCCGCCGGATAAACCAATAATTGCACTTGGAAATCCATTCTTTCGCACATAGTCTTGCACACCTAAAACGAGTGCTGCATAGACTTGCGCTTCGGTAGACATTTCTTCAGCAAGGCTTTGTGCAACAGGTTCAGCGCCATTAAAACTCACCGTCACACAGGTTTCTACAAAATGCGGTAAATGATTAGTGATGGTCCCATTCACATTCATGACAAATGAACCGCCATCAAAAACTAATTCATCTTGCGCACCCACCAAGTTCGCATACACCAAAGCCATGCCTTGTCCAGTTACATTGAAACGCATCACATCACGTCGTAAATGCTCTTTTTGCATGTGATAGGGCGAGGCATTTAACACTAACAACACCTCAGCACCTGCTGCGCGAGCTCGAGCAGGTGCTTCATCAAACCATGTGTCTTCACAAATATTGATCCCGAAACACACATCTTTTAGTGTGAAGGTACAGGCATCATCAGCACTAGAAAAATAACGCTTCTCATCAAACACGGTGTAATTTGGCAGCGCATGTTTACGATAGGTGAATATGATTTCACCGTTACATAAAACCGATGCAGCGTTATAGTGATGACCATCTTGAGCAAAAGGGTGACCGACTATGACGTATAAATCCTTGTAGACTGCGAGCTCTTGCGCTAAGGCTTGCAACGCAATCTGAGATTTTGCGTAAAATGAAACCCGCAGCAAGAGGTCTTCCGGCGGATAGCCGACTAATGACAGCTCAGGCGTCAAAAGAATATCGGCATTCTCTAGCGAAGCGCGTCGTGCGCAGTCCGCTATCTTTGCACTGTTTCCGGCTAAATCGCCTACGGTGCTATTGATCTGGGCTATTGCTACATTCACTGTCATGGCATGAGGCTGACTCTGCAAAATAAGAATTATCGCACGCGTATCGTTTCCTCTCTTGCTGAGGTTGGACAAACAGCATGGGATGGCTTATTGCGCTTACAAAATCATCCCACACCATTTTTATCGTATGCCTTTTTGCATGCGTTACATGAATCTGGCAGTGCGAGTCGCGAATCGGGATGGCAACCGCAATTTTTAACTTTATGGGATGAAGAACAACTCGTTGCAGCTTTACCGCTGTATGAAAAATTTCATTCTTATGGCGAATATGTCTTTGATTGGGCTTGGGCTGATGCTTATCAAAGGAATGGCCTAGAGTACTACCCAAAATTTCTTTCAGCGATACCTTTTACCCCTGTTACAGGTGGTCGTCTGCTCGCCATCGATGATACTGCTAGGTTAGCACTCATTAGTGCATTGCAGACTTTACAAACCACTCGCGGTTTATCTTCTACTCACATTCTTTATCCCACCGAAGCAGAAGCAAATTCTCTGGCAGAAGCGGGCTTTATGTTGCGCTCTGGTGTGCAATTTCATTGGGAGAATGCAGGTTATAAAAATTTTGAAGAATTTCTAACGACCTTAGAACAAAAGAAACGTAAAAACATTCGTGCGGAACGACGCAAAGTTGCAGAAGTAGGTATCAGCTTTAAGCAAATTAAAGGTGCTTCATTAAGTGAAAGTGACTGGCGTTTTTTTAAACGCTGCTATGACCAAACTTATAGCGCGCATTATTCAACGCCTTATTTGAATTTAGATTTTTTTCTGCGCATTGGTGACACCATGCCAGAAAATATTTTGCTCGTGATTGCAGAACGTGAAGGATTACCCATAGCGTCTTCACTACTTATCTATGATCAAACAACTTTATATGGTCGCTATTGGGGCGCAGTTGAGCATCATGCTTGTCTACATTTCGAGACCGCTTATTATCAACCTTTGGAATTTTGTATTGCAGAGGGGATTAAGGCTTTTGAAGGTGGCGCACAAGGTGAACATAAAATGGCACGTGGCTTTTTACCGCAACGTACGCATTCAGCGCACTGGCTTGCCCATCCTGCCTTTGCTGATGCCATCGAGCGATTCCTAAGCCGTGAAGGCGCAGGAATCGACTCTTATATGGATGAACTCAATGAACGTAATCCTTTTAAAACAGACAAGCCTGACAGAACTTAATTAAAAATTAGGTTTGCTTGCAGCGTTTTTATACGTTTCAACGCCAGACATAATTTCTTTGCCTGCTTCTTCCGGTCCATACCAACCATCGACCTTGACCCATTTACCTGGTTCTAGATCTTTGTAATGTTCAAAGAAATGCTGTATCTGCTTCAAACGTAATTCATTCATATCTTCCGGCTTTTGCCAGTGCTTATAAATCGGTAATACTTTATCGACCGGCACGGCTAACACTTTGGCATCACCACCGGATTCATCTATCATTTTTAATACTCCAATTGCACGACAACGAACAACCACGCCATGAATTAAAGGAAAAGGTGTAATCACTAAGACATCAACCGGATCACCATCATCAGCGATAGTGTGTGGCACATAACCATAATTACAAGGATAGTGCATGGCCGTTCCCATGAAACGATCCACAAAGATCGCGCCAGATTCTTTATCGACTTCGTATTTAATAGGATCTGCATTCATAGGAATTTCAATGATGACATTGAAATCATGTGGCAAATCGCGACCAGCAGGCACCAGATTAAGACTCATAACACTCTCTCGGAATTAAAAATGAAAAAATTAAAAACAGAATTATACGTTCCCATGCTTGCGGAGGGCTTACACAAGCCAATCAAGAATCTGATTTATTGAATTAAGAACGATTTAAGCGAGGCATAGTCGCAATCGCACATTGTCGATAATGATTGGCTGCGACTTCAGGTTGATTTAAGGCTTCATGTAACTGCCCTAAACGTAGATGCGATTCTTGTATGGTACTGCGCTCATTGGCATCCGACAAAGCATGATCCAAATGCCGCTGCGCTTTGCCCCATAATTTTTGACGCAAACAAAATGCGCCTAAAGTTAAACTTAATTCAGCATCGTTAGGATGTTCACGCAAGCAGTTCTCACAATATTCAATTTGCGCTAATAAGGTTGCCGATCCTTCTGGAGCAGCGCATAAACGATAGGCTTTTAATAAACGACTATCCCAATTTACAGCCAGTGCTTTTTCAATAATGCTGGCAGCATCTTGTTGTAAACCGATAGACATATAAGCCGATGCAGCCACCACCGCTGTAGCGGGACTGGTTCTGTCAGATGCAGGTACTTTTGCCCAGAAATTTTTTAAGGTATCGACATCATGCGCGGCAGTGGGAAGCAAAGCTTCATAAGAAAGATCACGTAAACGTTGCGACAAAGCGGGATGCAGTGCTTGACGTTTATCTAGCAAGCGCACCAGTCTTAAAACCTCTTGCCAATTGCGTTTATGCTGATTCACACGTAAAGCCAGTCGTAATGCTTGTATATGTCGAATACCACTAGCATTTAATTCTTCCAGTGCTAATAGCGCACCATCGCTGTCACGACTCTCTTCAGCTAATAATTCTATGGTGGTCATCAAACGTGCATTACGTAAGGCAGGATCTTTTTGCGATTGCAATAACCATGCATCACGACGCCCTGCTTGTTGCAACCTATGCGCAGAGCGTGCAGCTAATAAGGCAGCGAGTCCTTCATTCTCTGGCAGTTGAGTCGCACGCGCCGCAGATTTTTCAGCTTGACCATAACGGCCTTCTAGATAGGCTTTCAAGGCTTCTAACAATGCACGTCCTGATTCACGTTGCCGTTTCTCTGAGCGATAGAGACTGACTCGGCTAGGCATATCCAAAGTTGATCGAATGGTATTGATCAGAAAAAATAATAAAGCGAAACCTGAGGTCAGTAAAAAGAGAAAGAAGTTCAGCGATAAATCCACACGATAGGGTGGATAAAATAACACTACGTTTCCAGGATTAAAACGTGCCAACACTGCCAGACCAATGGCCGCAGCAAATAATGTCATTAGCCAAAGAAAGAATCGCATGAGATGTTTTTTAACTGGACTAGTGGTTCACTCAGGGCCGCGGCCGTGAATGATGTAAGGCGGCTAAACTATTTGCAAGTGTAGGCATCTCTATACTCAATACATTCGCTTGTAATTGCTTAATCACTTCACGCGCAGCTTGAGTTTGACGCGCTTTAGTATCGAAGTAACGTTGTAATGCGCGATCTGCTTCATTTAAATCTGCTCGGAATGCAGTGTCGTTACGTGACAAGAGTGCTAGTCGAGCATTTAAAAGACGTAGCTTCAAATTTTCACGCGCAAAAAATGCTTCACCTGGAGAGAGTAGTAAAGCGTCGGGTGTCGTCACAGAACGCACTCTGACTAACTGCTGCACTTCGCGCCACATATCACTCGTCCAAGCTTGCCAATAACTTTGCAAATTGGTGCGCCAGTCATCTTGCGCGACAGGTGATTTTCCATCACGTTTTGCCTGCGCTAACTGACTCTTAGGAGTGGCTGCAATAACGGTTGGTTTTTCATCGGCTAGTAAAGGCAGCGTATCGATTTGAGCAACTAATGCATCTAAGCGAACCGCTGTTCCATTGAGATCAACGCTGGGCAAGCTCTTAATGTTTTCTATGTCTTTCGCAATGGCACGGCGAATCGCTATGAACTGCGGTCTATTAGTACGCGCTAAACGATTATCTGCATTTTGTAAAGCAATCAAAGCACCACGAACATTCCCTGCTAATTGCAATTGCTGACTCGCAGTGGATAACACTTGCTCCACTTCAGCGATGGCCCAGTCATCACGATTTTTTGCTAGATCTTGATACAACTGTTCCAGTGCCGCCTGCTGCCCTTGCGACTCTGCCTGCCGCGCCTCTAAGAGAGAAACCTTACCTTGTAAGACTTTGACTTCTTCATCAACCCGATTCGCAATTAACTTAGTCT
>CAMCXB010000041.1 GCA_945883145.1 Bordetella parapertussis | reverse complement strand
CGCATCAGCCAATGCGGATTGCGCCGCCTGAAGTGCAATATTTTTTTCTTGTGTATGCGTGCTTAAAAGTGCAGATTCAGTGAGCATCAACCCGGATGACATCATTAGCAAAGAGGCTGCAAATAAAATTTGCACACAACTCAATAGCGCCATCCCTTGCATCACGCCACAATGAAATCGCTTGATGAATGATGACTTAGCCATCGCTAATCAAAAGCGGTTAAGGGTTGATTCAGATAAATCACTGATCTCACTACCCGACGCAATCTTGATTGGAACTCAGAAGGTAAATTATGTAATGACAAATGCGTACCACGATCATGTTGAGAAAAATGATCTGCATAGTCTTTGCCGAATAAATCAATAAATTCCACCTTGTTTGTTTGGCTAGATTTATTTGCTGCCCGCAAAAGCAAGGACACATGCACCGACACCACCCTAGACCACCATGCACTATTTGCGTGATGAATAACTTCATTATTTTTATCGTGCTCATCAATCGCTGTCGCGTTAAGTGTGATGTTACAAAAGCCGTCGCCATCGGTATCAACGCCATATAACACCTGAAAACTCTCTACACCTGCAATCAAGGCTTGTGATTGCCATTGTTTTGCACCTCTATATTTACAACGTAATTCAGACTCACCAAGTGTATTCTTTGCTACATAAAAAATACTCCAACCAAAATCATCGGATGCTGATGTGGCACGTCTAACCGCAAAACCTGCGCAATTAATCATGCTCAAATCATTCTTATTTGCAGAGCCAGAAAAATGTATCGCTAACACATCGCTACCATTGATAGCGTTTAACTCTAATTCTTCTAATGCTGCCGAGAGTGATTTCATGGATCTATCATCTGCACCATGAATAAAATCACCCTCAGCGATCGCATCATAGCCAGCAATAGGAATGACATAATCACGATATCCTGCTTGTTTGACTGCACGCGCTATGGTGTCGAGCGCATAATTTGCATGCTCCTCCATGACGGCATTTTCTTGTAGCCAAGCGTAGCTCGCGTTTGTATGCTGCATAACTGCAATCGCAGCCAATACTGTGGCTATACCTAAAGTCGATGCGATTAAATATTCTGCTAAAACAGTACCGTTATTCGATGCATAAGGCTTGCGCCTCTTCATAATGAAATCGGTCCTACAGCCAACACCACAGAAGGCATAAAACTTTGATTGTTAGCTGTTAGTGGCCAACCAATTTTTATGACCGTTGGTGACTGATCATCACCACCACAATCCCAACGCCATGTATGACTATCACTTTGCCAGACTTGATCATCGCGACAAACTTCAACACGCGCTCCAGGCACTTGCATCCGCAAGCGATGTTGCCAATTCGTGAAATCAAACTGTAGTTGTTGCGTTAGATTGCACTCAGCATAAAAACAAGTGATTTGACTGTTCGCTTGATTAGTTTTTAAAGTAGCGCGCAGTAATACAGGAATATTTTTTTCATTCTCAGCGCTATTTCTAGAAAACTCTTCAACTAAGCCCATCCAAGCTGCGAGTTCAGCAGCATGACGCATCGCGATGTTTTTATATTGATAGTTTAGCGCTGCCTGCCTACTTCTGAATTGTGCATTCAAGCTAATCATCATCGCGATAGAGACTAAACTCATCGCAATTAAAATCTCTATTAAAGTAAACCCACCATTTATTTGCTTATGCATCACCACTCCCATGCACACCTAAAGAGCCCAGTCATTTAGCTACGTGTGACTAAGCTACTAGTTTGCAGACAAATCGAGAATCCTCCACACAAAGTTAAGAGTGGCTTAACAATTGATTTTGATAAATGAAAATTTAGAACACTTACGCCGATTAAAATGCGTATTTAAGTCCGGCTTGTATAGTACGTGGCATACCAACTTGAATTCCTCTGGTACGATCAACGATGTAGGTTGCGTCAGTTATATTTTTAGCCGCCACAAACATAGTCGTTTTGCCAATCGTGTAATTTAATACTGTATTCACTATTCCATACGCCGCCATCTCGCCAGATTGTCCATCAGCGTTTGAAGCAGGTGTAACCGTGTTAGCAAAGTCAGTGAATTGTTTACCGACATATACATACTCTACGCGTCCATTCCAATTCGAAGGCGCTCTATAACCGAGAGTCAGAGTGAGTGTATTTTCTGGTGAATAGGGCAAACGCTTACCTACTGAGCCTGCCCCAATACTATTTGAAAATGCAGATTTTTGATCTGCTATGGGTATGTATGTGTATGCAGTTCTTATAAAGATATTACCTTCTACTGATTTAAATAATTTATCTATTTGATTTGCAACTTCCAATCCTTGAATTAGTGCTTTTCCTTCTTGGTAGTTCGTAGTTCCACCCGCAATACTTCCAACCTGAACTAAATTTTTGAAGTCATTTCTAAATACTGCTACATCAAAAAAAACATCTTTGACCATTGTTGAGCGCACACCAATTTCTGCATTAATACTTCTCTCTGCATTTAAATCTATTGTACTAGAACCCTGAATTGCATCTTCCACCCTTGGCGGTGAAAATCCTTTATGCACGCCACCATATATTAAGTTATTTGAATCGATTTGATAACTCAATCCAATACCTGGAACAAATTCAGTAAAACTAGTTTTTGCAAACTGATTCAATAATGGATTGTTATGCTCATGATTTATGTTTTCTATTCTTAATATAGGTGTGACAGATAGTTTTTCATTTATTTGAGTTTTGTTTGACACAAATACTGAAAATGCATTTGTTGAACGACGCCTGTTCTCAGCTAATGTTGAAGTACCATTTGCTAAATAAGCACTATAAGTAGTGTAGTTTTCTTGACGACGACGTTGCACCTCATTTTGATACTTCACTCCATACTCAAGCTGATTTTCCATTCCAAAACTTTGATAGTTTTGAAAAATCCTTGAATCTAAACCTGTAGTCGTATAGTTTCTTAATCGTCCTTCGTATCGACACGCATTTAAATCATCGCCACTTAAACGACGACCATTAGTTCTGTCGGTACTGCTTAAACCACTTGTGCAACTTAATCCTGTTGTTGTGGATGCCTGTCGCCACCAATCACGATCAAAATAGGCGCCATATACACTCGTTAATATTTTTCTATCCGCATTCAATTTCCATTCATGAGTAGCGGAGATACCAGTTCTATTTGCGTCAAAATAATCATTCTTAAATGGATTATAGCGAGCACCTAATTTAGTAAATTCAGATTCAGTCAATCCAGAGTAGGTTAGCTGCGAATATTCACGAAAATGCGTTGCACGTAAAACCAGCTTGTGATCATCATTAAGCTGTCTGGCAAATTTGAAATTTAAATCATCTAATTGGCTATGCATATTTTCTCGTGAACCGTCAGATTCTTTACGATAAATATCTGCAATCAAGCCATTTCCGGTCATCATTAAATGACTGTTCATGTAGCCTCTAGTTCCCATAGCAAATCCCGCGATTCCTCCAAATTCTTTTTGTGGCATGGGGGTGATGTAATTAATAACACCACCTGCAGTCTGCGGTCCGAAACGAATAACCTGACTACCTTTACTCACTTCTATGGAGTCATAGCGATCGATAGGAGGATGGTAATAACTTGCGTTATCGCCATAAGGCGCATACGAGAGAGGCAAACCATCTTCTAAAAGCAGTACCTTTGTTGATCGAGTCGGATTCATACCCCGAATGCCAATATTGGGACGTAAGCCTACGCCCTCCTCCTCCCGTACATGCACTCCTGGTACTTTGCGTAAAGCCTCGTTGACATTAAATACTCTACTTTCCTCAATGACGGTTGACTCAATAACAAAGGCAGAGCCAGGTGTTTTTTTATAGTCAATTTCTCTGTCAAACACTTCTACCTGGGGTAATACATTCACTTTATTTTCTTGTGCGTTTATCTCTGAAAAATTGAAGACTAAGCACGCCGACATCATCACCGTGACGATGCTTGGACTTATATAAATTTGATCTGATGAGCTGACATTTGCGAAATTGGGCTTTTGTTTTTTCATTTTTTCTATGTCTTGGTTAATTTCTAAATACAAATGAGAATGATTCTCATTATATGTTTTTATTAAAAAATAGCAAGCTAATAAATAAAACTAAGGTGAGTCACCAAGAAAAATAAAATACAATTAAATCAATAGCTTAATTTGATTATTGTTAATAGGATAATTAAAAATTGACTGATGAGTAAGGGAGATTCGGTTATTTCAGCAACAAGCTAGTAAAGACTAGCCTCAGAGAAATAATGAATCAAAAGAAGGTGAGGACGCGATTTAGATGCATCACAACCGTTGTGTGATCAGTCAACTCTGCAGCGTTTGTATCGTCACCTGTACTGCATGCGATTCATCACGTATCCAGATTTCCCCATCTTGTAGCGTGACTTGAATTTGCATAGTGCGCTGACATAAGGCTTCTAGTGAGGCCACTGTCTCTGCATCAAGTTGCAACACCGTTAAATTTTTTGCACGTGCGAGTTTGTTAGCGATTTGCTTCCACCAGATCTGCGCATTATTGCCATAAGCGTAAATAATCACTTGCTCTGCTCTACCGCAAGCCTTGAGAATACGACGCTCTTCAGGTTGTCCTAACTCTATCCAGAGTTGAATCGCACCCGTTAAATCTTTTTGCCATAAATCGGGTTCATCTACATCGGAAATACCCTTTGCTAATTCCAATGATTCAGTTGCATGTAAGGCAAACACCAAAATACGCGTCATCATGCGCTGTAATGTCTCAGAAGGATGGCAAGCGATATTCAATGCATGGTCAGCGTAGTAATGCCTGTCCATATCGGCGACTTGTAATTGTGCTTTATAGATAACGGATTTGAGCGCCATAACTTGTTTCAAAAATTAAATGTCTAAAAATATTTCAGGCTCAATCACATCGCTTAAGCACAAAAATCTACACGCAATCAACACAGAAACTCATTAGATGTGCACACTGCCTTGATTTTGACCACGAATAACTAGATGAACGAAATCAAGGGTTTAGTATCACTCAATAAAAGTCATCCACAGACTTACCCACTGAAATTGTGGATAAGCTCATCATCATTTTTTCTGTTTATTTTTTAAAATTATTTTTTTAAATATTAAATTTTTTCTTGCCCTAATTTTGTGCGTATTCATTTCACCAACTCAAAACAACATGAATAAAAAAACTAATAACGTTTTGCGACTTCTTCTAGCATGACTTCAGTTGCACCACCACCTATAGCAAGTATGCGTGCATCACGCCACAAACGTTCTATGGGTGCTTCACGCATATAACCCATCCCACCATGAAATTGCTGACATGTTTGTACAACCTCGTTGACTAATTCACCTGTTAATGCTTTAAGCATAGAGACTTCTTGTACGATGTCATGCTCTTGCGTGACTGACCATGCACAGTGATACATAAATTGACGTGCTGCGCGCGTTTTAGCATCTAGCATAGCGAGGCGTTGACGTATGGTTTGCTGATCCCATAATGATTTACCAAACGCTTGCCGTTCGTGCACGTAATCTAAAGTGAGTTGCAAGGCACGCATGCTACAACCTATCGCCATAGCAGCCAAAGCAATGCGTTCTGTTTGTAGGTTTTTCATCAAAGAATAAAAACCTTGATGTTCTTCTCCTAATAATGCTTCTGGTCCTAGCCGTACGTTCTCCATCACTAATTCAGCTGTATCAGAACTTAACCAACCGGTTTTATCTAGCGAGCGACCCACACTAAATCCCGGTGTATTTTTTTCTACGATAAACATAGAAATTTGATGTTTTGCAGGACCGGTGCGCGCTGCAATGAAATATAAATTAGCATGCACGCCATTGGTAATAAATAATTTACTACCATTTAATACCCAACCATCGCCATCACGTTTCGCATGCGAGCGCATAGCAGCGACATCCGATCCTGAACCAGACTCAGTCATCGCTACGGCAGTGATGAAATCTCCTGCAATGATGCTAGGCATATAACGCCGCTTTTGTGCTGTATTTCCTGCATGATGTAAATGCGGACTAGCCATATCGGTATGAACCAACACGGTAATCACAAAACCTGCAAATGTAGATTGCGACAGTGCTTCAGCAAAAACCAAATTCGTAATCGCATCACAATCTGCGCCACCATAAGCAGATTCAAACATCAAACCCAGTAAACCTGCCTTACCTAATCGTTGTAAGACATCACGCGGCACATAACCCTGCTGTTCCCACTGCATACCAAATGGCTCAACTTCATCCCGCAAAAACCGCGCAATTTGATCACGCAAAACAGCGTGTTCAGGTTGATGATAAATAGAATTCATAGTTAGTTAATTGGTATGAAGTGACATCGATACGGACTGTTCAAAGTGACAGATAACCTTGAATTTAACATCAATCTGCTCTGCTCAAAAAAAAAGCACTTGCTTCAATCTGGCAAGTGCTTTTTCTGATGCAAATGACTAGTTAAGGGAAACGAACCCAACCATCTGGACGTTGAAAGTTTTCGCTACGCTCTACTGCTTTTTTGGGTACGGGTTTTTCTACTACCTTCTCTTCCACAGCCTGCACAACGACTTTAGGTGGTTGTTCTGGCATGCCAGAAGAATGATGACTAGAAATCAGCCAATCATTGCCGACGCGCTTATAAGAAAATGAATAGCGTGCACGTACTGAAGTGCCATCTACAAATCGGAACGTATATAAGCCTGAATCCGTCGCACTATTGCAATCAACTTCAATCACACGGTCATCAATTTTACCTTCTGGTTTACGTTCTAAAAAATGATGAAAGTAATCTTCTTTTTCAGCAGCAGTGAATCGCGCACGATTCGACACAGTAGGAAGTAAAACAGAATACGGCGCGTAATTAGCTACGACTTTTTTCGGATCACCCGTACGCAGTGAAGCATTCCAACGATCAAACAAAGCCGCAACTTCTGATTTCAAAGGTGGATTACAAGCCAACGCTGGATCTTGCACATTATTCATCGCTTCCCTTACTGGCACAGCAGCTGGCTTTGGAGCAGGTGCAGGTGCAGGTGCAGGTGTAGGTGCAACCGGCTCAACAGCCTGACGCGGTTCAGCCACTGCGACTTTTGCAGGTGCTTCAACTCGTGCTGGTTCAGCACGACTTGCTACTGGCTCTGCTTCGCGACTAGCCATCTCACCGGCTGGTTTTACATATTCAGCGGGATGTCTATCTAAGAGTGAATAGGAAGATTGTTCAACCGCAGGTGCTTCAACAGACTTCGTGACTGGCATATAACGATCTTCAAGCACCGCACTTGCACGACCATCACTCACTACACTTGCGGTCGTAGTTTTTTGTGAGTGATCTGCGTTGGATGTAGTAGCGTGTGTATCTGCTGCATGCTTCTCTGTTGCACTAGCATGACCGCTTTGCACCGCATCGACTGCGCTCGCTAATTCGCCACGCTGTCTCACGCGTATACGTTTTGCCTGCTCTGCTGCTGCACTAGGCGCTACATCTGCGGCATTTTGCGCTACTTTTTTAGCGGCGCGCCCTTTTTTCTTGCGAGCTGGTTTAGTCGCTTGCGCTATCTCTTTAGCTGGCGCAGGTGTATCTGCCTTGGCAGCAGGCGCAGCGGAAGGCGCATCTTTTGAAGCTTCTGGTTTGTGTGCATCACCATGCGCAGCATCATTAGACCAAACCAATGAGCTCATCAACAAGGCGCAAGCACCACATAGTGCGACAGAATATTTTTTCATCATTGCCATTCCTTTATTTCCTAATATCTTACTCTTTCTAGCTTAGTTATAAAAAAACAAACCGAAAGATATTATCAATCAGGCAAAATAAATCCCTAACTTCATCGTATCTTGTTATCGACATTAATAGCTAATGCTTTACCCATTTTGGTGAATAAGCTAAAGCCACACTAATAACAAGCGAAGAATAAAATCTGTAAATTATTGATTCCCAGTGTGTTGCTACCTTCATTGATAAGGTTAACTCTGTCATAAAAAATTCTTTTTAGGTATTAAGTTTTTATTCTTAGCTGTCGATACACAAAATGGAGTATTGTTTTTACTGAGAGGGCTAACATTACTATCTTGATGCTGGCGCAATATGGTATCCAGACTGTAAGATGACGTTAAAGAAATTTAAGCAATTGCGTTTGCAGACCAGCGGCAATTCCTTGCCATTTTAAAAATAAGTTTTGTATTCTAAGGAGACCTTTTGTGTCTAACAATATCGTGACCCCAAAAGCAGATCATCTGCCTTCAGAAGATTGTCCATGCTGCAATCCCAAAGCATCAAAAAACAGCCGCCGTCAATTTCTCGCTGCGGGTGCCGCATTTGTTGCCGGTGGCATGATGGGATTTGTACCTGGCCGTTCTATGGCTGCGGGTGGAAATTATGAAGCGATGTTGGTTAACTGTATCGATCCACGTTTCACCACCTTAAGCTGGCAGTACATGGGTTTGTTACAAGGCGTAGAGCGTGAAAAATTAGGCGATAACTATAGCCATTTCGTCATGGCGGGCGGCCCTATCGGTGCGGTTCATCCTAAATTCGCTGAATGGCATAAAACCTTCTGGGACAACTTGGATATCACCGTCAGTCTGCATCACATTAAACGTGTGGTAGCACTATCACATCGTGATTGTGGTGCGGCTAAATTAGCGTATGGCGCGGATGCTGTCGCTAGCAAAGAAATCGAAACCGGTTCACATGCTGAATCTCTCGCTATGTTCCGTGCTACTGTGAACAAGCGTCATCCTAAGCTCAGCGTCATCACTGGTGTTATGGATTTATCTGGTCGCGTTGACATGGTTGGTTAAGACTGTTTCGCGCTACTGAAGAAATCGGGGAGGACTATGTGAGTAGTTCTCCCCGATTTTTTTGCCCTCTCAAACCTAGTCTACTAGCGGTTCAATCGCTTAATTTATTTTTATTTTGATAAGCCTTGAACAATAAAATATAAATTAACGCATCGTAATGTCGTAACACTTCAGATTCAAATTTCATTGCCGATTTTATTGTTGAGAGCGAAAGCCACCAATAAAGCGATGAAAACAACTGCCACATCCACTGCGAACATTATCAAGACAGCAACAGCGAATAAAATCGCCGTTGCGTCAACCAACACCAAATCTGTTTCGGTGGAGATGATGTCGTCTGTGAATGGTGTGTTGGAGCGCAAGAACCTGCCACCAGTGAGCGCGCCCACAAGTGACAACAGTGTGAAAAATAAAACTGTTGTAACTGCTGCTGCAGCAAATGCCCTTACCTTGAATTTAACTAAGTCCACTACACCGGGTTACGACCAAACCGGTAGTGTGAATAGTCCTGACGTCGATACGAATAGTAAGCGCCCTAATACCGTTAGCATTAACGTCAAACTCGTTAAGGGTATGACCTATGATTTAAGTTATAAATTCACACGCTTCTCTTCGGGTACACCAACAGCAGCATCTCTGGTTGCAAAAAGTCCAACTGGGAAATCAACGACTGTAAATTTAACAACACCTAGTTTCACAGCGAGTGAATCTGGTAACTACACCTTAGTTTTTGCAGCTGGTACCGGTGCATGGTTTGATGGGAAATTTGACACCACTGTTAAAGGCAAAGCATTAATGCCCACCACAACTGGCGATGCGAATCTTGATGCACTGTTACAAAGACAAAACGCTTGGTGGCATGATGCAGGTACAGCTCCAGCTGCGGGCACAGTACCAATTACGCCAACCAGTAAGGCCTTAGCGCCTGGCAGTGCAAAAACACAGATGACCTATACCTTCATGACCACAAAACCCGCCACACTAGATGCGGATTTTCCTAAGTCAGGTCAAGCAAAAAGCTTTTCTCCTTTAACTGATAATCAAAAAGCAGCTGCACTAGCTGCATTCAATTACATCAGTGCCATTACGAATGTGAAATTCACAGAAGACAAAACAGGGAATGGCAACTTACAAATGGGTCGTTACGATATGTCAGCCGCTGCTGGTGGACAAGCTGGCATGGATGGCATTGCTAACTTACCGAACAACTCTGCAGTCGTGGATAAAGCATTTGTATTTGTTAATTCTGCCTCACCTGGTGGCTTGGGTGATTCCACTAGTGGTAGCTATGGATGGGCGGCCATGTGGCATGAATTAGGTCATGCTATGGGCTTAAAACATCCAGGTAACTATGATGCAGGCGGTGGCAGTGTTAACACGCCGTTTCTACCCACTACCAAAGATAATCATCAGTATTCCATCATGTCTTATAAAGACAATGGCAATACTAAGGGCGCGAACAATCAAAGCTACATGCTGTACGACGTCGCTGCTTTGCAATATCTATATGGAGTCAACGCGACAGGTTCAACTGCAGTCAATGGTGCTTTTAAATTTTCTAATACCGGCACCACGCTGAGTACGATCTATTCAGCTAAAGGCACAGATAAAATTGATTTAACCGGCATTACACGATCAAGCGTCGTCAATTTAAATGCAGGCACCTTCTCTAGCATTAATCAATTAAAACCTAACAGTACAAGCAATACTAGCTATTCAGGTAATAGCAATGTATCCATAGCATTTGGCAGCAAAATTAATAACATCGATTTAAGTACATCCAACACTGCTGATACAGTAATTTTAAATGCTGCCTATAAATCAAATGCATTTAATGCGATTAAAAATTTCCAAGCATCCGATAAAATTGGATTAAGTTCTTCAGTCTTTGGCAATCTCACCTCCGACAACATCGATATTGGTGTGGGCCGCACAACGGCGAATACAGCAAAATCTAAAATATTAGTCGACAGTACAACAGGAAGTATTTTTTATGATGCCGATGCGAATGGCAAAGCATCCAAAGCAGTGAAGGTAGCGCAATTCACAAAAGTCGCGAATATGACTATCGCTAAAGGTAATTTCAGCTTTTTATCTTAATGTAGACACAAGTCTTTTTTAGGCTTCTGCTTTACGACCCACTAAGTATTTCACGCCAGTAGGACCATAGCGTTCTGTATGTGGCTTAGCATATCCCAAATGAAAAACATCACCTACTTTAAAAGATAAAGTTTCATCATCCACTTGTAGGACGACAGAACCCTCTAATATCAGTGCTTTCGCTTCGAATGGATGGGTGTGTAAATCAAGATAACCATCTGCATCGCGCTCTACGATAACGAGATCTTGAAAACCTTCTTCGATTAACAAATGTTTGAATTGTTCTTGATTCATATCTTGCTCCTAAGCAGATGACTTTTCTAGCATCTTTACTATACTGGTTAATGCATGATTAACTGGCGTTGGCACATGGTTCAAGAGGCCTTGACGATTAACATAGCCATTCAAAAAATCAATTTCACTACGCTTGCCACGTGCTAAATCTTGTGCAGTAGAAGAAGTCTGTTCTGCCATTGTGATAGCAATCTGCTTTACATTCGCCCGACTATCCCCAAGCACGACAACACCAGCAGCACTAGCAACCGCTAAACATTCCACCACTAATTCTTCCATCATACGTAGCACACCTTCTTGCTGCACCAACTGACCATAAGGTAACTGCGTAATTGCCGATAATGCGTTGTAAGCACAATTAACTATCAACTTAGCCCACAAGGCACCAATGATATTCTCTGAGACTTGAGTAGGAATGGCTGCTGCTGATAACACGCTCGCAATCAATTCACTGTCTGAAGAGGATCCAATCACCAACTCTCCACGACCATTGTGTTTGACATGACCATCACCCACCATTTCAGTTGCCACATAGACGACAGCTGGCATCACTTGATTCGACAAAACTGAACGAATGAGCTCTGCATTTTCCACACCATTTTGTAAACTCAAGATCACTGCATGGTCAGATAAATGCGGTTTAGCTTGTGTGGCAGTTGTGATAGTGTCTGTCGATTTAACACAAAACAAAATCACATCTGCATCGTGTATCGCTGTCAGTTCTGTACTGGCATACAGTTTGATGTGCTCTTCAAATGTTTGCGTTGTTAATAGCAAACCTTGTTGCTGTATGGCTGACACATGTTGGGGGCGGCCTATTAAGGTGACATGATGTCCAGCGCGCGCCAAGATGCCGCCAAAATAACAGCCGACTGCACCTGCCCCTATTACTGCAAAACGTAAGTGTTCGCTATTATTTTTCATCATCAGACAGAATCAACTTGAATCAACTTACTGATTCGATGCATCACGCTTATAGCGCTCTTCTAGCTTAGCAGCGCGCAGTACATCAGTCGCTTGTGTGACGGGCTCAGCAGTCTGTTGACGACGACGTAAGCTCTTTACTACCATGACAAACACTAAGGCCAATAAAACAAATGGCCCACCCCACAACACAGCATTCGAAGCAGAAAATGCTGGCTTATAGAGTATGAATTCACCGTAGCGCTCTACCATATAGCTACGAATATCTTCATCACTTTTACCCGCTTGAATTTGTTCTAGTGCTTGCTGTTTTAAATCTACTGCCAGTCCCGCTGTGGATTCAGCAATACTTTGATTTTGACAAACCAAACAACGCAATTCATTAGAAACACGCTGTAAACGTTCTATTTCTTCTGGAGTGGGATTCATTTAGTGTTTCCTACGTTGGAAGCCGCTAATAATGGTTCTACATGCTGCGCAATAAATGCATCATCGACTGGACCTGCATGACGCATCCTCACTTTGCCTTCACTATCAATCACAAAAGTTTCAGGTACGCCATACACACCATACTCAATACCTACACGTCCATCTAAATCGACTGCAATGATGTCATACGGATTACCACCATGTTGTTTCAACCAGTTTACGGTATCCGATGTTTTATCTTTATAAGCCAGACCAACCATAGGTAGGCGATGTTGCTCAGCTAATTGCATGAGCTTAGGATGTTCAGTCACACAAGCGCCACACCATGAGGCAAATACATTTAATAACCAGACTTTGCCTTGCATACTTTGGCTATTAAATTGTTTTCCATCAAGTGTCGTTAAAACGATCTCGGGTGCAGGTTTACCTACTCGCTTGGATTCAAGCTTACGTGGATCAGATTGCAAGCCTTTAGCGAGTAAGACAGCTAAAAATAACAAACTTACGATGGGTAATATTAAAAATAATTTGCGATTCATACGGCCGCCTGACTCACTTGTTCTTGCGACATAGATTTATCTTTTAACTTCGCTTTATTTCTATAACGTCGATCAAAGATAGATAACACACCACCGATGGCCATCATGCAACAACCCCACCATATCCAATTAATAAAAGGCTTTGAATAAATACGTGCAGTCCATGCTTGCGGCTTGTTGCCTTCTGCTGGCAAAGGTTCACCCATGGATAAATAAGTATCACCAAAAAAACCTACATCAATCGCTGCTTCACTCATGACTTGACCATTTGACATATAACGACGTTTTTCTGGCGTCAGTTGAACAGTGCTGCCATTGGCATGTTTTAACTCAAACATGCCTTGCCATGCGCCATAGTTTTCACCGGTACGCATACGCACACCATCAAAACGCAACATCGCACCATCAAAATTTTCAGTTTGACCCGGACTTAACACGAGATCTTTTTCAACTTCATAAGTCTTGACTAAGGTAACGCCGGCAATAAATACAGCCACACCTAAATGCGCTAACACCATCGCCCAGTAAGATAAGCCTAATGCATACAGACGACCAAAACCTAAACCTTGTTGTCGTACACGTTGAACTACATGCATCAGAGTAGCGCAAGTTAACATCGTTGCAGAGGCAATCCCTATTGCCATCATGATGCTGCCTTTACCACGTAGCAGGATAAAACCTGCTGTGACTACCACTGCTGCAATCAGTGGAAATAGCAAAGGTTTGATTAAAGAAAAAGAAGACGTGGACTTCCATGTACTCCATGGTGACATCGCCATAAACCAAGCAGCGGGTAACAACAAGGGTGCAAACACGGCTTCAAAATACGGTGGCCCTACTGACATTTTTTCTCCACCAAATGCTTCTACAACCAGTGGATATAAAGTACCGAGTAACACTGCAGCTAAGGAAGCGGCTAGTAATAAATTATTTAGTAATAACAAAGATTCACGCGACACTAAAGAAAAGCTACCACCCATACCCACTTCGCGGGTACGCCAAGCGTATAAAACAAATGCTATTCCTACCACTGCGCATAAGAGCGACAAAATCAAAATACCACGCGTAGGATCAGTTGCAAAAGCATGGACTGAAGTTAGTACACCTGAACGTACTAAGAAGGTACCTAATAAAGAAAGTGCAAAAGCAATCAACGATAACAAGACTGTCCAACTCTTTAATGCATCGCGCTTATCTGTGACCGCTAATGAATGTATCAATGCTGTTCCTGCAAGCCAAGGCAAGATGGATGCATTCTCTACAGGATCCCAGAACCACCAACCACCCCAACCTAATTCGGTATAGGCCCACCAACTGCCCAATAAAATACCGACAGTGAGGAATGCCCATGCTGCATTCGCCCATGGACGTGACCAACGTGCCCAAGTTGGATCTAGTCTGCCTTCTAATAAGGCCGCAATGGAAAATGCAAAGGTCACTGCAAAACCAACGTAACCCATGTAGAGCATGGGTGGATGTATCACCATCACAGGGTCTTGCAATAAAGGATTTAAGTCACGCCCTTCTAATGCAGCAGGAAGTAAACGTAAGAAAGGATTAGAACTCGCCAACAATAATCCTATGAAAGCAACTTGTAAGATTAAGAGCACTGCCATCACGCGTGCACGAAAACCATGGGCGAGATTAGCTGACCGCAACGCAACTGCTGCAGTCCATCCGGCTAACATTAACACCCACAGTAATAGAGAGCCTTCATGTGAGCCCCATGAAGCTGCAAAGCGATACGCTGTTGGCAGTAAGCTATTCGAATTTTCAGCAACATTACGTACTGAAAAATCATTAGCAATAAAACTCCATATCAAAGCACCAAACGATAAAGCGATGAGGAAGAAGTTTAATAAGGCTGTGCCCGTTAAAGCGCGTGATAAATAAGCAGTCGATAAACTCTGACGTGTTAAATGCCAAAATCCCAGTATTGAGCTTACTAACGCGATGGCTAATGCCAGTGCAAGACTCCATTGACCTAATTCAGCGATCATGATTGTGGCTCCAGTGTTAGATTCAATGCACGCTGTCCAGGTTTTACATCTTTGACGATGACGCGTATATCGCCAGCTTGTTTTTGCACACTGCCACCAATTGCAATTCGTGCTTCTACATCAACCAACTTCGCATCGGACAGTTTATTTGCAGGATTCATAGAAAGACTATCGTCGAGTTTAAAAGCATACTTAGCTTGTGCAAGCACTTGCGCTAAAGGCACACGTTGTGCAGCTAATGGAGGTCCACCGCTACTACCTGCTGCACGCGCTAAGATAAACACCACTGCATCTGCAGGTAATTTTCCTTCACGTGCCATCGCAATAATGGCCGGCGACAAGGTAATCGTGCCAGTAATGGTTTTATTTGCATTGACGGCTGCATCATTTTTCGCAGACTTTGATGTTGCAGTTTCTGGAGCTACACCCATGCTCGCTAAAATCGCATCCACTCTTTGTTGTTGTTCACTATCGGGAGGCATTAATGCACGCAATCGCTTCCAGTAAGAAATCGCTTCTGCTGTCTGATTGGTTTGCATGGCATAAGTTGCTGCTAATGCCAGTGATTTAGGATGACGAGGATTGACTGCTAAGGCAGCTTTCACCAAGCTAATAGGACGACCTGCTAAAGTACGTTCAGGACTGGACGCAGCAAGAGAATCTGCTAAGTCCGCCATGGCGTCAGCATCTTTGGGACGAAGTTGGACTAAACGCTCTAATACACCTGCTGCTGCTGCATAATTTTCAAGCACAAAATAAGAGCGTGCTAATAAGGCCATGCCTTCAACATCATTCGGATTTTTTTTCAGTTTTTCTTCTAGCTTGTCTATGCTTTCTTGCAGACTCGCTTGCATTTTCTTCATGTCTTCGCGCTCTGCATTCATCGCTTGTGAAGAGGATGAAAATTGCATCGCATCCGACTCGAGTCGTCCGAAAGTGGCATACAGCGATGCTGCAATTAACACCACGAGCGCCGATAAAATCCACAATGAATTGCGGCTTGGGATGGCCGTGCTATCTTGATGCGCACGCGATAGTGCGGAATCTGCAGTGACCAACCATTCATTACGCAAAGTGGTGCGCGTTTCTTCACTTAACAAAGGATCTTCTTCGATTTCACGGCGACGTGCGAGCATGACCTGCCATTCAGGATCGTCATTCTCTGCTTCATTCGTCCCTGATGGTGGAGACTTAGCCCAAAATTTGGCAAGCCAAAAAATAGTAAGCAGCGCTAATAAGAGTGCAACAGCTAAAAAGACCGACATCAAATATCCCGAATAACAAAGTCCAGACATACCGCACTTGCTCTTCAATTCCAGCAGACAGAAAACTAGCCTAATGACAGGCTAAATCGACCATGCAAGCTAGCGTTGAGGAAGGTATGGAATAGACTGATTTGGATTAAAAAACGAATAAACCACTTAGCCTAAGACAGCCTTTCATTATATAGATATTGCATCTTGGCATTTGCCTCCCCAAGAAACGGCTTATCTCTGAAGAAAAATTAAAACCTTGCAGCCAAATAATTTTCTATTGTTCTCAAAATACGGGAAAATCTTCAATTGTGATGGCTTTATCGTCGATCGCGCAAGAATCTCGCCTAAAAATATATCGCCTCTTGGTGCAGGCTGTCACGAATTGCTTACCAGCTCATCAAGTTTGAAAAAAATGAATCATCCGAAGCACAATTCACAAAGTCTTGAAACCTATACTAATGATCCATACTGATCTTGCCGCGCTATACGGTTTGCCAAACAAAGCACTCAATCAAGCGATCAAACCTAACGCAAGACGCTTCCCGCAAGATTTTATGTTTCAACTCTCAATAGCAGAGAAATAGGAGGTGGTCACAAATTGTGACCACCTCGCCAAATTGAAGTTTTCTAAAATGCTGCCATTTGCTTTTACCGAACATGGTGCGATTCAGGCAGCAAATGTACTGAATTCGGAACAAGCGGTCGAAATGAGCGTGTATGTGGTGCGCGCCTTTGTGCGGCTGCGTGAAGTGATCATCTCCAATAAGGAACTGGCACACCGTTTAGATGAGCTGGAAAACAAGGCTGATTTGATTGAGCTGAAACACGATACCTTTGAACACAATACACGAGTCCAGTTGAAACAAATTTTTGAGGCAATGCGGGGATTGATGGCAACACATGAGCCAGAAAAACCGAAAAAACGCGCTATCGGATTTGTTGAGCATGAAGAGAAACCTGCGAAGCCGAAAGCAACAAGCACAGTTAATAAGAAGAGGTAACAATTTTTTCTTGGCCGCTAATTACCTAGATATTGCACCTTGGCATTTGACTCTCCCAGAATCGGCTTAACCCTAAGGGAAAATTAAAACCTTGCAGCCAAACGTTATTTCCATTATTATAGAAATATGGAAACCTCTTCAATTGTGACGGCTTTATCGGCGATTGCGCAAGAATCTCGCCTAAAAGTATTTCGCCTCTTAGTTCAGGCAGGCCCCGCAGGCTTGGCAGCCGGAAAGATCGGGGAAATGACCGGCATCCCTCCTTCTTCCTTGTCTTTTCATCTCAAGGAATTAGCCCATGCACGCATGGTCAGCGCTCAACAACAAGGTCGCTTTGTGATGTACAGCGCTAATTTCGAAACCATGAATTCCCTAATTAGCTACCTAACCGAAAATTGCTGTGGCGGTAATCCTTGCAACCCCATTTCCAATTGCTTGCCCGAGTTAGCAAAAAGCAGTGAATAAATTCAACCCAAGATGGCGCACTTACTCGCCAAAATTTTAATCAGGAGTCCTACTCATGACTGACAAGGTTTACAACATTCTCGTCCTTTGCACTGGCAATTCTGCTCGCAGCATCATGGCAGAAGGATTAATCAACACCATGGGGCATGGTCGCTTTAAAGCTTTTAGCGCAGGTAGTCATCCGAATGGACAAGTCAACCCTTTTGCATTGGAGCGCATAGAGGCTATCGGTTATGACACTGCTGCATGTCGCAGTAAAAGTTGGGATGAATTTGCTCTGCCGGATGCACCGAAAATGGATTTTGTTATTACTGTTTGCGATAACGCTGCCGGTGAAGTTTGTCCTATCTGGCCGGGACAACCTATTACAGCGCATTGGGGATTTGAAGACCCTGCGGCTGTGATGGGTGATGATGCAAAAAAGCGGTATGCCTTTGAAAAGGTTTTTCATCAAATTATGAATCGTGTACAGCTCTTCGTGAATCTTCCGCTAAAAACTCTCGATGCGAAATCACTTAAACGTGAGATGGATGCGATCGGCCAAACTGATCCTAACTGACCCCTAAAATAAGATGAATATTTTTGAACGTTATTTATCACTATGGGTTGCACTGTGCATTGCTGCCGGTATCGCATTCGGACAATTATTTCCTTCATTAATTGAAGGCATAGCGCAGATAGAAATTGCAAAAGTCAATTTACCCGTTGGCTTGTTAATTTGGGTCATGATTATTCCCATGTTAATCAAGGTTGACTTCGGCGCTCTGCATCAAGTCAAACAACATTGGCGCGGTATTAGCGTGACACTGTTTATTAATTGGGCAGTCAAACCTTTTTCTATGGCGCTGTTAGGCTGGATATTTATACGTGTTCTATTTGCGCCCTATCTACCAGCTGATCAACTCGATAGTTATATTGCAGGACTCATCTTATTAGCAGCTGCTCCATGTACGGCTATGGTTTTTGTGTGGAGCCGACTCACTAACGGTGATCCGCTGTTCACCTTATCGCAAGTAGCATTAAACGATGTGATTATGATTTTCGCATTCGCACCGTTGGTTGGATTGTTATTAGGTTTATCTTCGATAACGGTACCTTGGGATACTTTATTGATTTCTGTCTTACTCTATATTTTGATTCCAGTAGGCTTAGCTCAGTGGTGGCGTAAAGCTCTACTAAAAAAAGGTCATGAAGCTTTTGAGTTAACGATGCAACGCATAGGACCGATTTCGATTGCTGCCTTATTACTCACCTTGATTTTATTATTTGCTTTTCAAGGCCAATCAATTTTGCAGCAACCTCTGGTCATTGCTTTATTAGCAGTACCAATCTTGATACAAGTGATATTCAATGCAAGTCTGGCATATTGGCTGAATAAAAAAGTCGGCGAAAAACATAACATCGCTTGTCCTTCTGCATTAATCGGCGCAAGTAATTTCTTTGAGCTTGCAGTTGCAGCGGCAATTAGTTTATTTGGTTTTCATTCAGGCGCAGCGCTTGCTACTGTGGTTGGTGTTTTAATCGAAGTACCTATTATGCTTGTGGTGGTTCGTGCCGTGAATGCATCACGCACATGGTATGAACTTGATAGTAAAAAAAATTAATTACCTTATAATCACCACACTGACATAAGAAAAACACGACCCATGCAAGATCTACCACTTATTCAAGATACAGTTTTTGATATACCTACGTTAGAAAAAATACTCCCTAAGCAGCATTCCACCCATGCTCCTCGTATTCTTTTATTGTATGGATCTTTACGTCCACAATCTTATAGCCGTTTATTAGTTTTGGAAGCTGAGAGATTATTACAGGCTATGGGATGTGAAACGCGAGTCTTTAATCCACATGATTTACCTATGGTCGATAGCGTGTCCGCAGATCATCCTAAGGTTCAAGAACTCAGAGAATTATCGGCATGGTCTGAAGGTCAGGTCTGGTGCAGCCCTGAACGACATGGCGCTGTCACTGGAGTCTTCAAAACACAAATTGATTGGCTACCGTTAGAAATAGGATCGGTCCGACCCACTCAGGGTCGCACACTCGCTGTGATGCAAGTCTGCGGCGGCTCACAATCATTTAATGCAGTGAATAGCTTACGAGTGTTAGGCCGCTGGATGCGTATGATTACCATCCCTAATCAATCTTCCGTTGCGATGGCATATAAAGAATTTGATGAGCAAGACCGTATGAAACCATCAAGTTATTACGACAGACTCACGGATGTGATGGAAGAGTTAGTGAAATTTACTTATCTCACCAGAGACAGTGCTGAATACCTAACGAGTCGTTATAGCGAACGCAAAGAATCGTTTACTCTACCAAAGATGTAAATTAGGATGCGCTAGCTGCATCCATCTCTGCAAATACTTTTTGTGCAAGCGCGAAAGCAGAATTTGCTGCTGGAACGCCGCAATAGATTGCAGTTTGTAATAATGCTTCTTTAATTTCATCGCGCGACACACCATTATTAGCTGCTGCTTGCAAATGTAGCTTTAATTCTTCTTCGCGATTGAGTGCCACCATCATGCAGATAGTCATCAGGCTACGTGTGTGGCGCGGCAATCCAGGGCGTGTCCAAATCTCACCCCATGCATAACGTGTAATTAAATCTTGAAATTCCGTATTCCAAGGATTTTTATTGGCTTGTGCACGATCCACATAAGCATCGCCTAATACTTCACGACGCACTGCCATACCTTTTTCAAAACGTTCTTTATCGCTCATGATGATGGTTCACTAAAAAATTACTCAAGAATTATGAAGGATGTTTATCTAGCAAAAAATCGACGACATGTTGGGTAAAGGCTTGTGCCACTTCCCAGTTAGAGAGATGCGCTGCATTTAATTCTGCATAACGTGCACCCTGAATCGCACGCGCTATCAATTCACCATGTTCAGGCGGTGTAGATTTATCATGCTTGCCCGCGATGACTAAAGTAGGCGCAACGATACGCGATAAAACTGCACGCTGATCCATATCACGTACCGCAGCGCAGTTGGCAACATATCCCTGAGCTGAAGTATTACTGAGCATGGTTCTCACTCTATCAACTTGAGCCGGTGCATGCGCCAAGAAATCTGCGGTAAACCAACGGCCTAATACATCTTCAATAATTGAAGCCACGCCTTCTTGTTGTACCTTTTTAATTCGTGTATTCCACATTTCAGGCACACCAATTGCCGCACTAGTATTACATAGCACTAAGCGATCAATCCGCTCTGGTGCATGCACACCCAACCAGATACCTG
The DNA here is from genome assembly GCA_945883145.1 of Bordetella parapertussis. Lineage (GTDB taxonomy): Bacteria > Pseudomonadota > Gammaproteobacteria > Burkholderiales > Burkholderiaceae_D > Pernthalerella. The sequence goes on along the minus strand of CAMCXB010000041.1, from coordinate 53 downwards.
TCATGCCACCCATGGATAAACCACAAAAATGCGCACGTGGGATTTTAAGATAA
>CAMCXB010000040.1 GCA_945883145.1 Bordetella parapertussis | reverse complement strand
AGCCTTAAATCTGCTGCCATCAGACACAGTCATTCACAACCCGTAATGCGCATCAATTTTTCTATCAAGATTAATGCATATTGTTAGCCTGCCACACCACATCATTATCTAAGGCGTAGAGTTGACAACTTTTTTTACTACGCTTTTCACAAGCTTCTAAAGCACGGTTAGCAGGATCATCACCTTCTTCAGCCCAACTCCAAGCACCGTTGAGTGAAATAGCGAATGCACGTGGGAGAGATTTTTTTAAAAATACTTGATAGGCGGTTCGACCTGTTTGTGACACATAGGGCACGGCTGCGGCATTTTCAAGCTCAGCATAATGACTATTCATGGCTTGAACACTCGGTGCTAATGTCACTGTCTCTGTGGTTGACATACCTATACGCTCTAAAAATGCAGCAGTCTGCGGCCACCAAATAGGAATGCTTTGTGCACTACTAATCATGCTGTGGGCATCGGATTTAAAATCACCAAAGCTCACGAGTTGAGCATGTTCTCCCGATGTTGAATAAGACTGTATGAGTTCAGAGACTAAGCGCGGATTAAAGTAACTATCATTGGCGCCATAAAACCATAAGCTAGGTAAATTCGTTTTTTTTCCATAGTCAGCAAAAGCAGCACGCAATTCAGCACGCCAGTTGCACGAGCTATCATCAATTCTTAGGCCGCCTGCAAAATTTAATAATCCCCGTACTCCCGCTATTTGGCGTGTACCCAATGCGAGGGTAGCTAGACCTCCATAAGATTGACCTGCAATCACAATATGTTCTGCATCGACCCAACTCTGTTTTTTTAAAGCAGTTAATACAGCTTGTATGTCATCAGCTTGTGTTTGACCGGCTAACTTCAAATCACAACCAAAATTTTTATGAACACCACTAGATTGTGAAAAACCTCGGCGCATAGGAATCACAACTGCATAGCCGCGTTTTACGAATTCACGACTCATTGCTAAAAATCGATCACGCACTTGATGGCGTGGATTGCCGCGCTCTTTACCATGATTCATGAGTAGAACTGGAAACGGTCCATCACCCGGCGGAGTAAACAACGTCGTTTCAAGTTCAAACTCTTGTTCTGACGCTGTCACCGCAAGCATCATGATTTTTTCTTGTAGCGCTGTATCCAACTTGCTGGCATTAGCTTGATTAGAATAACAAGACAACATCATCCAAGTCAGAATGAGGAAAAAAATGTGAGAAGTTGAGAGGTGTTTCACTGCACATCACGTTCAAGATGGAAACAAACATTCTAGAAGTTGAGTTTGTTTAAAGCTAGTGAACTAATGCAGAGTGAGGCAGGAAAATGCGCGAATTAAGCATTTCATAAGAAATGAAAATGGACGCAGTTGTGAAGAAAAATTAAGGGTAGGATGATGAATTTGCAAGATCAGTTTAGATAGCCTGATCTTGCAACTTCATTTTTGCAGCAAATACTTAGCCTTTTGCTTGAAGACGATTTGCCTTCATACGTGTTGCTAAGAGTTTACCTTTACGAGCACGTGTACCGTTATGGTACGAAAGATCAGGTCCAACTAATTCAACTTCTTGCGGTTTACCTGCGCGACTGCTTAAGCCTGAAACAAGTACACCCGATTTTCTATTGATAGGTTCAGCCGCAAGTAGTTTTTCATTTTTATCTAAATCCATCAAAATCACACCACGACCACCACTAGCTTGTGTTTTGATTTCATCCATACCAAATACGAGTGCACGGCCATTTTCAGATAAGCAAACTAATGTATTCGCATTTTTTGCAATTACACGTGGCATTAGTGGTTCATGTTCTGCATCCATACTCATGAAAGATTTACCACCTTTTTGACGACTAATCATATCGCCAGCTTTAGCAGAGAAACCATAACCACCAGTTGATGACAGCATTAATTGTGTGTCAGCAGTGCCAGCAAAATAACTGACGAGTCGTGTACCTGTTTCTACTTCTACAAAAGTCGTCAGTGGTACACCATCGCCACGCGCACCAGGGAGTTGTGCGACTGAGATGGAATACACACGACCATTAGAGCCAAATGCTAATACATGATCTGTAGTGCGACATTCAAAGGCGCCATATAAACCATCACCGGTCTTAAAGCTAAATTGTTGTGCATCATGGCCATGACCATTACGGGAACGTACCCAGCCTTTTTGTGAAATGATGACGGTAACAGGATCGTCGATGAGTTTTTGTTCAGCCACAGCACGTTCCGCTTCTTCAATTAAAGTGCGGCGTGCATCGCCATATAATTTTGCATCACCTTCAATTTCTTTGATGAGCAATTTTTTCATCGAAGCAGGATTGTCGAGCAAATCTTGTAGCGTTGCTTTTTCTTCCTTGAGCTCTTTTAATTCTTGCTTGATCTTGATAGCTTCAAGTCGCGCTAACTGACGCAGACGAATTTCTAAAATATCTTCAGCTTGTCTATCTGATAGTTTAAAGGCCTTGATTAAGGCTTCTTTAGGTTCATCAGATTCACGAATGATTTTAATGACCTTATCAATATTCAAGAGAACTGTCTGACGACCTTCTAAAATATGAATACGATCATCAACTTTACTTAAGCGATGTTGTGTACGACGGGTGACGGTCTGGAAGCGGAAACCTATCCATTCAAAAATAATATCGCCTAAAGCTTTTTGACGGGGTTTGCCATCTGAACCTATCATCACTAGATTCACACCGACACTGGTTTCTAATGAAGTGTGCGCTAACAAGAGATTGCTAAATTCATCTTGATCTTGATTGCGTGTTTTAGGTTCAAACACTAAACGTACTGGTGCTTCACGTCCTGATTCATCACGCACTGTGTCTAACATGGCGAGTATGGTTTGTTTATTCGCGAGTTGATCAGGTGATAAGCTTTTCTTACCTAGCTTAATTTTAGGATTAGTGAGTTCTTCTATCTCTTCTAGAATTTTTTGTGAGGAGACACCAGGTGGTAATTCAGTGACTACTAACTGCCATTGACCACGCGCCATGTCTTCAATTTTCCAACATGCACGTACTTTAATACTGCCACGACCTGCTAAATAAATTTCAGACAGTGAGGCAGGTGGCGTAATGATTTGGCCACCACCTGGAAAATCTGGTCCAGGTATATGCGACATTAATTCATCATGCGAGATTTTTGGATTGCGTATCATCGCAACTGCTGCTTTAGCGACTTCCGTTAAATTATGTGAAGGTATTTCTGTCGCCATACCAACAGCAATACCTGACGCACCATTTAATAAAACAAACGGCAAGCGACCAGGTAATAAGCGTGGTTCTTGGGTCGATCCATCATAGTTGGGCTGAAAATCCACCGTGCCCATATCGATTTCATCGAGTAGTAATGTTGAGATCGGCGTCAGACGTGCTTCGGTATAACGCATCGCTGCGGCACCATCGCCATCACGTGATCCAAAATTTCCATGACCATCAATCAATGGATAGCGTAATGAAAAATCTTGTGCCATACGCACCATAGCGTCATACACCGACTGATCACCATGTGGATGTAACTTGCCGAGTACATCACCGACAACAGCAGCAGATTTACGTGGTTTGGCAGTCGAGTCGAGTCGCAATTGATCCATTGCATAAAGGATGCGGCGTTGAACTGGCTTTTGGCCATCACACACATCAGGCAGTGCACGTCCTTTAACAACAGAGATGGCATAGTCAAGATAAGCACGCTCAGCAAAAGTTGATAGCGTGAGTGATTCAGCGCCATCATCAGCTGCAGGAGATAAGAGAGTAGTTTGATCGCTCATAATTATGTGTTCTTTAATTTTTTAAAGTGATGCAACGTCACTGAGAGTGAGATGCATCGTCCTTGCTAAGCTTTAAATATCGGCTTCAACTTCATTGCCATGTTCTTCTAACCAGTTGCGTCGTGCTGCAGCTTCACCTTTACCCATCAGCATAGTAAAGCGCGCTTCCGATGCAGCCTGATTAAATTCACCGAGTGCGACGGGAAGTAATCTGCGTGTATCAGGATTCATAGTGGTTTCCCATAACTGTTCTGCATTCATTTCACCCAAGCCTTTGAAGCGGGCAATGCTCCAGCCATTTTCTTTCACACCATCTTTTCTGAGTTTGTCTTCAATCGCAGTTAATTCACCGTTATCTAAGGCATAGATTTTTTGTGCAGGTTTTTTCCCACGTGCTGGTGCATCAACACGATATAGAGGCGGACGTGCAATATGAATATGACCTTGTTCAATCAGCTTAGGGAAGTGACGGAAGAACAAAGTGAGTAGCAATACTTGAATGTGCGAGCCATCTACGTCAGCATCAGACAAGATACAAATACGACCATAACGCAAACCAGATAGATCTGGGTTATCGTTTTTGCTGTGAGGATCGACACCAATCGCAACGGCAATGTCGTGAATCTCATTGTTGGCAAATAAACGATCGCGTTCTGTTTCCCAAGAATTTAAAACTTTGCCGCGTAAAGGCAAGATCGCTTGAAATTCTTTATCGCGTCCCATTTTTGCAGAGCCACCGGCTGAGTCACCCTCAACTAAAAAGATTTCATTGCGCGTTAAATCAGTGGATTCACAATCTGTGAGTTTGCCTGGTAACACTGCCACACCAGAGGATTTACGTTTCTCTACTTTTTGCGCAGAACGTAAGCGGCTTTGCGCTTGGCGAATCACAAGCTCAGCAATTTTTTTGCCGTGATCTACATGCTGATTCAACCATAACTCGAGTGAGCTACGTGAATAACCTGCAACCAAACGTACAGCATCACGTGAATTCAAACGTTCTTTAATTTGACCTTGAAATTGTGGATCAAGTACTTTGGCTGACAACACGAAGGAGGTACGTGCAAACACATCTTCAGGTAACAGTTTTACACCTTTGGGTAAGAGTGAATGCATTTCCACAAAACTTTTTACTGCGCCAAATAAACCTTCACGCAAACCGGATTCATGTGTACCACCTGCAGGTGTAGGAATCAAATTCACATACGACTCGCGTACGACATTACCATCTTCAGTCCATGCCACTACCCATGCTGCGCCTTCACCTTCTGCAAATCCATCTGCATCCGCTTTTGCGTATTCTTCACCTTCAAACAAAGGTACTAATAATTGTGAGCCCGAGCTTTGTGCAAGTTGTTCATTTAAATAGCCACGTAAGCCTTGTGCATATTCCCACACTTGGGTGTCACCACTTTTTGCGTGATGGTAGGTGACTTTAACGCCAGGTAGGAGTACTGCTTTAGAGCGAAGTAAGCGTAGTAAATCTGGCAGTGGAATAACTGCAGAATCAAAATATTTTGGATTAGGCCAAACAGTGACACGTGTGCCTGATTTTTTATCTTCTTTACCGGCAGCGCGTGATTTCAGTTTAGAGATGACATTACCATCAGCAAAAGTGAGTTGATGCACACCATTGCCTTTTTCATCTTTGCGCCAAACGGTAATTTCTAGTTTTGATGCGAGTGCATTGGTGACAGACACACCTACACCATGTAAACCACCCGAGAAAGCATAAGCACCACCAGAACCTTTATCGAATTTGCCGCCTGCATGCAAACGTGTGAAAACGATTTCCACAGTCGGTACTTTTTCTTCTGGATGTAAGCCGACTGGAATGCCGCGTCCATCATCTTCCACGCTAACGCTACCATCCGCATTCATGGTGACGATAATGTTTTTGCCATAACCACCAAGGGCTTCATCGGAAGCGTTATCAATCACTTCTTGAATAATATGCAGTGGATTTTCAGTGCGGGTATACATACCCGGTCTTTGTTTGACCGGTTCCAGTCCTTTTAGAACGCGTATGGATGATTCGCTGTACTCAGATTTTTTAGTTGCCATGCTGTTTAGTGAGTCGCCGATAAAAAAATTAAAACGGATAAGAGATTTGTCTAACCAGACAAAATTTTCTGAATTCTAATAAAAATTCTTACTAATAGGGGATTTGCTTGGTGATGACACCTTTATTTACTCAGCATCGTCATGCCGCGCTCTAAACCTTCTATGGTGACAGGGAACATGCGGTTACTCATTAATTGACGAATAATGGCGATGGACTGCCGGTATTGCCAAAGACTTTCCGGTTCTGGATTAAGCCAGATAAATTTAGGGAAGGTACTAGTAAAACGCTGTAGCCAGACCGCACCGGCTTCTTCATTGTTATATTCAACGGAGCCGCCAGGTTGTAAAACCTCATAAGGACTCATCGTGGCATCGCCAACGAAAATGAGTTTGGTATCGGGAGGGTATTTGCGTATGACATCCCAAGTAGAGAAGCGTTCAGCATGACGACGACGATTATTTTTCCATAAGGTTTCATACACACAGTTATGGAAATAGAAAAACTCCATGTTTTTGAATTCGGATTTCGCAGCTGAAAAAAGTTCTTCTGCGCGAGCGATGTGGTCATCCATAGTACCGCCCACATCCATCAACATCAGGATTTTGACTTTATTTTTCCGCTCGGCTTGCATGCGCAGATCTAACCAACCCGCATTATTCGCAGTGGCGCGTATGGTGTCGTCCAGTGCTAATTCGTCTTGCGCACCTTCACGCGCAAAGCGACGCAAACGACGTAAAGCCACTTTAATATTACGTGTTCCGAGTTCGCGTTCACTATCGTAATCACGGAAAGCACGTTGCTCCCAGACTTTAACTGCAGTGCGGTTACCACCTTCACCACCTATACGTATGCCTTCAGGATTTTGACCGCCGTTGCCAAAGGGTGAAGTGCCACCTGTGCCTATCCATTTATTGCCACCTTCATGCCGCTCTTTTTGTTCTTTCAGTAGTTCTTTGAGTCTATCCATTAATTTGTCATAGCCGAATTTTTCTAAAGCGGCTTGCTGTTCTGGTGTGAGTTCGCGCTGCATGCGTTTCATCAACCAGTCGAGTGGGATCTCATCAATTTTTTCAAATAAAGTTTCTATGCCATGAAAATACATGCCAAAGGCTTGATCAAATTTATCGTAGTGCGCTTCATCTTTGACTAAGGTCGTGCGCGCCAAAAAATAAAATTCATCTAATGAATTGCTGATCACATTTTTTTGCATAGCCTCAAGCAGCACCAAAAATTCCTTAATCGAGACAGGAAGTTTGGCTTCTTTTAGCGTGAAAAAGAAATCGATCAACATAGATGGTTAGTATCTACAAGCAATTAACGATTATTGCGTGACATGAAGATCAAGCGTTCGAACAGATGCACATCTTGTTCATTCTTGAGTAAGGCGCCATGCAAGGGCGGCACAATACTTTTCTGATCAGCGCTACGCAATGCTTCTGCAGGAATGTCTTCGGCGAGTAAGAGCTTGAGCCAATCGAGTAATTCCGATGTGGAGGGTTTTTTCTTTAAGCCCGGTACATCACGTACTTCAAAAAATACATTCAGTGCTTGTGCGAGTAAATCTTGTTTGAGTTTAGGGAAATGCACATCCACGATTTGTTGCATGGTTTCTTTATCGGGGAATTTAATGTAATGGAAAAAGCAGCGACGCAGAAAAGCATCGGGTAATTCTTTTTCATTATTCGAGGTAATGATCACGAGTGGTCTATGTACTGCCTTTACCATCTCACGTGTTTCATAGACATAGAATTCCATGCGATCGAGTTCACGCAATAAATCATTGGGGAATTCAATATCGGCTTTGTCGATTTCATCAATCAACAATACGACAGGTTCTTCTGCAGTGAAAGCCTGCCACAACACACCACGCACAATATAGTTATCGATGTTTTTAACGCGCTCGTCACCCAACTGCGAATCACGTAAGCGCGACACAGCGTCATATTCATATAAACCCTGTTGCGCTTTGGTGGTGGACTTAATATGCCATTGCAATAAGGGCATGCCTAGTCCACGAGCGACTTCTTCCGCCAACATGGTTTTGCCTGTACCTGGTTCGCCTTTAATTAAGAGTGGGCGTTGCAAAGTTAACGCTGCATTCACAGCCAGTTTTAAATCATGGGTGGCAACGTAGCTGTCTGAGCCTTCAAATTTTGCTGTGGATGACATGATGTGAGATCGCTAGTAGGGGGAAAAATACTTCGGAGTATAAACGACAGTGCCTGACGTTCTGTTTAGCGGATAGAAAAACCCTGCTCTTGAATAGAAACTTAGCTTATTGATATCGCGACTATTAAGTCAGCTTGTTTAGATGTCTGCAAAATAGACTGAGCTTGCCAATTAGGTTAGAATTGTGCGGTTTTTGTGCGGCTGAGCAACGGTATTTTTGCTTTGCATTGCTTTTTAAGTAATTCCGCAGCACCAGTTTTGGTTTAACTTCCCTGGAACATCATGAAAAAACTTTTAGCACTCCTCGCATTGGCGGGCGTTGCCCAAATGTCCGTAGCTGCGGACATCGTGGCTAACGCTAAAGCTGCAGAAAACAAGGTTGCCATGTGTGTAGGCTGCCACGGCATCCCTGGTTATAAGGCGTCTTTTCCTGAGGTATATCGCGTACCTATGATAGGTGGTCAGTCTGAAAAATATATAGCGTCAGCATTAGCTGCCTATAAAAAAGGCGATCGTAATCATCCCACTATGCGTGGTATTGCAGCAGGTTTGTCTGATCAAGATATTGCGGACATCGCCGCTTATTACGCTCAAAAGAAATAAGGGAAAACCAACATGAAAAAGATCTTAGTTTTGTTGGCGACAATCGCTACAGTAATTAGCTTCACAGAAGCATCTGCTGCAAATATCGAAGCAGGTAAAGCTGCAGCACAAAAATATAACTGCGCTTCATGCCATGGCGCTGACTACAATTCTCCAGTTGATCCTAGCTATCCTAAGTTAGCTGGTCAGTATGCAGATTTCTTAGAGCATTCTTTGATTGCTTATCAGCGCGGTGCAGCCGGTGCTAATGGTCGTGGCAATGCGATCATGGCTGGTATGGCTAAGCCACTAAGCAAAACAGAGATACGTGATATCGCTGCTTATCTATCTAGCTTGCCAGGATCACTCGTTAATCGTAAGTAAGCTGTAATTCAAAAAAGAAAAGCCAGAACATTTGTTCTGGCTTTTTTTTCGTCTGCACAAAGTTGATCTTAGCGCTGACGTATACATTCTAAATAAGTTTCGCCATCTGGTGGTAGTCCAGAGCGCTGTGCGGTCCATAGCATTTGTCCCAAGCACTCCATGATTTCATGATGCGCATCATGTTCAGAACCACAACGTGTGGCGAGTGCTTGAAAGGCATCCCGTATACCAGCAGGTTGATCAATCGAGATTTGTTCTGCAATCGATAAATGCATAGACAGATGTAAGAAGGGATTCGATTTTCCTGCATCTATAGAATAGTCTGCTGTTACAGCTTCATTGATATTAAAATCATTTGCATACTCGGTATGCTGCAACATCCAATCACGCGCAATCGCTTCTAGTGGTGTGAGTACAGCATCGACTTGTGTCTTACGCCATACCTCACAAAAAAAATGTCTTACTTCTTCTTTAGTAGGATTAAACATAGATTATTTTTTCTTAGTCACTGTTATACGCCATGTTCAGGCTGAGCAGTCTTAGATTTAAATTCACAAAAATCAGCAATCACACAATTCCAACATTGTGGTTTACGCGCGATGCATGTGTAACGACCATGTAAGATCAACCAGTGATGCGCATCCATGATGTATTCATCAGGAATAAATTTCATTAATTTTTTTTCAACGATATCTACATTCTTACCGGGAGCAATACCAGTACGATTCGAGACTCTAAAAATATGCGTATCAACAGCCATCGCTGCAATACCAAATGCTGTATTGAGAACGACATTTGCAGTCTTACGTCCTACACCAGGTAGAGCTTGTAAAGCTTCTCGTTCGCGCGGTACAACACCTGCATGCTGTTCACATAAAATGCGACAAGTCTCAATCACATTTTTTGCTTTATTGCGGTAGAGGCCTATGGTTTGTATATAAGGAATTAAACCTTCTACTTCTAATGCAGCTATCGCTTGCGGTGTAGAGGCAACTGCAAATAACTTACGTGTAGCTTTATTCACCGATATATCTGTAGCTTGTGCCGATAAAATCACGGCAATCAGTAATTCAAATGGCGAGGTGTATTCAAGTTCAGTCGTGGGATGAGGATTCGCTTGTTTTAAGCGCGCAAAAATCGCGCTGCGTTTTTCAAGATTCATGATGTGGACTCAGGCGGCTTATTCGCGGCCTGTTCTTTTTGTAAACGAGCCCGTTCTATCGCTGCTTGAATAATGGCGCGCTTGCGTTCTTTTTCTGTTTTTTCTTCATCTGACAAAGCAGATTCATTCTCAAGTTCTTTGAGTTTTGCAGCAGCTTTAGCAGCTAAGCGTGCATCATTCTCTGTTTTTTCTCGTTGTAGTCTGAGGGTGCGACTGTCATATCTTGCGCGAGCTGCATCTGCTTGCTCTTGTGACCATGCTGCCCAAGCAGTTTTATCCGCAGTTACTGGCAACATGGCAATGCAATCAACAGGACAAGGTGGTACACATAAATCACAACCAGTACAAAGAGCGGTAATAACCGTGTGCATTTGTTTCGCAGCACCGACGATGGCATCCACAGGACAGGCTTGTATACAAAGCGTGCAACCTATGCAGGCACTTTCATCAATTACCGCAACAGGACGTGCGCGTTCAATGCCGTGAACGGGATTAAGTGGAATAACCGGTTTGCCTAACAGCGTCGCTAAACGTTTTACACCTTCCAAACCACCGGGAGGACATTGGTTATAGCTTGCAGTGCCCTCAGCAATCGCTTCCGCATAGGGGCGGCAAGCCGGATAGCCACATTTCGTGCACTGGGTTTGCGGCAGCAGATCTTCAATTTGATCTGCAAGCGACGGCGCTTTGTGGATGGAGGATGATTCAGACATAGTTCGCCATTATCCGACATTTGTGCAAGTCATCAAATGCTGTCGTTCAAGAAAAAGGCCGCTTCAATCGAAGCGGCCTACAAACCAATATTTGAGTTAACGATGCTTAGCCGTGGCTACGGATAAATTCAGTTATCTGTGGGACTATCATTTCGCGCCAACGTCTGCCTGAGAAAATGCCATAGTGCCCACATTGTGGTGCGGTGTAATGGTGTTTCATCTCTTTAGGAATATGTTTGCACAGTTCATGTGCTGCACGTGTTTGACCAGAACCAGAGATATCATCGAGTTCGCCTTCAATAGTAAATAAGGCGACATTGGTAATGTCTTGTGGACGCACGAGTTTGCCTTCAACTTCCCATGTGCCAGTAGGTAAACGGAAATCTTGGAACACAGTTTGTATCGTTTCTAAGTAATACTCAGCAGGCATATCTAAAACTGCATTGTATTCATCATAAAACTTACGATGCTCTTCTGCGGACTCATTGTCACCACGACGTAAGTGCAGATAAAACTCCCAATGACTTTCAGCATGACGACGTGGATTCATCGCTACAAAACCTGCATGCTGCAGAAAACCTGGATAAACCTTACGACCAACGCCAGGATGATTAGAAGGCACGCTATAAATCACAGTGTTTTCAAACCATGAGAAAGGTTTATCAGTCGCTAAATCATTAACTTGTGTAGGTGATTTGCGTGGATCAATAGGACCACCCATCATCACCATGGTTTTAGGCATAGTCTTTTCGCCGGCACTAGCCATCAGCGAAATCGCTGCAAGCACAGGAACGGTAGGCTGGCAGACAGAAATCACATGCAGGTCTGGACTTAAATGGCGTATGAAATCCTGCACATAATAAATATAGTCATGCAGATGGAAAGCGCCTTTATCTAAGGGCACCATACGTGCATCAGTCCAATCAGTGATGTAAACATCGTGATTCGGTAACAGACCACGAACGGTATCGCGCAACAGCGTTGCATGATGACCTGAGAGCGGTGCTACTAAGAGCACCTTAGGATGCTTCACTTTAGAGAGCGTGGTTCCGGATAAATCTTTACGGAAGTGACGCAGGCTACAAAATGGTTTATTGATGACGATTTCTTCGGTGATGTCGACGGTAATACCATCTACCTCAGTGGTCGTGATGCCAAACTCAGGCTTTTCATATTGTTTGCCGAGTCTGAACATCAACTCGTAGCCGGCTGCGATACGCTGGGAAAAAGGAGAGTGAGCGAGTAGAGAAACAGGGCTAGTAAATAACTTAGAGGAAGCTTCAGCCCACTGAATTAGGGGACTTAGCAGCGTACGATTCATTTCGTGCAACTGATAGAGCATTGTGACCTCTCATTCAAGACAACAGAATTGTGCCGGACATTTGATTATTCCGCAATGCAGCAAATGTAAGTTTGAAATTTTCTCTAATTAAGTAGCCAATTCCAATCAAAATACTTGAATAAATTAATTTTTCGATAATCTTATTTTGCTAAGCCTAGCCATTTGTTTAAAATTTCCAAAATTTAACATAAGGCTAAGCATAACAATTTATTAAATAGTAACGGAGGATTAAGTGAGATTTAATCCATAAATTACTATATTAATAACCACATACTGAACATCGCGCTTCGTATTTGTTAATTGCTTATCCATGCACGATAAATTCCAAATAAAACCTGCCAATCTCAGCATTCCAAACTAATTTTTAGCCAGATGATTTAGCAAAGAAAAATCCTTCATCTGTAAACTAAACATCGACAGATAGTTTGAAAACTTTTGCTGACATATAATGATATCCGTGAAAACACACTTCCCATTTTTTCAACGCATTGCCAAGTTTCTGCTTGTAGCCATCGTGCTGCAGGCAGTGTTGCCTGCTTTTGCAGCGCAACATAATGCGAAAAATGGATTAAGTGCAGCAGGTTGGGTAGAGGTTTGTAGTGCGCAAGGTAGTAAATGGGTCGCACAAGATAATCATTCACTTCCTGCGCAACATGCTTCAGCCCATACTGATCATTGCGTTTTTTGTAGTACAACGGGTGCAGGTGCTGAATTTGATGCCACCCGCTATATCCCACCCAGTGATCTCACTTCTTCTGTTGTAAACATCACCACCCATGATGCGGCGTCTGTGTATGCCGGTCATGTCATTCTTTCTCGCGCCCCACCTTCACATTCTTGATTTAACAAAGCCGCGTTAACTAGTCATAAGGCTAGTTGATTCTATTGTTTTATCTGGAGTGGTCAACGTTATCGATCAAACCCTTGCTGTGTGTGTTTATGCGCATCTAAGTTGGTATATGCATAGCCACTTTAATAGCCGATCACATAGCTTGCGAATGTAAGTAAACAATTTTTAATCCAAAATTTTAAAGGTAAAAAAATGAAACATCTCATCACAGTAAGTCTATTTTTTATTTCATTAGCTGCATCTGCCGAAATCATTGTTAAAGATGCTTGGGTAAGAACGACAGTCGCTGAACAAAAAGTGACTGGTGCCTTTATGCAGATCACATCAGACAAAGCAGTGAAATTAGTCGGTGCGAATTCAGTCGCTGCTGAAGCTTCGGAAATACATGAAATGAGTATGCAGGGTGATGTGATGAAAATGCGTCAAGTCAATGAAGTTGTGATCGACGCGGGTAAATCTGTAGAGCTCAAACCAGGTAGCTATCACATCATGTTGATGAATCTGAAAAAACCAGTGCAAGCAGGTTCGACAGTCAATCTTAATCTGGAGTTTCTTGATACTGACGGTAAAAAACAAATCGTCAAAGTGAAAGCTGAAGCGCGCGCAGCTGCGAAACAAGATGTAGGTCATGCGCATCATCATGGTCATTAATAGCAATTAAATCAACTGATGAAATTATTATTAGAGGTATGTGATGACTAAAAAATTAATGTTTAAAAATATTAAGCAGAAAAATTCTGAAGATTGTGTGCTTAAACCTGCAGTACTTGCTTGGTTGATTGCATCGATTGGTGTGGGAATGCCTATTGCAGAAGCGCTTGCAGAAGCATCATTAGATCCGGTACCTGTTATTGGGCAGCGTGAATCAACGTTGACGCAGCAAAGTATCAATCAAGCGCTAGAAACAGTGAAGCAAATACCAGGTGGTGCTTCTATTGTTGATATGAGCGTGGTTGGTGAGGGGCGAGTCTCCACATGGACAGACAGCTTAGGAATGGCTCCTGGTGTATTTATTCAAGATAGGTTTGGTTCAGAAGAAGCCAGAATTTCTATGCGCGGTTCAGCGCTAAGCAGAACTTTTCATAGTTTCGGTATTAAGATCTTACAAGACGGTATACCTATCAACTATGCAGATGGCTTCTTTGATATGCAAACTATTGATCCTTCTGCAGCACGTTATGTAGAAGTGATACGTGGTGCGAATGCCTTAGGTTATGGCGCAAGTACATTAGGTGGTGCGATTAATTATGTATCACCAACTGGTTACGATAGTCCGAAATTATTAGGAAGAGCAGAAGCAGGTAGCTTTGGTTATGCGCGCTTACAAGCCATCACTGGTGGCGTAGTCAAACCTAGTGATGGTAATGGGAATGTATGGGATTACAACATCTCAGCAAATGCAATGACACAAGATGGATATCGTAATCACTCTGCGCAAAACAGTGAAAAAGTAGTAGCGAATACTGGGGTGAAAATTAACGCTGATCTTGAGTCTAGATTTTTTGTGGGTGTAGTGAGAAGTCGATCCCAATTACCAGGAACAATTTCAAGAGAACAGTTGTTGGCAGATCCTAGGGCAGCACAAGATGCTACTTGGCCAAGTAGTTTTCAGCGTAGAGATGTTGATGCGCAAAGAATCGCGAATAAAACAGTGTATAAAAACGGCGATACTGAATATGAATTAGCCACCTATGTCATGCACCATGATTTATGGCATCCAATTACCTTCGGATTCATAGAACAAAACACGATGACATATGGTGGTCATCTTAAGGTTGCAAATAAGTCTAAGTTGTTTGGGTCGAATAATCTTTTAACTTTTGGCTATCTTCCAGACTTTGGAACAACACAAGCTAGTAGAAGAAATAGGGCTGGTTTTCAACCAACAACTTTTGCAACAGATGCCTCACAAAGATCAGAAAACCATCGATTTTTAGTGGAAAATAAATTTCAAATTAATGCAGCAACCACTCTCATCACTTCCTTGCAGTACGAGGAAGCAAATAGAAAGAAAAATGATGTAGTGGCACCGTCTGGAAATTATTCGACTAAATATACACAATGGATACCGCGTCTTGGGTTAATACATAACCTCAATGCTAGTTCACAGCTTTATGCAAACATCAGTAAAAATTTTGAACCACCTATCTTCGATGTGGCAACGACGATGCTTGCAGCTAAAGCGCAAACAGGGACGACAGTTGAAGTTGGTTCGCGCGGTGAAATGAGTTTTAATCAAGGGCGTGATCAAGGTTTTTGGGACGTTACGTTTTATCGATCACAACTTAAAAATGAGTTTCAAACTATTTGTGCCAATAACTCTACCCCTTGCGGAAGTTCTATAACAGCTAATGTTCCAAGAACTATCCATCAAGGGATAGAGTTAGGAGCTGGCGCTTTGATAGATCGTCATTGGGAAACGCGTACTGCGCTTTTATATAGTGACTTCCGTTTTGATGGTAATGCTCAGTACGGCAATAATCGCATGCCAGGTTTTCCGCCTTTGATTATTCGTAGTGAATTACTGTATCGTTGGAGCGATGTAACTAATAGCAGAGGATCGCCTGCTTACTATGCAGGTCCAAAATTAGAATGGGTGCCAACTAAAGCACCTATCGATAATGCCAATTCACTTTACAACGATCCGTATGCCATCTTTGGATTTAAAGCAGGTGGTCCAATAGACAAAAATTCAACTTGGTTTGTTGATGCGAGAAATTTAGCGGATAAGCGCTATGCTGCCACAACAAATATTGGAGCAAATTTATTAAATAGTGTTACACCTCCAGTGGTGTATTACCCAGGTATGGGTCGTTCAATTAACATAGGCTTAGAAACAAAATGGTAAACAAGACTTTTATGATGCAATCAAATTCATTCAAATTCGCATTGCTACTTAGTCTGCTAGCAAGCTTACCTAGTTTGGTATTTGCACATGCTACTTTGCAGCCTAAACAAGCTCCACAAGGTAGTTATCAACGGCTTGCGATTGCTGCTACCCATGGATGTGAAGGGTCATCGACGACACAAGTCATTGTGACGATTCCTGAATCTTTAATGGGTGCTAAGCCCATGCCTAAAGCAGGTTGGGTAGTCGAGACTGAGGTGCGTGATTTAGCGCAGCCTTATCTTTCTCACGGCAAGGAAATTAAACGTGATGTGAGAACCATAACTTGGAAGGGCGGAAAATTACTCGATGCCCACTTTGATGAATTTGTTATTTCAGTCAAAGTCTGGGATAAGACAGGCAAGATTTATTTGCCTGTTACTCAGCTCTGCGAACAAGGTCGTATGGATTGGAATCAAATTCCAGCTACACCATCGGAAAAGCTTCCTTATCCTGCGCCTTATATTGAAGTCATGCCTAGCGAGCATATGCATCATTAAGTTGAGTCTGTGTCAGGTTGTGCTGTTAATTGCAGCGCAATCTGACTAATTTTTTTGTTGATGGAGAAAGTGATGTTGAAATTATTATTAGCTTTGCTAATGACATTCAATCTGACGACTACATTTGCTAATCCATTTGATGATCAGCAAGTCATACGTCAACTGATGAAGCATCAGTTTGATAAACCGAACAGTCCTTTGCTAGTTGAGCATGTGGTGGTGGATGAGAATTATGCGATTGCGAGTTGGTTGCAAGCTGATACAGGCGGTAGAGCGTTATTAAAACGTGATGCAAAAAAATGGGAAATTGTGTTGTGTGCTGGCGAAGGATTAACGCAACCTGTAGTGCTTAAGCAAGCTGGTTTAGATGCCCCATTGGCGAGTTCACTCAGCAAAAAAATCACGGCAGCTGAATCAAAATCCTCCGCTGAATTACGTAAAAAATTCTCTTTGTTTAAAGGCGAGGTTTGGTCGCATCAGCATCATCAAGCGCATTAAGTCGTAATAAGGCGCTTTCTCGCTTTCTTATTGTCGTTCTTTCCAATTTCCCATTCCAATTCCTGACTATCGCTACGTGTTAAAAGCGATGGTCAACCTGCTCTAATTAGCCTTATTTTTTAGTCTCCTATGCTAAAAGCCTGATCGGCTTACAATGTCATACTTGTTATGATGTTGTTCAAAGCTGCGAACATAAAATTAAATAATTTGCATCTATCTGTGTTGTCTATTTTTTAGCCGAAAGATCACTATGAGTACAACTGCATTTCATTGGGAAGATCCTTTATTACTCGATCGTCAGTTGAATGAAGATGAGCGCATGGTGCGTGATGCAGCTGCGGCGTATTGCCAAGAAAAACTGATGCCGCGTGTGTTAGAAGCGTTTCGACATGAAAAAACCGATGTGGCTATTTTTAAAGAGATGGGCGCGCTTGGTATGTTGGGTCCTACGATTCCCACTCAATATGGCGGAGCAGGTCTTAGTTATGTGAGCTATGGTTTGATTGCACGTGAAGTAGAGCGTGTGGATTCAGGTTATCGATCCATGATGAGTGTGCAGAGTTCTTTAGTCATGCTGCCGATTTATGAATTTGGAACCGAAGCACAAAGACAAAAATATTTACCTAAGCTCGCTAGTGGAGAGTGGATAGGTTGTTTTGGATTGACTGAACCGGATCATGGTTCAGATCCAGGCAGTATGGTTACACGCGCCAAGAAGGTTGATGGTGGTTATAGTCTGACTGGTTCAAAAATGTGGATTACGAATAGTCCACTCGCGGATGTGTTTGTGGTGTGGGCAAAAGATGATGCAGGTGCTATTCGTGGCTTCATCTTAGAAAAAGACTGGAAGGGTTTAACAGCACCTGCCATACATGGCAAGGTAGGTTTGCGTGCTTCAACCACCGGTGAAATTGTGATGGATGCTGTGTTTGTGCCAGAACAAAATGCTTTCCCTGAAGTGCGAGGATTAAAAGGGCCTTTCACCTGTTTGAATTCTGCGCGCTACGGCATAGCATGGGGTGCGATGGGTGCAGCTGAATTTTGTTGGCATACAGCGCGTCAATACACACTCGATAGAAAACAATTTGGTAGACCTCTCGCAGCAACGCAGTTGGTTCAGAAAAAACTGGCGGATATGCAAACTGAAATCACACTCGCTTTACAAGGTTGTTTGCGTTTAGGTCGTATGAAAGATGAGGGTACTGATTCGGTAGAAATCACTTCCATCATGAAGCGTAATTCTTGTGGCAAGGCGTTAGATATTGCACGCGTTGCACGTGATATGTTGGGTGGGAATGGAATTAGTGATGAATACGGTGTGATACGCCATGTAGTGAATTTAGAAGTAGTGAATACTTATGAAGGCACACATGATATTCATGCGCTCATTTTAGGACGTGCACAAACAGGACTACAGGCTTTTTTCTAGCAACAGGATTGAGACGCTGTTAAAAGGCAGGCATGATGTTTTATGCCTGCGCTTTAGCAGTGTATTGTTGAAATGCCTGATGCGTACTTAAGAATATTCTGTCATGCATACGCTGGCCTAAATCTGTTGTATGTAAACGATCTAAGACAGGGCCTTTAATCTCTGCAAACTGCAAGCTAATATCTTTAGCTTGCAGATTTTTCTCTAGTTCATCCAACATGCCGAGCGCAGTGCTATCAAGTTGATTAACTGCTGACATAATGAGTAAGACTGCGCGAGTGCCAGTTGACTCTGCAACGAGACTCTCTATTTTATCTTCCAGTACTTGAGCATTAGCAAAATAGATGCTTTCATCAATACGTAATGCTATTAAGCCATTCGCTAATTCAACATCATGGCGATCAATATTACGGAAATGTTCAGTACCTGGAACGCGACCCACAACGGCCATGTGTGGACGACTGCTGCGCCAGACTACGACTGCCAGTGAAAGTACAACACCTATTACGATGCCTTCTTCCACACCGAGAAAAATCACACCGAAGAATGTGAGTATGAGTGAAAGCGCATCAGCGCGATCATAGTGCCAAGATTGTTGTAAAGTTTTGAAATCAATTAAACCTATCACGGCCACAATAATCGTTGCAGCAAGTACAGCATGCGGTAAGTAATAAAACCAACTCGTAGCGACTGCAACGACAACAGCCATCAGGATTGCAGACACCACACCAGCAGCAGGTGTGTTTGCGCCTGCGGAAAAATTCACAACAGAGCGTGCAAAGCCACCTGTCACAGGATAGCCGCCTGAAAAAGCACTCGCTATGTTGGCTGCACCTATGCCTAGTAATTCTTTATTCGGTGTGATGCGTTGATTACGTTTAAGCGCTAAGGATTGCGCAACTGAGACGCTCTCTACAAAACCCACTAATGAAATTAATAAAGCAGGTAACCAGAGTGCTTGTATGTCATGCAATTCAATTGTAGGCATTGCTAGTGAGGGTAATCCTGATGGCACACTACCCACCACCGACACTAGCTCTTGTTGATCAAGCTGTCCTAATTTGACAATGAGTGTTGCGACGATCACGACCAGCATAGGAGCAAGTTTTGCAGAGAGATCTGCGCTTTTTGCAGATAAACCTACTTGTTTTAAAACAGTTGCTAGATAGCGGCGTGCAAAAAATAAAAATAACAAAGCTCCACAGCCTAAAAAAGTCGTGGTGACATTTAATGTAGGTAGGCCTAGCATCAAACCTTCAAGCGTGGTGATGATTCCACCGCGTGGTATTTGAATCCCAAAAATATATTTGAGCTGACCGATTGTGATAACGACAGCCGAGCCTGAGATAAAACCGCTAATAACAGGATGACTTAAAAAATAAGCGAGAAATCCTAATCGCAGTAAGCCAAACACAAATAACATCACACCAGATAGTAAGGAGAGGATGACGGCAAGTGCTGCGTAGTCCACACTGCCTGCACTTGCTAAAGGCGCGAGAGCCGTTGCTGTCATAAGTGAAGCAACGGCAACCGGTCCCACAGCTAAGGTCATACTGCTGCCAAATAAAGCATAGGCAAATATTGGTAGCAAGCTGGCATATAGACCAGCTTGTGGAGGAAGACCTGCCAACATGGCATAGGCCAGACTTTGCGGTATCAGCATGACAGTAACGATCGCACCTGCAATCACATCACCAGCCAACCATGCGGACTGGTATTGTTTAAACCAGTCCGGTAGCAGTTTTTTAAACATCATTAAGCCATTTAATTTTTAGAGGGACGAGCTAACCATTCGCGACCTTTGAGCATGGCATTCCAATACAACCAAGGTAGGAAATATTTCTTTAAGATCCACGCGGAGAAGCGTGGCACAGCTGGATTCATAGGAAAGCTAGGTAGTAGTTTGCCGCCGAATCCAAATTCCGCTAACACGATGCGACCTTTTTCTACAGTGAGTGGGCAAGAGCCGTAGCCGTCATAGCGTGTAGGTAACGATTTTCCTGAACGAAGTGCGAGCAGATTTTCTGCAACGACGACGATTTGTTTACGCGCTGCTGCTGCTGTTTTTGCATTCGGTGAAGAGCAGGCATCGCCCAAGCTAAAAATATTTGGATAACGTACATGTTGCAAAGTAGTCTGATCGACTTCAACCCAACCATCCGCATTTGCTAGCGGACTTTGTTTAATAAAGTCTGGTGCACTTTGTGGTGGTACGACATGCAACATATCAAATTGTTGTTCTATACGTTGCGCATTACCTTCTGCATCTTTAACTTCAAACCATGCTTTTTTAGCGGAGCCATCGACTGCAACTAACTTAGAGTTAAAGTGCAGATTGACTTTATATCGCTTCACATATTCCATCAGAGGCGGCACAAAATCAGCTACGCCAAACAATACAGCACCTGCATTAAAAAATTCAACTTGTATATTTTTCAAACGCCCTTGTTGTTCCCATTCGGAGCATGATAAATACACTGCTTTTTGAGGTGCGCCGGCACATTTAATGGGCATAGGTGGTTGGCTAAATATTGCTTTACCAGCTTGTAGAGATTGCACCAGTGACCATGTGTAAGGTGCAAGATCATAACGATAGTTAGAAGTCACCCCATTTTTACCTAACGTTTCTTCTAGTCCTTCAATCGCTTTCCAATTCAATTGCAAGCCAGGTGCAACGATTAAATATTGATAGCTAATAGGATTACCTGAATCTAAATGTACTTGTTTGTTATCCGGATCAAATCTTGTGGCTGCAGCGCGTATCCAAGTGACACCATGCGGCATGATATCGGCCATATTGCGTTCTGAATCACGTGCATTAAATTCACCCGCGCCGACTAAGGTCCAAGCAGGCTGGTAATAGTGTTTGTCTTTA
>CAMCXB010000039.1 GCA_945883145.1 Bordetella parapertussis | reverse complement strand
GTTCGCATGAACAACCTACATTCATTGAAGACAAATAAACCAGAAGTCGTCACCGTCTTGCCGACTAATGTTTTACCGAGAAAAATCGAACGCCAAGAAAAATTTTTGCGCATCGGTGGGCTAGTCGCTGTGTTGTTATTGTTTGGTGGAGTGGGTGTGTGGTCAGTATTAGCGCCACTTGATAGTGCTGCAATTGGATCGGGTTTAGTGATTGTAGAAAATTATCGTAAGCCGATCGCGCATCTAGAAGGCGGCATTGTGAAAGAGGTACGCATAAGAGAAGGTCAGCATGTGCATAAAGGAGAAGTGCTGTTGACCTTAGAGGATATACAGCCCCGTTCACAATTAGATCAAGTGCAAGGACAGTGGTTACTCTCATTAGCACATGAAGCTAGGTTAACTGCCCAACGTGATGCTAAGAGTCGTATCGCCTATCCAACTGCTTTAACAGCAAGAAAAAATGATAGTCGCGCAGCAGAAGCAATGCGCCTACAGGATCAAACTTTCCAAGTTCGTAAACGCGCATTGGATGGCGAGATCATGTTGTATCGTAGACAGATAGACCAATTAAAGCAAAAATTAATTGGATTGAATGAACAAAAATCTATGCGTGAAAAATTAGTGCGTTCATTTGAAAAAGAACGTGGTGATTTACAAATCTTAGCGAGTCAGGGTTATGCAGAAATGCAGCGTGTACGTGAGATGGAGCGTAATCTGGCGCAGAACGAAGGACAGCGTGCTTCTTTAGAGTCAGATATGACCTCAGTCGAATTAGAGATTGGATCAGCCGAATTAAAAATACTTAGAATTGAACAAGAATTTCAACGTGAAGTTGCAAAAGAATTGGCTGAGGTGCAGGCAGAATTATTTAGTTTGAATGAAAGAAATCGTGCCTTAAGCGATACCGTGAAACGCACGACAGTAGTAGCGCCAGATGATGGCATGGTCTTGGAATTAGCAGTACATACTGCTGGCGAAGTCATCAGGCCAGGACAACATGTTTTAAATATTGTGCCTGCGAATGAGCAGCTCATGGTCGAAGTGCGCTTAATGCCGCAAGACATTGATCAAATCATAGTCGGTCAAACAGCGGAAGTAAGGTTCTCTGCATTCCGACAACGCGAGATGCCCAAGATAGAAGGCAAGCTTGTGATGGTTTCAGCAGATCGATTAATTGATGAAACATCGCAAGATAGACATCCCTATTACTTAGCGCGCGTGATGGTAACACCCAAAGGCATACGCGATCTCGCTAACTTAAAACTCGAATTAGTACCTGGTATGCCAGCTGATGTGTTCATTAAAACAGGTTCACGTACCTTCTGGCGCTATATGACAGCACCATTTTCAGATTTATTAGTGCGATCAATGAGGGAGGATTGAGATGAAAAAATTAATCGCCTCACAAGCTGCCATAGTGTTTGTATTCTTCACAACCTTAGCAACACCATGGGTTAAAGCTGAAGATTTACTAAGTCTGTATAAATCAGCGATGCAAGACAATCCCGCTTTAAAAATACGGGAACTAGGCATAGAGCGCGCAAAAGCCGATGCTGATATTGCAGTCAGTCGACTCTATCCGCAAGTGAATTTACAAGTATCCAGTTCAAAAAATTATGCCAATGAAGCAGGGCGGTTTTCTGATTATTACGGTCAGCGAGCAATTCTCAGTGCTAGACAGGCAATTCTTGATTTAGCTTCTTATTACCGATTTGATAGTGCTCGTTATGCTGCTAAACAAGCTGAAAGCGAAGCACATCTCGCACGCATGCAGTTAACAGCTCAGCTGATTGATTCTTATCTCGAAGGATTGCAGTCTGATGATGAGATGGAGCAGTTATGGGTGGAAAAAGATGCAGCCTCCCAGCAAGTAGCGCGGCTTTTGGCAATGTTCAAAATGCAAATGGCGAAAGTAACGGACTTATCTGAAGCCACTGCCTATCTTCAGCAATTAGAAACACGACAAATTGATGTGGCAAATAAAGCCGATGCTGCACGAATTAAACTACGTGAGTTAAGTGGTCGTGATCCTGGAGAATTAGCTGTATTAACAAGATCAAATTTTCCAGTAGTACCTTATGATGAAACTTATTGGGTGCGTACTGCCTTAGACGGAAATCCAGATATTCTTGCTCGCACTGAAGCAGTGAAAGTCAGTCGCAGTACGTTATCTAGTGCGCGCGCTGAACATTATCCTCAACTATCTTTTCTGATGCAAAGAAATGAATCTAATCAAGATATTGATAATTTACCGCGCCGTGAATTTGGTGTGAATGTAGTCGGACTTGAATTGCGAATTCCGATTTATGAAGGCGGACGTGTGAATGCCACTATGGCTTCTGCGCAGGCGCAATTAAATATCGCACAACAGCAATTAGAAGCAACGCGCCGCACAGTAGAGCGTGATATGCGTATTGTATTTGCAAGCGCGGTAGCCAATCATGCAAGGATAGAATCCACGACCAATCAAGTCAACGCAATGGAGCAATCAGTCACAGCGCAAGAAGTAGGTTTTTATTTGGGTGTGGTGACGGTAATTGATGTGCTAGATACACGCCGTAGATTATTTAAAGCGAGATTAGATTTAGCTAAGGCGCGCTATGATTTCTTGCGTGATTTAATGGGCTTGCGTATGCGCTCAGGTGGCTTGCGTCTGGCTGATATAGAAGAGTTTAATCAATGGTTGGCGCAGCGTTAATTTATTAATTAGTTAAGAAATAAGTGTGTTTTATTTGTCTCCATTAAAAACTAGGTGTGCAGTGGTAAAGTAGGGCATAGTTAAATTATGTTGATCAAAGTTCATGCCTCTATCGCACTTAGTTTTTATCTTGCTGTCTTTTTTTTCCTCATACGCACAGTCTGCCGACCTCAATTGGACCTGTCAGGGTAAAACACGTTTTATCCATCGGGGTGCAGAGTCAACTTACCCAGTTGATGAACAGCGTCGTTATCAGATACAGAATCAAAAGCTAGAGACCATGCAATGCTCTACGACGGAGAGTGGTTGGTATTGTTATGGTTTAACAGAGCGGCAAGCCACGCGACGCATAAGACTAGATACCACTATGTTCACTGTCAGTGATACCTTGGAGCTTCCTACCTCTGCCTTGATTTTTGAAGGGCGTTGTCAGTAGTTGTATGGGTAATGTAAACATCCCTAAAAAAGTTGTAGTTGTTGGAGCTGGCATAGCTGGTGCAAGTGTGGCCTATGCCTTAGCTCAACGACAGATTCCCGTTACTGTTATAGAGTCTATGCAGATTGCGAATGGTGGCTCTGGTAATCCAGTTGCTGTTATTCGACCTGAGCCAGGTGGCGCACATAATCCGATTACAACACTCACCACACTAGGCATGCAGTGGCTAGTGCAATGGCTCTCACATCATGGGCAAGCGGTTCCACATGAGTTGTGTGGCGCAATCAGAATGACACGCGACGCACTTCGTCATCAAAAACTCGCACAGCATGCTGCACAATATTCAGTTGATTGGATAAGTGAAGTCACGCAAGAACAAGCTAGTGAACTTAGTGCAAATCAAGTTGCAGATCGAGGTTTTCATTTGCCAGTAGCGGGGTGGATTGAGCCGATTCCATTCATTCAGTCTTTATTAAACCATCCTGATATTCAGTTGCAAATAGGTTTGCATGTCAGTCGAATACAGTTCGATGAAAAACAAAAGCCACGCATTACTTTATCTGATGGATCAGAACGACAAGCTGATTGTGTCGTTTTAGCGAGTGCATTTTCTGGAGCTTTATTTTCACCTTCTTTAGCAATTGATAGTGCGCGAGGACAGTTGACGCTGTTACCAGAAATAGCGGGGCGTCAATTACATAAAATTATTTGTCGAGATGGTTACATCACACCGGCAATTCGAGGCATGCATACCATAGGCGCCACTATTCAAAAAGATGATGCATGTGTTGATGCACGTATCAAGGATGATGAAGAAAATTTTCAACGTCTACAAAGACTCTTGCCCGAATTTTGTCTTGATAAGAATGACTGTCAAAGTGGGCGCGTAGCTTTTCGCGCAGTGACGCAAGATAGATTGCCTGCTGTCGGTCAGCTTGCGCCAAATTTGTATGCCTCGCTAGCACATGGCTCGCGTGGCATGACTTGTGCGCCATGGTGTGGTGAATGGTTGGTTAGCATGATGATGGGAGAAGCTACACCACAATTAGAGCAATGGCGGGAAGTGCTCAATCCTTTGCGCTTAGCGCTACAATAAAAAATTAATGCAGAATAGTTCAGAAAAAAACAGGGAGACAAGAATGTCGTACGTTAAACAATTAAAACAAATCATTTGTGCTGCGGTAGTTCTCATTACATGGACTGCAAGCGCAGCGGATTTACCAACAGGTTCACCACAAGCACAAGGCTTATCTGCAGCACGACTCGCCCGTATCAAGCCAGTTATCCAATCAGAGATTGAAGCCAATCGCATGCCCGGTGCTGTATTGCTAATTGCTCGTAAAGGTGTGGTGGTGTATGCGGACACTACTGGCTATCAAAATAAAATGACGAATAAGCCATTGCAACGCGATGCCATCTTTCGTGCTTATTCCATGACCAAACCCATGGTATCGGTATTAACCATGATGTTAGTAGAAGAAGGGAAATTACAGCTCGCTGATCCTGTTTCAAAATTTTTACCAGCGATGAGTAATATGAAAGTATTGGCTAATCCTTCTGAAGCTACAGGTACAACAGTCGCCGCACAAAGGCAAATGACAGTGCATGATTTACTGCGTCATACATCAGGTTTAACGTATGCAGAATTCACGCGCTATGCAAGTATGAAAAATGCCTATCAAGAGGTAGGTTTGTTTTCAACTGAAATACCTTTTAAATCTATGTCGCTGACACCAGAGCAACAAGTTGAGGCATTTGGTAAAGCACCATTGTTGTGGCAACCAGGTTCAACTTGGGAATATAGTTTGTCTACAGATTTATTAGGTCGTGTATTAGAAGCAGTCAGCGGTAAGACACTGAGTGTTTTATTAGATGAAAAATTAATTCAACCTTTAGGCATGAAAGACACTAGCTTCGTTGTGTCAGCATCAAAAGTTGCACGCATAGCAGAACCTCTCAAGATAGATCCGACTACGGGTGGTCCTATGCAAGTTGTGATTGATGTGACGAAAGCGACTGGTAATGATTCAGGTGGTGCAGGTATTTCAACCACAGCGGATGATTATTTACGTTTTTGTCAGATGCTACTCAATGGCGGCATCTTAGATGGAAAACGTTATTTATCTCGCACCACAGTCGCACTGATGACGTCTGATCATTTAGGCCCTAAGGTAGCTACACCCATTCAACCTGGAGAATTGTTAATGGGTGTGCAGGGCTACACCTTTGGTTTGGGTTTTATGGTGCGACAAGGTGCAGGATTGGCGAGTGTGCCTGGTTCAGAAGGTGATTATGCATGGGCAGGTTTAGGTGGTACTTTCTTTTGGGTGGATCCTAAGGAGCAGTTAGTCGCAGTCTTGATGACGCAAACACCGGGTGCAATACGTCAGTATTACCGCCGTATGATTAAACAATTGGTGTACCAAGCAATCGAATAAATTTAGTTATGTCACAAGCTAGCGTAACTTAGCTAATAAGATGCGCTAGCAATGCTTGGAATTCTGTTTCACTCGGTTCTAAATTATTAAAGCGATAAAGATGGTGATGCACAGGAGGCTCTACTCGTCTTTGTAGATAAGTCTCCCAATGCGCAAGCTTATAAGCATCACGTGCATCAGCTCTATGTTCAATCCTTTGTCGTGCTACTTCGCTATCGAGATCAATCCATGCGATCCTACAGGTGGTGGATGCAGGCAATCCTAGCTCGGTAGGATGGAAAAATTTTCCAGCCATGAGTTCACGTGTGAACGGTCCAACTAAAATCACATTTACGTTGAGTGAAAAATTTTCGCGCACTATGTCGATTAATCCTGCGTATTCTTGATCACGAATATTTTGTAAATAAGTTGGGCTGTCTCTATCATCAGGATCGCCCGTCAATAAACCCATCATATGGGAACTGAAAGCACCATACACGGTGTCTTTATCTAGAAAGAAGAAATCTTCACCGGTACGCTCGGCAATCAAAGGCAATGCTTTTTTTGCAAGAGAAGTTTTGCCGGTACCTGCGTGACCGGCAAATAAGATAAGGCGGGGTGTGGATTTAATTGTCTGCATAAGTAGTCAAAATAGTAATTTACTTTTTAAAAATGCGTGAGGGCTGTATTTTGCTCTTAATGCTAGTATCATTGCACTAACCCCACTAACTTTGTTATCAAATTAATATGGCAGATACAAATTCTCCCGGTACGCTCATGGTAGGTGAAGGTGTGTTCATGAAGGGCACAATTAAAGTGCCAGGTGTGGCCACCGTTGACGGAAAAATCGAAGGCGTTATATCTGCCGACACGATTTACGTCACCAACAATGGCGGCATTAACGGTAAAACAGCAGCCAATCACGTTCGTGTAGGCGGAGTTTTGACCGATACCACGGTTGCAAATAAGACCTTGGTCGTGGAATCGGTAGGTAAAGTGATTGGTTCAATTACCTATGCCGAGTTAGAGATTAAACGCGGCGGTATCTTGCAGGGCAATATCGTCAAAGTCAAAGATGGCCAACCAACTGGCTATGTAATGGCAGACAGAAATACGCCTGCAGTCGATAGTTCAGAAGAATAAATTCTTTATAGCGGGAAGGTTGCTCTAAGCTGACCTTCCTGCGTTTTTCAGTATTTCAAACTGAGTAGTGCTTAAATCACTGCCTGTCTTGTTGTATTCCCCTTATAGTTAACAATCTGAGTTCTACTTTATTCCTCTGCTTCTTAGGATAAAGAACGCGGCTTAGGCGAATAAATTAGTAAAATTTGATCTGCTTACAGGTTTTTCTTTCCATTTATTTGTAAATTGAGATGAACAATTTATAAATGGGGAGGGCTATGAAAAAAACAGGTAAGTAGCTATTCGTAGTTTCATTGTTATGTTGGGGCTCACTTGCGCAGGCGCAGTTAAAGCCCAACGACATAACAACGGCGAATACCTTATTTACAGATTATGCTTGTACAGGTTGTCATGATTTTACTGATACGCTTGTTGGTCCTTCGTTGCAACAAGTGGCTCAACGCTATAAAGGCAAAAAAATTACAGCAAAATTAGCGGATGTCATACGCTTAGGTGGACAAGGTAAATGGGGAGAGCTAGCTCATCCTGCCAATGAGGGAATAGATAAACAAAATGCTACGTTACTCGCAAAATGGATTTTATCTGGCGCGCCACAACAATAAAAATAACCTACAAAATAAATTTTTGATTAAAGAGATACTATGAAAAATAAAATTTTATCGTTAGCACTAATTTTTTTCGCTTCCACTGCGCATGCAGAATGGGTCAAAGTGTTTGAAAACATTCGTGGAACCACTGTCTATGTGAATACCGACGGACTGATATCTTCAGGACGTTTTCGTAAATCTTGGGAATTAGAAAATTATAAAAAAGCAGCAGAAAACGGCATGCTCTCTATGAAAATGCGTAAAGAATATGACTGTGAAGATGAGATGATGAAGCTAGAGTATTTTGTTGCTTATAAAGGACTCATGGGTACAGGCACAGAGTTAGGAACGGTTAGAACACCAGCAGACTGGCAACCTATTTCTAAAAACCCAGGTGGTAAAGGAGCGTTTCGTTTAGTCTGTAATAAATAAGCTCGTGTAGCTGAGTATGTTCAACTACGATGTTATCGTAAAAAATCAACAACCCAAGTTGCATCACTGTGACTAGGAAAAATCGGATAGTTCACCGCTTTAATCACTCTATAGTTAATGATTAAAGTGAGGCGTTTTATTAGTGTCATATCTTCAACAACAAAGGTCGGTAGAGTAAGTGCCTTTGTAAACGTATGTTCTTAATCGCTGAATATCTTGAAAGGAAAATATAGTCGAGTTGCCATTTCATGTTGATATACGGGTGACTTGGTATGGAGTAATCCGACCAACAAAGAATGATGCGTTAAATATGAATGAGTGTCGTTGCAAGCTCAGGATTAGTAATTACAATTTATTCACATCTTACGCTTTTGTCTTACATATAGCGTTTTTATAATGATCGCTACTATCTCTCCACTGCTATCTTTAACTTCAACAGTGAAGTCACGTAATACTTTCGCACCATGCTGAGCAGCAGACTTTAATTCTACTAGCTGTTGTTCACTCATACTAAACTCTGCATATACATTGCCTCTACCTGGCTTAACAAAATCAATTTTTGCTGCTCTATCCCAAACCACATATTCTTTACCAAGATTATGTTGCACCATAATCATAAAAAAAGGATCGGTCATAGCGAACAAGCTGCCGCCAAAATGTACACCTACTATATTGCGATTAAAAATTCCCATACGCAGCCTAACCATTGCATAGCGATAGTCTTTAGATAAAGTAAGAATTTTTATTCCGGCACCCAAAAAAGGTGGCCAGATGTTCATAAAAAACCGTAGCAATTGTGAAGGCATGAGCGATAGATAGTTTTGAAATAAGGCTAACGTTCTACATAATCAAATAAGAGTGCTGATTAAAGATGATGTTTTAATTTTTCTAAGAATAAATCTTCTCCATGATTTACTTTGCTTGACCACTCATGTGCAGATTCTTCATTGGCTGCATCAGAAATAAATTTATAAGAAATCCAATTGATATTATGTTCAAACGAAATTGCTGCAATAGCGAACAACTCCATGTCAACCACATCCACTCCTTGTTCTATTAGCCAAGGATCGTGCTGTGTCACAAAGTTATCGCCAGTGCCACAGACATAGCCATGTGCGTCTACTATAAATTCATTCGGCTTAGTAGATAAAGGTACTATGCCGCGTGGAGCCAATGGTTCAGCGCTAATGTCGCGTTGTATAACTTTATTAATCGTCACCAAGCCTGAAAGAGTGGGATTGATTTTACCGACTGTGCCAAAATTAATAATCAGCTGTGGCTGATAGAGCTGAATCGCTTGAAAGGTAGCGATCGCAGCATTGATTTTTCCTATTCCTGAATAAACAATAGGAATATGATTAGGCAGTGAGTGTGCTTTAATTTCACTTTCTAGAGCGGCAATTACAACTAAAGAATGGGTCATTTTATTGTGAATTTATTAAATTATTTATCAACGGTTCCAGACTTTCCTAAGCCTGGTATTAGCTTTAAAGATATCTCACCTTTACTAGCCGACAAAGCTGCATTTTCATTTGCCAATCAAGCATTATATGACCTCAGCTTGTTTTGTGAATATGATTATCTATTAGGCGTTGAGTCACGCGGATTTATTTTTGCTGCCGCCTTAAGTCCACTAGCAAATGCAGGATTGATATTAGCGCGTAAGCCAAACAAATTACCCGGTTCAGTTTATTCTGAAAGCTATGGTTTGGAATATGGATCAGATAGTCTCGAGATACAGCAAAACCTAATACGTCCTCAATCTAGAGTGCTTATTGTCGATGATGTACTTGCTACAGGTGGTACCTTAATCGCAGCAGCGAATTTAGTAAAACAAGCGAATGCAATCGTAGCGGGTGCAATAGTTTTATTAGAAATCGAAGCATTACAAGGCAATCAGCGATTAGTGCAAGCTGCTATACCAGTAAAGTCTTTATTAAAAATCTAAAATAGAAATACGATTAGTCTTTGCGATTTAAGATTTTGCAGCGCTGAATATCACACGCTGTAGGAAGAGTTGAGCGGTACTCAGGAAATTTTCTAATGATATCTGGGAAGCGAGAAAAGCACTGACCGCCTTTGCCATCATGATAGTAAGACAGCACATCAATGCAGCGTCGTGAGTGCGCCATCATGCCGTAAAAATGGCCCATTTCATGCGACAACACCATTTGTAAAGTCTCCGACGCATTATGTTTAGGATTGCGTTGATTGAGTAATTGAAAAGCAGCTGATCCTAGAGAGAGCTGATTTTGCGTGAGATTGGCTAAGCCAAAATTACCCCGACTACCAGCGACATCCCAATCAATTTTTACTATGCCGGCTGATTGATTAGTTTTATTATTTTTAGTGACAACCAATGCCGGTATGCCGCATTGCGACCATGCACTAGCTGCACGCTCTATAAGTTCTGAAACTTGTTTTTCGCTAAACCAAGCAGGTGCGCCTGTATGGTCATAGTAAAACACAATAGGAGAAAATTTTGCAGCAGTATCGCGATTATCTTCCCAAGTTTTAATTTCTCCTTCTGAGCATTCAGTCATTTCTTGATTGCGTAATTCAACAACTGCTTCGGCATAGGATGAAGTTAAAGCCAATGAAATAATGATTAGCTTGCATACATTACGCATCAAAATAAGTTGGTTCATTAGATGACTTAGCAACTAAGCTTTTTTAAGAAACGATGCTTTTAACGTGAAATTATCTGCATCTATTTTACAATCGACTTCATGGCTATCTGATGTTGCGCCAAGTCGTGTGCTTTTAACTTTTGTGTCCTTCTTGAGTCTGTGGGAAAAAAATAAAAAATAATCACGGTGTATTTCAATAGTTTGTAATGCTATGGATTTAAAACTAAGTTTGGAAATATCGTACCACACCAAATAAAGCTGCGGTTAAAGCACAGCAAGCAAGCAAAGCAATAAAGAAGTTCACATCATGTCTCAACAACCAGCTAAATAATAAAAACATAGGTAATGAGGGAATCACATACCAAAATGTTTCTGCGCTTAACTCCGCGATTTTTGTTTTATCTTGCGTTTCACAATAAATCCAAATAAAGCTAGTCACAGAGACGATAGGTAAGGCAAGTAATAACGCCGCCAGTGAAGTGCTGCGCTTACTGAGTTCAGTCGTCAATACGATAACAATCGCTGCGATGAGAGTTTTAAGTAGATACAGCATGAATACAAATGATGTTTTATAAAAAATCTAAGAAAAAATTATAGCGAGATAAGCAGGGTCATCTAGCAAGCTATCAGATAGATAGATGATTGCTGCATACAGTCTGGGTTGTATGTGATCAATGAACTGATTAAATTTCATAGCGTATCGTTTATAGCTTAAAGACGCTTCTCTGAGGCTTATCATCCAGAGAAGCTCGTACTGTTCAATGCAAATTAAGGATTGCCGAGATAATCGCGCTTACCTACTTCAACGCCGTTGTGACGCAAAATAGCATAAGCAGTCGTGGTATGAAAATAGACATTCGGAATTGCGTGACCTAATAAAAATTGCATGCCTTTGTAATGGGTTTCTTTCTCGCCGCGTTTAGTAATAATATCTTTATCTTCTGTGCCATCGATTTGATCAGGCTTAAAGCCCTCAATGAATGCGATTGTTTTTGCAATTCTTGCTTTGAGATCGGCAATCGACTGCTCATTATCTTCATAAGCGGGAATCTCAACCCCTGCCAGTCTGGCAACAACACCCTTAGCCGTATCACTCGCGATTTGAACTTGGCGGGTGAAATTAAGCATATCTGGATACAAACGAAATTGAATTAAAGCACTGGCATCAATTTTTTTCGCATCGATATGCGCCTGCGCTTTATCGAGAATATGCGATAAATTATTTAAAGCATTGATCAAGCGTGGCACGCTGGCCTGAAACATAGAAATAGTCATGAAAATAGTCGCCCTTAATTCAAGAATTAAATTACCAAAATACTACGTAAATACGAAAACTGATGTTGAAATAACAGATCGCTATATTGAGTATTGTAATTGGATCAGCTTCTAAATAATGCAGTCATATAAAAAGCTTATTGTCATCCTTGGATCAGAGCTGAAATACAGGCAATGAAAAAACAAGCTTGGCTCATTGGATGCGCTATGCTGCGGGACTTCTCAATTTATTTCCTCACGATTATGCAAACCGAAAGCTTTATTCCTGGCAAAGACGCCTCATTAGAATCCACCATAGCGACTATGCAGCAAAAACTCGCTGCACGTGGATTTCATTTGGATGAATCCTCTTGGTTGAATCCGGTCGAGTCTATCTGGTCAGTTCATGTGCGCGATCGTGAATGCAACATGCTGTTTGCCAATGGTAAGGGTGCTACACAGTTAGCCGCGCGTGCCAGTGCTCTTGGTGAGTTTTTTGAGCGATTAGGGACGCATTATTTTTGGACGCATTTTTATTTAGGCCACACGCGTGCCAATAAACCTTTTGTGCACTATCCCCAAGAGCGTTGGTTCCCTTTGTCACAAGACGGTAGCTGGCCTAAGGAAATGCTTAATCCCGAGTTGCATGCTTTCTATAACCCTGATAGCGAGATTCCAGATCATGTACTGGTGGATTTAAATTCAGGGAATGTGGAGCGTGGCATCTGTACTTTGCCCTATCAGCGTTTACGTGATGGCGCTCAGACTTGGATACCGGTCAATATCATAGGTAATCTCTATGTCAGTAATGGTATGGCAGCAGGTAACACCATGATGGAAGCGCGTAGTCAGGCGCTGTCTGAAATTTTTGAGCGCCATATTAAATATCGCATCATCAGTGAAGGTCTGTGTTTGCCAGAAGTGCCGGATGCAGTGATTGCTCGTTACCCAGGAATTGCAGCGGGTATCAAAGGTTTGCGTGAAGCCGGTTTCGGTATCTTAGTCAGAGACGCTTCTTTGGGTGGACGCTATCCGGTGATGAATGTGACGCTACTGCATCCTAAAGACCAAGGATGTTTTGCGAGCTTTGGCGCGCATCCACGTTTTGAAGTGGCATTAGAACGCGCGTTGACAGAATTGTTGCAAGGGCGTGCATTAGAGTCACTCGAGAATTTCCCAGAGCCGGGTTTTGATATGGATGAAATTACTGCCGTCTCTAATTTAGAAATTCACTTCGTTGATTCTAGTGGTGTCATTAGTTGGAATTTTTTAAGTGACACACCTGACTTCCCTTTCGCAGATTGGAATTTTAGTAATACGACTGCAGAAGATTATGCGTGGCTATGTAACTGTATCCATGAAGAAGGCAAAGATATTTATATTGCTGATTTTGAAGAGCAAGGTGCATACAGTTGCCGCATTTTAGTGCCGGGCATGTCAGAAATTTATCCAGTTGAAGATCTGGAATGGGAAAACAATAGTGTAGGTAATAAGCTCCGCCCTGCATTAGTGAGATTGTCTCAGCTCTCCGATCAAGAAGCTGCAGAATTGTTAGCTGATTTGCAGACTTCTAACTTGAATGATGAGCGACCACTGTGGGAGATATTAGGACTAGCAATTCCAGTTGGCACCACTTGGAAAGAATTGCGTATAGGTGAGCTTAAAACATTATTAGCCTGCGCGATTGGCGATGAAGAAGCTATCTTGGAGGGCTGTGATTGGATACATCATTATCAACAAATGCAACCTGCACGACGCTTGGTCTATCGTTGTTTAGAAAATCTTATCAAGCTTGATGAGATTGAAAATTATCGCCGCTCATTAAATCTCATGTTTGGTGAAGCGACAGTGCGACAGGCAGAGGCTTTACTCAATCGCACAGAGCGTTATTTTGGTTTGCTTGACTTAGGTGTCGATATGGAGGGGAGCGCTATGCATCAAACTTTATTGCTCGCTTATGATAAATTATTTGTTTAAATTTTTTAAAACTTACTAAAGAGAGTCTATGTCACATATCGCTGTTGTTTATCACTCTGGCTACGGTCACACCAAGCGCATGGCTGAATCTGTTGCGGCAGGTGCAGGCGCAACACTGGTTGCAATTGATGCAGAAGGTAATTTGTCGGATAGCGACTGGGAAACCTTGAATAAAGCTGATGCTATTATTTTTGGCAGCCCAACTTATATGGGTTCTGTTACTTGGCAATAAAAAAAATTTGCAGATGCTTCTTCTAAAGCTTGGTTTACACAAACATGGAAAGACAAAATTTTTGCAGGCTTTACCAATAGTGCAACCATGAATGGCGACAAGCATTCAACATTACATTATTTCATTACACTCGCTATGCAACACAGCGGAATCTGGGTTGGTACTGGTCTCATGCCGAGCAACTCTAAAGCAGCACAGCGTAATGATGTGAACTATGTTGGTTCATTTGCTGGTGCAATGGCGCAATCACCTTCTGACTCAAGTCCAGAAGAAATGCTGTCAGGCGATTTAGAAACTGCAAAATTATTTGGTCAACGTGTAGCGACAACAACAGCTCGCTTCAAGTAAATAGTCTATGAAGTAAAACTTATACAAGCAATTGTTAGCTTGGGTAGGTTAGTAATAGAAAAAAGCCTCAACAAAAAATTATTGAGGCTTTTTATTTGGTGATTGCTTAATAATAAAATTAAATAGGATCTAAATGTGTCATCACATCTAATACGGGTAATTCTTTCATGATTCTATTTCTAGCTGATAAAGCAATATCATGACCTTGTTGAACCGTGATTGCATGATCCACTTCGATATGTACATCTACTAAAATCATGTCGCCCGTTTTGCGGGTTCTGAGTTCATGTAAACCTTTGACGCCCTCAGTGGTGAGAATGATTTCTTGGATTTTTAAATTTTCTTCTTCGGTTGCTGATCTATCCATTAAATCATGTAACGCGTTCCATCCAAATTGCCAGCCAGTTCGTGCAATCATTAAGCCAACAATTAAAGCACCGACTGAATCTAAAATAGGAAAGCCTAATAAGGCGCCCGCAATACCGACAGCAACTACAAAAGAAGAAGCTGCATCTGAACGTGCATGCCATGCATTTGCTACCAGCATAGAAGAGCGCACCTTTGTAGCCACTACCAACATATAGCGAAACAGCAGTTCTTTAATAATTAAAGCTGCGATAGCGACATACAGAGCAGTAACTTGAATCTGACCTAAAGGCGGTGGTTCGATGACTTTTTCACCCGCTCGCCACAACATACCTAGCCCAACTACTAACAGCGATGCGCCTAAAAATAATGAGGCTGCAGTTTCATAGCGCTGATGTCCATAATGATGATCATCATCCGCTTCTTTACCGCTGTGGTGGTTGGTGAGGAGCACAACAAAGTCTGCCACCAAATCAGTTAAAGAATGAATACCGTCCGCGATTAAGCCTTGAGAACCGGCATACAAGCCAGTAAAGATCTGGGTAATGGTGAGCCCAATATTGACGAACACACTGACTAGGGTGCTTTTATAGGCAGCCAACTGTTTATTGCGGGCTTCTGCTACTGAGTTATCGATTAAATCATCCATACGAACCGTTTTGTAATTTTATTAATCATCACTACTTTTCTTACTTAACCATTCAGGCAGCATAGTAGCAAGAACTAAATCTTTGAGTATGAAATGATGAAATAAAGCCGCGGCTGCATGGATATCTGCCAAGATGAGCAGAGTATCAGCTAGAGTGGGATGGAGTTCTAGCAAAAATTCACCTAGATTTTCTGAAGTGCTTAAAGGTGAAGTAATAGTGACGTTATCTAACAGACTTAATACATTCCCTTCTAGCCACGTTCCTAAGATTGCGGTCAGGGGCACAGCGATTAAAAGCAAATATAAACTGCCTTGTAGTACTTTTGAGATTGTTCGCATCCAAGCCGCCATAGGAACAGCGAGAGGACGCTGTGAAAAGAGTGTCCATAGTAATCGCAAAACAGTCAAGCCAAATACCGCTAATCCTAGAGTTTCGTGGGTTTGTAAGCCTAAGTCTAATGAAGGATTATCTAATTCATCGACATCTTCTGGGCCAAGTACAAAAGCGATAACAACGAGGATGGCAGTCAACCAATGAATGATTTGGCTAAGAGGATGGTATTTATGATTCATGGCTTTATTAAATAATTAATCTGAAACTAAATCATTACTAAAAATTTGAATCTTGCCGTCATGCGCATGTCCATTCAAAATTTTTTGCTCTGCAATAGAGAGTAGTTTTAATTGATGTTTAGTGAAATGATCAATAGCGTCACCCATAAAAGAATCTGCATCAATATCTTCAAGCGCTTCATAACTAAAGTGACACAATAAATCAGTATGATTTAATTTCGCAGCAAAGTCTACGCCACCATCAATCGCTAGTGAAGCAGGACCTATAAATTGAATATTCAATTTAAGCTCCTCTCATTTTATCGATACGATTGAAATAAGTTTTGGCGTAAGCGAGTACTTGTGCATCGGTGGGATGATCAACTGTTTCAACGCCCACGATTTTTTTAGCAATGGCGGGGTCATGTGCAACTGCATGTTTTAACAGCTCTCCTTTAGCAGAGCCGGGTCCTACAATTAAAATTTCATTCACATCAGCCACCGCAGCGATCACGTTATGGAAGAAATGATGATCTTCTGGCGCCTTGCCACTACCAATTGCATTTGCCTTATGGTGTAGATGTCCGTTGGTTGCCGCACTTTTGATTAATTCATTTTTGCTGGTATCAAAATACAAGACATGCGCTTCTTTATGATCTATCCAGATAGCGACGTGATTAGCAGGCATAGTAGTCATCCATATTTGTTGAGATTCTTCAGATTGCCTCAAATAAGGATGCGCTAGGTTTTAAAGAAGGATGTTTTTGAGTTAGGTCACTTAAATAAGGGAATACTTAATGAATGAATACTAAAATAAAAATACCGGTACTAAGATACAGATTGAGAAAGGTGGATATGAAGCGGGATACCTAAAATAATATTGAAAAAAGAGAATAGCGGGATAGAAAAATTATATATAGAGCGGATAATGATTTATTGATAGTCACTAAATATTGTGGCACAGTATATTTTGCATAGTGTACTTAGGAATTCATTCATGATCAAAAAGAACGTCATATTTGCAGTAATTTTACTTTGTTTAAGCATAGCAGCGCATGCAATGCCTTTGCAGCCACTATCAGACAAAGTAACTCGCCTTTCGATTAAAGGCATGGCTGGTAAAGTTTGGTATTTACCATCAACAGTAGACACCATTAAATGGGGTTATCTACCAAATGCAAATGATAAACCTCTGCTTACTGTGCCATCGGGTGCGATAGTGGTGTTTGATACGCTTTCACATGAAGGACTGCTTGAAGATCAAGGGCGTGATGCACGCAAATATTTTATTTCCAAAGGTGTTTCCGAACGCATGATCTTAAAGGATGCGATTGCGATCACACGTTCATCGTTACCTCATGATTTTTCTAAAGATGGACCTCATATCATCACAGGGCCGGTAGCGATAGAAGGAGCGCAAGTTGGTGATGTGTTGAAGGTTGAGATACTCGCTGTGACGCCACGTGTGCCTTATGGCGTAATCAGTAGTCGACATGGCAAGGGCGCATTGCCGGGTGAATTTCCAGAAGGAGAAAAACCTGAGGCGGATGCAAGTGCAGAACATCCAGAAAAATTTCATAACATATCCGTATTTACTCCTATCCGAAAAAATCAGCGTGGTGCTTGGGAAGGCGTGATGCAAAATTCACGTGGTGAAGCAGTGCGTTTTCCTACTGCGCCATTCATGGGTGTAATGGGTGTGGCTGCTGCTACAGATGAACTCGTACATTCGGTGCCACCTGGGGTATTTGGTGGGAACATGGATGTAAAGGATCTCGGTGTGGGAACGATTGTGTATTTGCCTGTTTTTGTGCCTGGAGCAAATTTTTATACCGGTGATCCGCACATGGTTCAGGCAAATGGTGAAGTGGCCTTAACTGCACTCGAGCATTCCATGCGTGCGACATTTAGACTAACGCTGCTTAAAAAAGGTGATGGTCGTATACCTTCTGCTTCAGGTTCCTTAGATAAGCCTTTTGGTGAGACTCGTGATTATTGGATTGCAATTGGATTAAATCCCGATCTCGATGATGCAATGAAAGATGCGGTACGTGAAGCGATGCGCTTCTTAACAGAGAAGCTAGGTATGGATCGCGCTATTGCGTTTGCTTATATGTCAGCCGCAACGGACTTTAATGTTTCACAAGTCGTGGATCGCACTAAAGGCATTCATGCGCTGATACGTAAACGTGATTTCATCAAGGTAAAACAGCGTTCGCATTAAATTTTATTTATAAAAAAGAGATCATGCTTTTAAAATTATGAAATTTCAAAGAGTATGATCTCGAAATAAGTATAGCGTTAGAAATTAAAACTTACTATTCTTATTTTTCCATTCTGCTTTAGGTGGAATGTTTTCCATCGTATCCCAATGCTCCGCAATCTTGCCTGCCTCTACACGGAATAAATCATAGAAGGATGTAGGTTTTCCACCAAAGCTACCTTCGCTGATGACTAATACAAAATTACCTTCACCAAGAACTTTATGAATACGATCGTATTTCATAACAATGCCTTGTTCAGCCAATGCTTTTAATGCAGCGCCTAAACCAGAGAGACCATCGCCAATCTGAGGATTATGTTGAAGATAGTTGTCACCATTAAAATAACTAGTGAGCTTATCCATTTTTCCATGTACGAGAATATCTTCAACAAATGAGCGCACTAATTTTTTGTTTGCAGCGGTTTTATCAAGATCTTTAAGTGTAGCTGTGCCATCAATCATGCTATGGCCACTAGGATTAGGGCTAGTAGGAGTTACCTGAAGATTGTCCCAGTGTTCAACAATCTTACCGCCTTCAAAACGGAAAACATCAAAACCAATTTTTGGACCGAAAAAATTATATTCAGTGTGCGTAACTACATAATTTCCATCTTGAAGCGCACGCACAGTATTGACTTTCGCACTATCTTTTGGGAGTTGCTGTAAGACTTCCCCAAAGCCAGCTAGACCATCTTTAACCATTAAGTTATGTTGGATATATTTATTTGGATTGATATAGCCAACCGGTGTGGCATCGCCAGTTTCTATACTTTTTAAAAGTTGAATAACTTGATCTTTTTGTGAAACCGTCATTTTCTTCTCCGATTTTTTATGGTGGTCTGCGTAAGTCAGAGAGCAGACTGCTAGTAGCAGAATACCAATGAGGGGTGTGTGTTTTGATCCGTGAAAAAACATCATGCATTCCTTTCGAGTGACTAGGCGCTGATTTGCGACTGTGGTAAGAATAGGATTGATCTCACAGTGTGTCTCGGTAAAATACTGGTAAAGATTGGTAAATATCGGACAATAAGAGCCTATTATGGTAAAAACTACAATTCAAAGGATGGAGCGATTACCGTTTAGTCCGCATTCCACCTATGCCTTAGATATTGAAATTCTTTCAGTATCTGATTTGAGAAAACGAGTAGCAGAGAACCGATTTCGATTGGCGCATCAAATCGATTTTTATATGCTTGCATTAATTACAAAAGGGGCTTGTACTCATGTGATTGATTATCAGCCTGTGAAGTGTAAGAAAGGCATGCTGTTGTTATTACAGCCAGGGCAAGCTCAACAATTTGATGCAAGACTAGGTTGGGATGGTTGGATAGTTATTTTCAAACCTGAGTTCTTAGCACTGTTTGGTTCTGATCGATTAAGAAATGATGCATTAGCTGAAGCAGTTAAAAATTTACCTTCGCATTTAAAACTGGATTCTTCTATTTTTAGTGTCTTTGATAAAACTTTAGAATTGATGCGTAGTGACATAAAACATAGTGAGGCAACATGGATGCTCAATGCTCTTTTACGATTTCAATTGCAGTCGCTCTTAATGCGTGTTTTTTTAACATCACAAACTAAAATAGAGACTGAGAATGCTGGTTTTATCTTAGATCGATTTGCAAAATTTCGGCGGCTAGTGGAAGAGAGTTTTAAGACACAGCACCAAGTTAGTTACTATGCAGAGAAGATGGGATGTAATGCAAAGAGTCTTACGCGTGCTGCGCTAGATGCGATTGGATTGACTGCAAAAGACTATATATCTACGCGAATTAACTTGGAGGCAAAACGATTGTTAACCCATACGACGATGTCAGTTACAGTTATTTCCGATCAACTGGGGTTTGATGAGTCGACTAACTTCACTAAATTTTTTAAACGGGAAGTTGGGCAATCACCGACTGACTTTAGAGAAGAGCATTTCTCAAAATATAATTGAGATAGTAAGTTGGTTATAGTTAAAGCGCTTTTTCTAAAGCTTGAATAAACTTAGCGTCATAAGGTTCAAACTATATACAACGCTGCTTTTTATAAAGTAAGTGTTATTGCTAATTGATGATGCTTAGTGATCAAAAAAATCCCTCTCTATCTTATGACGGAGAGGGATGAATGATAAGAGCTTATCTCCAATAACTTAGTTGGCATCTAAAGATTTTTTAATTTTTATTATTCAGCATGATTAGTGTGCGAAGAGGGCATTTCATGGGGATTTTCCATGGAGTGCGGCGCTTGATAGCCCAAAATTGCTGGATCAAGCATGCCGCTAATCATAGCGATGTGACCAAACACTAAAAATAAAGCAACGCAAATAGCATGAACTTTCAATTTTTCCATTTGGTCTAAGGTTTTATTTATCAATCCGCATTCTTGTGCGGCGATCCAAATTAACGGCAAGCCTGCAATGAGATAAGTGCCGACTGCTATCACGTCAATTACAGTTCTCCATTCGCCTGCCTGTGTAATCGGAATAACAGCATGCGTCATAATATAAACAATGATGCCAATGAAGTAGATGCCTACTGCAATACCAGACCATCGGTTGATGGTATGAACTACACCTCCAAATTGACGCGTAAAAAGTAGATAGAGTTCTGTAATGGCTAAGGTCTCAGCCAAAATTATGGGAATGGCCATAAAGAGAATTAAATTCCATGGCTGATTAACCGCCAATAACTCCATGTAGTGAGTCATGTTCATGATGATGCTCCAAAAATAGTGACATGAAGATGGTGTGTGACGTTGTCACAAATCCATCGTATTTAGATAAAACTAAGCTTGGGCTTTTGGAGGGCGGTAGATGAGATTCACCATAGTCTTAGGGACTAAAGGCGTGGTTTTTGATATGAGAGTTTCAGTCAGATTAGTGTTTAACTGAAATTCTAATGATGGAGCCAAAATTAAACCTAAGCAGCATTGCAAGCCACTAGCATGACAGGTGTGATTTGGTGTGGACTCAGAAGGTTTGCTTACATTGTCATCGCAATGATGGACTGAGCTATCCGTTGTGTTGATTTGCTGCGAAGAGGAGTGAGCAGGCAAATCGACCTCCATCACAGCTGAGTGAATGAGGCTAGTAAAAAGGCTGAGACAAAGAAGGATGCAGATTTTTCTCATCGCTTTATTCTAAGTTAGTTCTATGTTTATTGCCGCAATAATTTTAATAAAGTCCATCATATTAAAAAATTATTGTATCAAGTGTGTTTTTTATGGATGACGACTATCTAATTTCTCACTCAATGCCTCTACAGCTTTAATGAGCGCATAGAGTTCTTTTTCTTTCATCAAATCGATTTTTTGATGGAGCAATTCGATTTCTAACTCCGCTTTAACATTCACTTCAAAATCATTATATGCCTGTTGTCGGTCAATTTCAGAGAGACGGTTTTGACTCATCATAATGGCGGGTGCGGTATAAGCTGCTTGAAATGAGAGCATGAGATTAAGCAAAATAAAAGGATAGGGATCCCAAGTGTTGCCATCACTGAGGGAGTTATAAACAATCCAGCCTATGATGCCTATGCTCTGAATGATGATGAATTTCCACGACCCCACTGTTTTTGCGATGACATCTGATGTTTTTTGGCCAGTGGTTAATACAGGCTTTATCGGTTCAGTTTGTGGCGAAATCTGAGTAGTTAGCACCTCTCTATGCGCACGCCTATGGACACGCAATGCTTCTAAGGTTAGTAGTTCTTGTTGAGTGGGTGTAATGGTTTTCAAAAGGATCTCCTAAGGGTTTGCTCCTACTGTACGCCCTCAAATGACTAATCCACTGTTTTATTCACACATAGTCGATTTTCTTCATTTGTCTTGAAATTTCTCTTCTTATCTGATTGATTTTCAGATTGCCCTATGAGATTGCGCAAAAAAATGTTGAATTAGTTGATCAATATCGTTTTTACGCTAACGCTACTCGTGGCAATATTGAAGTTGATATTCATGTTGTTTAATTCATCATTTCAATTGAAGGAGAAATAATGAGTACAAAGTTAGGTCATCCTAAGATAGATATAGGTATAAGTGAAAAAGATCGCAAAGCCATTGCGAAAGGTCTTTCAGCTCTTTTAGCAGATAGCTATTCTTTATATTTAATGACGCATAATTTTCATTGGAATGTGAAGGGTCCTATGTTTAATACACTTCACACCATGTTTATGGCGCAATACACCGAGCAGTGGGCAGCACTGGATTTGATTGCTGAGCGTATTAGAGCGCTAGGAGAGCCTGCTCCAGGTACTTATAAAGAGTTTGCAAAGCTGACTTCAATTGAAGAAGTGTCGGGCACGCCTAAGGCATTGGAAATGGTGAGATTACTGGTTAAAGCTCAAGAGGCAACCGCTAAAACCGCCAGAAAATTATTTCCTCTAGTGGAGAAGGCGAGTGATCAACCGACAGCGGATCTTTTAACGCAGAGACAAAATGTGCATGAGAAAACTGCGTGGATGCTGAGAAGTTTATTAGAAGAGTAAAGATATTTAGATGAAGTAGGGTTAACAGAAAAACTACCAGCTGGTAGTTTTTTTGTTTTGTTGCTCAAATTTACTGCGCCAAGAATAAAATTAGTCTGGAAAATGTAAAATCACTGCTTATTTCAATCAAACATGCAAAGGTTTCAACATGAAAGCATTACTCATTAACGCTAATTTAAAAACAGTGACCGAAGTTGATCTGACTTGATTTTTAGTGCCACTTTATAAGAGAGAAATTTTGTTAATCTGTCTTAGAAAGGAGTACTTCGTATGCCTAAAGGTCAACGTCTTAAACCAGAACAAATCGTCACACTTCTTCGCCAAATCGATGTCCTAACCGTCA
>CAMCXB010000038.1 GCA_945883145.1 Bordetella parapertussis | reverse complement strand
CGATAAGTCGATATTTATTATCTAGAATATTGAACACAACACGGTTATTACCAACAAAACTCGCGCTTCTGAATTGATCTTTGATTTGTTGCGGCGTTTCCCAAGAAGCCTTCTTCGCCTCGTCATTCCAAGCTTTCAACGCTTGCTCTGCATTGGCGTGCTTGTTGTAAAAGGTTTTTAGCTTAGATTGGGATATTACACGCATCGATAAATCATAGTCCCAATTTGGGACTAAAGCAAGCAAAGGGGCAAAAAATTTTATTTCAATTCAGAAAACTACTGCGAAGATTGAATAACATTAGAATGGAAATAATTACTACTAGAAAACACACTTACCTTACCACTCTAACTTTAGAGACTTTATATATTTTCTAGTGCTCATAACAACGGAGTTATTTATGAAATCCTCTATCCAACAGAGTGCTGAACTTTTATTTCAAGCTCAACTAACTGGCCAGACAATCGATTTAATTTCTGAGAAATTTACTGATCTGACAACTCAAGATGCCTACCAGATTCAAGAGATAAATATTCAGCGTTCAGGACAGCCAGTCATTGGTTATAAATTGGGCTACACCAGTGCAGCGATGCGCGAGCAAATGAA
The DNA here is from genome assembly GCA_945883145.1 of Bordetella parapertussis. Lineage (GTDB taxonomy): Bacteria > Pseudomonadota > Gammaproteobacteria > Burkholderiales > Burkholderiaceae_D > Pernthalerella. The sequence goes on along the minus strand of CAMCXB010000038.1, from coordinate 22,676 downwards.
AATTTCAGAACCAAATTATGGCACTTTACTTCGTAGCCAATGGATTGATGCAGCAACAGAACCCGCTCAGTTGAGCATAGAAGAACTCATTCATCCTCTGGTTGAACCAGAGATAGCTTTTTTGATAGGCAAAGATATTCGATCAAACTTAAATGAGATCAATGAGATTCAAAGCTATGTGAGCGCAGTCATGCCGGCATTAGAAGTGGTAGATACGCGATATCACAACTATCAATTTACTTTGATTGATAACATAGCTGACAGTAGCTCCAGCGCTAGATTTATCACTGGTCAGCCTATGCATTTATCTAAACTCATTTCTTTAGCCGAGGTCAGTGTTGATTTGAGTTGTTCTGATCAACATCTTGCTAGTGGGTTAGCTGCTGATTGCATGGGCAATCCATTACATGCCTTAATTTGGCTATCTAATCGCCTGATTGCTCAAGGTGATTATCTGAAAGCTGATCAAATTATCATGACTGGCGGTTTGACTAAAGCACAAGCCACGCACAAAGGTGATTTATTTCAAGCTAGTTTTAAAAATTTAGGTGATGTGCAATTAAAGTTCGTATAAAAAGTCACTAGACTTAATGCTCTTTATTATTTTTTGATAAGCATTTTGAACTATGCATTTCTTTCTTGCGCATAGGCATGCTGTCTACTACTGCGAAGATAGCTTTCAAATCTCCACTATTTGTGCTTAACTTTTCTTTTCCATCTTTGCCTATTAGCAGTAACTTAAATTCAGGATGATCTGCGATTGAAAATTTATTCCTTAAGCGTTCGTAATCACCTGAGCCTTTAATCAAATCAATGTGTACCAAATCTCTCAATCTATATTCACATTTTTCCGCTTCAATTTGTTGAATCAGTAAATGACGTTCTGTATTCGATGCAGTATTTGAAAACGTAATAATGACACGGTTAGTCCACAGATAGTCCTTAAGAGGATCCGCATGCATAGGACCATTCATAATAATCAAAATTACTAAAAATAACTTTAATTTAATTAAATTAGTTAAAGAATTCATTTGAGTTTGAGATTTTTTCTATTTTCATGATTTTACATTCTCATCTTTTGCTAGACTGAATTTTTGTCAGTCTAAGTAAATAGAAAATGTAAGATGCTCCAGAGAACAAAAAACCAAATAATTTTTGTCAGAATAGAAACCAGCTTATTGGGCGGATCAATGTCTTCTTCAACGTGAACTTGACGAGTGCTCGTTTTAATTTTTTCTAAATTCTCACGAATCAAACGATCCAGTTTTACTTTTTCTTCTTCTTTGTCGATAGCTTCATCTCTACTAGCAATCTTATTATCATTAGAGATATTTGACATACGCTCATCATTCATTTCTTCTCCTTAGAGATAAATTTTGAGATTAATTTTTAAAGCCAATTTGACTATAGTTTGTAATCAGCACAACATCCAACAACGTTTTTTCAATAGTTAAATAAAATCTTATCTGTACTAATATTTGCCATTGAAATGATCAACGTTTCAGATCGCGATAGAAATTCTCATGACTTCCCAAAAGCAGCAGCATGCGCGTTTTTGGATCATATTCATACGCAAGCAGCATGAGTTGATTCTGACTCTTAAACTTGTGGACATAAACACCAGCTAAATCGCCACGCTTGAGCTCACCAATTTCAGGGGATTTCACGATAACTTCGACTGCGTTATCCACGTCTATTTTTTGATTTTTATGTAGTTTTTTGTAAGCTCGGGCAAACGCTGCAGACTGCAGTACTTGAACGGACTGTTCCGACATCAAGTACTGCCTTGGGGTTCAAAAGGCGTCGCCAATATCTGCCCTTCAGCTCTGGCAACAAGTAAGTCACGAACAAAGTCTATAGGTAAGTCCGGGTTATCCAATGCAGCTTTGCCAACCATTGCCCAAAACTCTACCTGCCCAGCAATAGTGCGACGCTCTGCTTGCGCATGCGCCTTGGCTAGTTCATATAAACGGTCATCGATTCGTACAGGCATACCCATGATTGAGTCTCCCAAAGTGATTTACTACAATTGTAGCGCCGTGCGACACTTTGTCAATATTAGATACTTGTTATCGAATCAGTGATCTATGTAAAAGCAAGTCTTGATATTTAGCACCTACTGACTGTATTTACGACTGAATCGCAAGATGAGCGATGTAACCTGATCTTGTCTCTCCGTTTTCTCTGGCATTTGCATCTAACCTGGCCAAGACTCTTTTCGGTAACGAAATATTGACGCGCTCAATTTCATCTGAAAGCAGCGCAGGATCAATCTCAGCAATTGCCCATACCCAGCCTTTAAACTCGCGTTTCTTTTGAAATGCAGCAACACTGCTAGGCTTAGGAACGCTCTCACCAGCATCAAGTGCAGTTTCTATCCATAGCTCAATCGCTTCCTTAGCGTTTTCTATAGCCTCATCAATTCCAGAATCGGCAGCTGAAAAACAACCGGAAAGATCGGGTACAACAACACTCCAGGCTTTCGTTTCGTCACCTGGTTCAATTGCAATCGGATATTTCATAAAAGTACACTCATTTCAAGCCAGCCTGCTTTAGGATTTTCTGAAATCAACCCCTAAGCTATTTTTTTATAGCTTGAGGCTTACGAAAAAACACTACATCTTGCCAAGGTAAATCCGACACGACTTTTTCAAAAACCAAACCACCATCACTCGCTTCTTTTTTTAATTGCGCGACTGTCATTGTATGTAAGCGTTTAATCGGTACCTTAGGATCGCCCGCTCTATATTCGACAAATACAATTAATCCACCAGGCTTAACAGATAACATCAAAGCGTCAAGGAATTCACGTGGAAATTCAAGCTCATGATAAACATCGACCATAATTGCCATGTCTAAGATCGCATCTGGCAATTCAGGTGAAAACGCTGTCGATTGTTTTGCATTGAATTGATTCTTGGGATATTTTTGGGCAATCCCTTTCAATCGCTCAACCATCTCTGCTTGCACATCCACAGCCCACATCTGACCTTGTGGTTTTATACGATCAAGCATCAACAAACTAAGTCGACCAGTTCCTGCGCCTATATCACCCACGACCATGCCGGACTTTAAATTCAAAATGTCGATTAATTGATCGGTTCTTTCCTCTGATTCGCGCTCAGCTCTATCCAACCATGAAGCGCCTTGCCAACCCATGATTTTTGCAATTTGTCGATTACAGTATTGCTTCAAAATTCCATCTGGATGGCCTGTTTTTAATACGACATACTCACATTGCTTGTTTGAAGAAATTGCTGCTTGAGCATAGGACTCGTGAGCAGAGACAACAAAAGCAATGGTTACTAAAAACAGTAGTAGCCAATTTACTTGAATTAAAAAATGCGTAGCGCTATGCTGCATGATTCTTTTAAAATAAAGTTTTTTCATCAATCAGATGGCTTGTCTGACTTATTCGTCGACGCGTCTTGTAAATCAGCGAGTGGCTCTGGACTAACTAACTTATCGCCTATCCATTTTTGTCCGCACCAACACAACCCGTCTGCATTAATCAAACAAGTTCCAGTTCCACAGCAACGCTGATCTTCACTCATAATGCAACTTCTCCTTCTGTTCAAAAAAAATTTGAATAGAAACAATCAACCAATTCCGACGAAAATAAAACAGGTACTAGCCTGATTAGAGACGAAGTTAAAAATTATCTTTTTTGCAATGAGCATGTCGTTATTATTCAATCTCGATTGCACATTACAACGCAGTGTATCCTGATAATATGACCAAACGAAAACACAACCATCGCTTGCTGCTTACCTTGATAAGCCTGCTACTACTCACAACCATGGCTCATGCTGAATTACTAGATTTTACCAATCCTCTTACCGCCAATGCGCTGAGGGTTGTTAACGATAATGTGATGGGTGGCGTATCAAAATCGCGCTTTACCTTTGATCCAGAAGGTACTGTATTTGAAGGTGAAGTTTCTCTAGAAAATGGCGGTGGCTTTGCATCCGTGCGTAGCCCTATTTTAATTCCAGAGTGTACCTCTGCACTTAATGTCACCATTCGGGGAGATGAAAAACAGGTCAAACTCGTTTTAAGAACTGACAACTCATCTAGATCACCACTTTATCAAGCTGACTTCACCACTACACGCGAATGGCAAACGCATCGATTCATGCCAACCGACTTCAAAGCTAGCTTTCGTGGTCGAGCAGTCAATGCGCCCGAACTTGTTTTTTCTTCTGTTTTAGAAATTGGCGTACTCATAGCAAATCAACAAGCAGGCACATTTCGACTACAACTAAAAAATATACAGTCCATTAGCGAAAAGTCATGCTGAACAAATACTGCTTCAATAAAAACCTTTTGAACTGAAGCCTTCAGCAATCACTTTAAAAGAAGCTTTTTACCAAGCATAATTTGATCGGTCTCAAGACTTACCTCAAGTAAGTGGGCAATCTGTTTACTCACCAAAGTGGACTGCCTTTCGACGCTGTAACGATTACAGATGAAAAAATACAGTGTATTCATCATGTTTTTTCATTTCACCATCTCAGATCATATCAATGTCAACACCATTCAACTATCCATCAGCGCTAACTGTACGTAAATTACAAGTCGTACTACTAGTGACATTACCAATGCTCATAGCTGGATGCTCAATGGAATTCATCAATGCACGACCAGCTCGTGAACTGCATCCTCCACCGATAGCGGTTAATCTGTATGCAGGTTGGCGAGTGTTTCAAGCGAAGTGCTCACAATGTCATGGAACGTCTGCTAAGGGTAGCGAACAAGCTCCCAATCTATTACCTATCGTACGCACTATGAGTGCAAAGCATTTTGCAGAGATGGTATTGAAGCGCTATGACTTAGGAAATGGTTTGGAAAATGGCTTAGTTCAAGGATCAGAAAAAAAATCAACGACTGATTCTTATATCGACGATATATTAAATCGCAAAGAACCGCCCATAGCAATGCCAGCATGGCAAGGCGAACCGACTGTGAACGCCCATATTCTTGATCTGTACGCCTACTTAACTGCACGCGCAGAGGGTAAATTTAGTACAGAGCGCCCAATACAATAACTAATTTAGTATTTAAAAAATTATCGTCGCACTTGCGGGCAGCCAGTGTGAGAATTTTTCATCCTTCTGCTTATGCTCTCATTCCATTTAGTAAGCTAATATACTATTTAGACACAAGGAGTATGGTTAAAAACAAGAAGGATTAACATGACACAGCATGCACCTGTATGGCTAGAGGTTGCGCTTAATGGTCCATGGTCGCGTAAGCGACAACCCATGATACCAATCACCGAAGACGATATCGTTGAACAAGCGATTGCTTGTGCACATGAAGGTGCTGCCATCATCCATGTTCATCCCTATGATCCTGTCACAGGTCGTCAACGTGATGCCTATGAAATCTATGCACCCATCATTGAGCGTGTACGCTCTCAGGTTGATGTAATTTGCTATGGCACCTTACCTTTTACAGGTGATGTCGATGCTAAAGAACCTATGTCAGCTGAACAGCGTTTTGCAGCAGTCGATAAGTTAGCAAGCAGCGGTTTACTTGAATGGACGGTAGTTGATCCAGGCTCTACCCACATCAGTACGCGTGCAACGCTAGCAACTGGTCATGAAGGTTTTTTGTACAGTAATCCTGAATCACACATACGGCATGGTCTTGAGCTATGCCGTCATTACGGCCTGCATCCTTCATTTGCAATCTATGAACCTGCTTTCATGCGCTTAGGTGCAGCTCTTGCACAATGTTATCCAGGCCTGCCGCAGCCGATTTATAGACTCATGTTTTCTGAAACCCTCACCTTTGGATTTCCACCACGCACATGGGCGATGGATGCATATCGTGAATTGCTCAAAGAAGAAGCACCCCATGCAAATTGGATGGTGGCAGGTTTAGGAACAGAAGTTTTACCCCTCGTAGACGACATCGTAAAGCGTGGAGGTCATGTACGCGTAGGTTTAGAAGATGTCCCCATGGGACATAAAGTTGGCAATCTAGAGCAAGTTCAAGATGCAAGAGCACGTATAGAAAAAGCTGGTACGCGCGCAGCAACTGCAGCAGAAATCAGGCAAATTTTAAAAAGCAGTCAACACTAATTTTAGGTCGCTACGGTGTGGGTAGTAGAGAGAATAAAAACTACGTCACCATCTACACAACAATTCCTTCAATCTCCATTAAACGCGCAAGACTCTCTTCTAAAATCATGCGAGCTGCTGCAGTGGACTGGTTCAATTGCAAATGTAATCGCGCATCATCTTCATTGCGATTTGCGCATTCGAGACTGTAGTGCTCAAATGCCGTCAAATTGATAATAAGTTCAGCTAAATGATTAGGGCACTCACATGCTATAGCGCTGCTTAACGTTGCGATATGAGATAACTGATCCTTATCAAAACGTGGAGGCGCACTTTCCTCATCAGTCTGTTTGTCAGTAAAAGAAGCTGCATTAAATAATGGCTGCATCAAAGACATGCACGCACGGTAAATTTCAGCAGCTGATAACGCCCCTTTAAGACAAACAATCCCAGCTGATTCCAATTCAGCAATCGCTTTTCTTGTCGCGAAATTAAAAACAACAATCGCAGCAGAAGCTCCAGAGTCAGTACAGTATTGCTCTATCAAACTAGGTGATTCTTCATTAATCGTAGATAAATCAATAATCACAACATCAGCGTGCGCATGTGATGCAGATGATCCAGCGATCATAGATCCAACGATATCAATATCTTTGTAATACAGTAAATGCCTTCCATAGCGAACGCGTAAAGCATCACCTACAAAAGCAACTCGGCATTTAAATGTATTACGTGTTTCTTTCTGAGCACCTTGATGATGAGATGCACTGATTCGCTCGCGTAATTCATCTGAAGATAATTTCGCCAAGCTACTCACACCGTGACCGAGTTCAGTCAGTTGTTTGACTAACTGAAGTTTTCTGATGTCGCCCTCAGAGTAAAGGCGTCTGCCCGTTTCACTCCGACCAGGCACGATGAGTTCATAACGCCGCTCCCACACACGCAGTGTCTCTGGATGAATATTAGTACGTCTAACAACAACGCCTATTGTGTATTGCGGCAAGTTCAAAGTTTCCATTGTTTGGTCAATAAGTTGGTGGACGGTTTACTCTAAAGTGCGATTTGTTTATGTTTTGTTTATATGTTAGCGGAAAAATGACAGAAATGCATCAACTAAGATTCGTAATTTACTATGATTAAATTAATAAAATAATAATTAAATACAATAATTTGTCGAAAATGCACAGTTATTTTACATATTATTAACTAATTTTTAAAAATAATTTAGTTTTTGTTTATATTTATGTTGACATTATCTGTTCAATATATAAACTCTTGTACATCAGATTCTTTTACAACCATTCTTTTTTAATTGGAGCCCACCATGATCAACAAAATTCTACTTATCGCTGCCCTTGTTTCTAGCACCAGCGTATTTGCAAACAATGTAAAAGGTAACGCCATCATCACCGAGAAAGATAAAGTCGTCACATTGAACATCGCTGAAAATAACTGGGCGTCAATTGCGACCAACAGCGTAAACGGCTTAACTAAAATTCGTGAGTATTACGACATGGGCAAAGCTGGTGTTCAACACATCGACTATGTAGCTAACTGCTCAAGCAAAAAACTGTCACTCGCTGGATTTAAAGTTTTGCCTTCAGTAATGACCAAATATGACGGCGCTACAAACGTAAATGTAAGCAATCTATCTTTCTATAAGCCAGTTATACAACACGATACAAACATTGTTGAAAAAGCTTGCAGCCCAGTGCGTTCAATACAAAGTGCACAAGTAAACAATTAATTTTGTTTAAGTGCCTCGAAGTACAAAAGAACCAACTCTGTGGCATGAAGAAATCATAGAGTTGGTCGTTTAATTTGTTGTTTGCGTGGCTCAGTTAATCATGTGGAGTATTAACAGTTAGAACTAGCACAAAAATTAAATTAGCAGTCTGATTGCATAATCGCTTGAATAAATAATACGAGACTAATCATGCTACTTTCCTCTAAGCTTACAAGTTATGCGCATAGCATCAAAAATGTCTATGCTAACGGTCGTCGTATAAGCGCAAAGTCACAAGCACTTAGTCTAAGCATCAACACAAGTGTCAACACGCTCAATACTCTACACATGCTTAACATAGCCGATGGTTTAGAGCCTGTAGGTAGAAGAATCATTGCGCAGTCTAGTGAAAAAGCAGCAGACCCTATACAAAGTGCTGTGTTGGGATATGTCTATAAAAGCCGTTTTTGTGAGTCACTCAACAACAAAGAACTTGTTACGACCAAGCATGCTGACCGTTTACTTATAGAGCCTAAGCTTGCAATACGATTAGGCAATACACCAGACAAGTCCTGCTCTTTTGAAGAATTTTTTCTATCATTTGATGCCATTGCTATGGGACTGGATGTGACTCTAGTGCCTTTCAAAGAAGATTGGCATTACGAGGATAAAATTTGTGCTAATGGTTTTGATTCACAATTAATTTTAGGTGTATCAAAAACGCTTTCCCGCGAAAGTAAGCGCAATCTGACATCTATCATCAATCAATCTACTTTTAGTATTAGTAAGATTAGCGCATCGCAATCAACAATTATGAGTTACTCATTAGGACATCAAGCAGCGGTGACTACTATCGCTGATCTCTATGAGGTTTTCAGAAAACATTGCGAAGAATTTGAAACCACACCATTAGCTAAAGGTGATTGGGTAGCCTTGAATGCATTGACTAAACCTATCAGCATAGAAAATGATGATGAACTCGTTTTTGTAGCGAATGGTTTAGACCTTGATGCAGTGCGAGTTAAATTCACCAAATAATTTGCATTTGATACAACACATTCACTAGGCGTTAATCAGACTAACAGTACGAGGATAGCTATGTCAGCGCATCTCAGCTTTAAGGAAAGAGAAGAATTTAGTCAACGATTAAGACTGAGCTTGCAAAAGACAGGTATCAATCCAAACAGTCCTACGCAATTTCATAGGGCGTTGCAACTTGCTGATGAAACAGTACGTATTTCACCCTCCACAATTTATCGTTGGATACTAGGTGATTCCCTACCCTCTGAAGAAAACATGAAGATAGTGGCAAACCTCTGTAATGTCTGTCCACAATGGCTTCGGTCTGGAAGAACTACAGTAGAGATTTAATCTAATCACGGTATTTATTGCAACCACAGATCTCTATAAATCCCTTGTGGGTCGTGATCTTGAGTCTGCTTCTTCACATTAACGGCTCTACCACCTCGAGGATCAGTACCTCTACCAGCAATGTAAAGCCAATTGCCCTGATTACTGTAAACATCATAGTCAATTAATTGTGATTCAAACCATGCTGCTCCTGCTTGCCAATCACCCTCTAAATCATAGATTAGATAACTTGCTACGACTTGCCGTAATCTATTTGACAAATAACCACTTGTTTTCAGTTCTCGCATAGCAGCATCGATTAAAGACTCGCCAGTCTCACCTTCACTCCATGTCTTAAAGACATCTGCTTTAAATAAAGACAAAGGTTTTTCACTCAGGCCTTTTGGACGATAGAGTTTTTTACCGTACTTGAAATGAATAAAACGAAAATAATCGCGCCACAACAATTCAAACCATAACCAATATGTGCCTTCATTTTCACCATGCTTAGCTTCATAACTCTCTAGTTTTTTTGCAATGGTGCGCGCTGAACAACAGCCCCATGCTAACCAAGGAGAAAATTTACTCGAGTAATCGAGTCCAATCAGTTGATTTCTGGTTTGTTTATAAGTGTCTGGCAAACGTCTTTGAAAATATTGTTCTATATGCGCAAGCGCACTTGTTTCACCACCTTGAAAAACTGTATTTGAACTACCGCTGCTAACTAGCGCTTGCTTTAAGGATGAACTCGTAGCAGGAAGACCAGGTAATGAAACTGGTTTCGCTATAGGGCTAGTGTATTTAATTTTATGTTTTTCTATGTTTTGCCGAAATTGCGTGAAAATATCAGGAGTTTGATTTGATGTGAAAGGAAGATCGCCGGGAGCTATCATGCTGGATTGCCAGACTGCTTGAATTTCATAACCTGCATCTGTTAAGCGAGTCACCTGATCACTTTCTTCTGGCGCTACGATCTGTTCACAGATAATTTTATTAAAAGCTATAATTTTTTTGAGTTCTAAGAAAACGCTAACTACATCACCTTGGAATTCAAATAAATCTGAACCCAATTTTTGTAAATTTACTTTTAAATCATTTAATGACTCACGCAGAAAAATTTTACGATGATTTGCTACTCGACTGAAATGCCATGCAGTCTCAGCTTCTGTAGCTGAATCATGCATATAAATAGGTAATAAAAAATCTGCTTCTTTACAAGCTTGAGTCAAAGCAGGATTATCTAGTAAGCGCAAATCATTGCGAAACCAATAGATGATAACTTTCAATGTTGTCCCACCTTGATTTAAATTAGTCGGTTATAAGTAGTTCTCTATTTTAACCAAGTTACAGAATATTTTTTTAACATGCCTATAGAGTTAGTTTGGTTTAAACGTGATTTACGCTGGCGCGACCATGCTGCATTGAATGCAGCTGCTGCTCGTGGTGCTGTGCGTTGTATCTACGTGATTGAACCCAGTCTATGGCAACAAGCAGATGCAGCGCTTCAGCACTTTGAATTTGTGCGCGAATCACTTATAGAACTAGATCAAGCCTTGCGCTTACACGGCGGCTCGCTAGAAATACATCACGGAGAATTATCTGAAGTATTAACAAAAATTTTGAATGAGACCCCCTTTCAACGCTTGTATTCACATCAAGAGACTGGCAATCAATTCACTTATGCCAGAGACATTGCCGTTGCTGCTTGGTGTAAAGCGCATCAAATTGAATGGCAAGAATTTGCACAGTTTGGTGTTGTGCGAGCGTTAAAAAATCGCGATCTATGGCAAGCCGCTTGGGAAAAACACATGGCGGCTCCAATTGAACATGTACAAACAATAAAATTTTTGCAGGGAGCTAGTTTGCATCCCTTCCATATGACAGCACCCTCCCACTTGCAACATAATCCATCTCAGCGCCAAAAAGGTGGCAGGTCTTTAGCAGTAGCGACATTAAAAAGCTTTTTACATGCGCGTAGTCGTGGTTATCGCGGTGGTATCTCTTCACCCTTGTCTGCACCGAATGCTTGTTCACGTTTATCTGCTTATCTAGCATGGGGATGTATCAGCATGCGTGAAGTCGTGCAACATACACGACACCATCTAGCATCTTTACCACCAGAAGCCTCTAGACATAAAGCGGGACTACTCGCCTTTATTAGCCGCTTATATTGGCATTGTCATTTCATACAAAAACTAGAAACAGAACCTGCTATTGAGTGGCGCAATATGCACCGTGGCTATGATGGCTTACGAGAAGAAGATTTTAATCTTGAATATTTCGAAGCATTAAAATCAGCACGGACTGGATGGCCTATGGTTGATGCTTGTGTCGTCATGCTACGAGAAACAGGGTGGTTGAATTTTCGTATGCGCGCTATGTTGGTATCTGTTGCGGCCTATCCACTTTGGTTACATTGGCGTCCTGTTGGAGAATGGCTAGCTACACAATTTTTAGACTATGAACCAGGCATACACTGGAGTCAGATACAAATGCAATCTGGTACCACAGGCATCAATACCACACGTGTATACAATCCTATCAAACAAGCCTTAGATCATGATCCACAGGGAATTTTTGTTCGACGTTGGTTGCCTGCTATGCAAAGTGTCCCAAATACTTGGCTGTTTGAGCCATGGAAAATGCCTACTGACATACAAACTCAAACCGGTGTCATCGTGGGACAAGACATCGCTCTGCCCTTAGTGGATCTCGCATCTGCAACAACAGAATCTAAAAATCGACTGTATGGCAGAAGACAGCATGCGACTGTCAAAGCAGGGAAAAAAGCTATCATTGATAAGCATGCTTCAAGAAAAAGAACTACGCAAAAAAAATCAACACCACCTTCAAATGATCAACAACATGATTCACAACTAGGCTTTAATTTTTCATCATGACTAAACAAACTCTAAAAAAAATATCTTCACTGTCAGAAGCTGACATCTCAGCCGTGATTCAATTAGCTTGGGAAGATAGAACTTCTTTTGAAACGATACAAGAGCGATTAGGTGTATGCGAAGCCGATGTTATAAAAATCATGCGGCAAGAATTGAAATCTGGCTCCTTTCAGCTTTGGAGAAAACGCATGAAAGGTAGAGTGACTAAGCATCGTGCTTTACGCCATCCAGATATGAAATATCATGATCTAGAAACTGCTAATCATAGAAGAGCCAATTGCTAGATAAACAGTTGGCTATCTTTCGACTATATCTGTTCTTAATTTTTTAACTGCAGTCATAATTTGTCTTCTATCTTCAGTGCTCACATCATTATCTTTCATTGCATCTTCTAAAAGATCAATCGCTAAGTCAAAAGAAGCGCCAGAGATACCCAAACCACTATGCGCCTCTTTCATAGTTAGACCTTCATAATTGTGAGGCATTTTGCCCATTGCCATAGAAACAAAAGCGATTTGATGCAGTATTAATTTTTCAATAGGAACGCCTTCAAAATAGCGACGTAAATTAGGCCTTTTAAAAACTCGCCTATAAAAATCTCTTACGATGAGCGTTACCGCTGGTACACCACCATATTTATCAAACAACGTTTGGTTCATAATATTCTTGCTTATCTCGATTGAATTGTTATTTATAGTACAGAAGAAAATTTTGTGTAATTTAACTCAAAATTAAAATCTATGCACTTTCATTAAAAATTAGTTTTTTTAAAACTAAAATGATGCAGAAAAGCCTTATAAAATCTACTGATATAGTCACTATTGATTTTCAAAATCCGCTCTAGGCAAACATATCAGCATTATGTGTACAAACTTTACGCCAACTCGAAATAACGCATGGGTCAAAACTCACTTTGGTGTAGACATCCCTGATGCGGACTATCCTATTGAGGCCTATCCGGGCTACTTGGCTCCTATCATCGTCAAAAGCCATCAAACCAGCCGCATAGCAAGTGGGCTTGCACGATTTGGCTTAATACCTGCTTGGGCTAAGGATGACAAAATCAGTCGTCACACCTATAACGCGAGAGCAGAAACAGTTGAAGAAAAACCTAGCTACCGAACTGCTTGGCGTCTAAGACGATTGGGTATCGCTCTACTTGATAATTTTTATGAGCCTAGTTACATCTCAGGCAAAGCAGAACGATGGGAAATTAAATTAGCCTCTCACGAACCTTTGGGTATAGCTAGCTTGTGGGATACCTGGACTGATCCACAGTCTGGTCAACTCATAACTAGCTTCACTATGCTGACTATTAATGCAGACTCACATCCGGTTATGAAACAGTTTCATAAACCTGAAGATGAAAAACGTACACCACTTGTTCTCGCCACAAATCAATTTAATGACTGGCTTAATGCTGATCCGCAGATAGTAGCATCGATGTTGAATTCGATATCTATGCCAGAATTAATCTGCCAGAGCGCACTTAAAAATAAAAACGTGCAATAAAATTTATTAGATTTTCAAACCGCCTTCATAAAAATTCAAATGAAATTACTCGCTAAAGATACTTCCATACTTCACACGTAGCTCATTTTTTTGCACTTTACCCGTACCACCAACTGGCAATGATTCTACAAAGATCACTTCATCTGGCACCCACCATTTAGCCACACGCTCTGCAAGAAAATCGATCACTTCTTGTTTTGCTAAAGATTTTTCAGGTTTAATCACAATTAAGAGTAAAGGACGTTCATCCCATTTAGGATGCTTCACACCGATGACAGCAGCCATCGCAACATGGGGATGTGCAATGGTAGCGTTTTCTAAATCAATCGAGCTGATCCACTCTCCACCTGACTTGATCACATCTTTTGTGCGATCACGAATTTGCATCACGCCATCAGGACTAATCGTAGCGATATCACCCGTAGGGAACCATCCATTCACTAAGGCTGTTTTTTCTGCTTTATGATAATGCTCAACGATCCACTGTCCGCGTACCATCAATTCACCTTGTGTGCTGCCATCACGGGGCAAGGTATTACCCTCTTCATCCACAATTTTCAGCTCTACACCAAAAACAGATTTACCTTGTTTAGCAACTAAGGCATGTTGATCTTCAACTGGCCAATCTAATTCATGATTACTGATATTGCTCATGGTCGCAATTGCAGTTGTCTCCGTCATACCCCAACCATGATGTACTTCAACCTTATAAACATCATTGAATTTTGCGATCAAGGCCTTAGGCATAGCAGACCCACCCACACCAGTTTTACGCATCGTTGAAAAACGCAGATTATGTTGTTCACAATGCGCAATGAGTCCCATCCAAATAGTCGGTACGCCGGCACTAATCGTGACTTTTTCTGCTTCCATTAATTCATACAAACTTGCGCCATCTAATTTAGGCCCTGGTAAAACTAATTTTGCTCCAGCTATCACGCAGGCATACGGGAGACACCACGCATTAATATGAAACATAGGCACTACAGGCAGCACCGTTTCTTGCGAAGAGATACTCAGCACATTCGGCAAACAAGCGGATAACGCAGAAAGCGTAATCGCTCTGTGGGAATACAACACACCTTTAGGATTGCCAGTCGTACCTGAGGTATAGCAGAGAGCGGCACCTGATTTTTCATCCAACTCTGGCCAAGCAAATAATTCACTATGCGGTGCGATAAAGTCTTCGTAATTTTGTATTACTACGCCATCAACCTGCGGCGTGTTAGTTTGGTCGCTTAAACAAATCCAATGTTTGACCTTAGGACAATGACTAGCAATCGCTTTAATCAATGGCGCAAAGGTACTATCAAAAAACACCACGTCATCTTCGGCATGATTAATGATGTAGGCAAGTTGCTCCGGATGTAAGCGTGGATTACAGGTATGCATGACCATTCCACTACCTGAGACACCATAATAAAGTTCTACATGTCGTGCATTGTTCCAAGCAATGGATCCCACCACACTACCCGGCTTCAAGCCTAGCTTTACTAAAGAGTTGGCTAATTTTTTTGATCGCTTTGCCACTTCAGAAAAAGTCGTTCTATGCAAAGGACCATGCGTCTCACGACTGACGATTTCTTGTTGACCAAACTGATCTGCGCCATGTTCAAGTATGGTTGAAACAAGTAATGGGCGATCCATCATTTTTCCAAACAAAGCCATATGGAATTTTCCTAGTTAAACTACGCGTTATTGGAATTGCAATGAAATACTATGACATGGCTCTATGCTAACGCAATCTGAACAGAGTCCTACTTCAAGATGACAAGTAGGCAGATTAATGCGAATAAGACATAGAGGATAGAGAAGATTTTGATATTTTTTTTGATCTCTACCAAACCTACTTTCTTGAATTTCCAAAGATAGTAAGTATGTAAGATAGGTGATAACAAAATCACGCTAAATTCGACCACTAGTTCACTATATTCACCAGTCATATTTATTCTTTATCGCTGATGAAATTCAATCAAAAAAAATTTAAATAGAACGACAAGCAATCCAACCAGAAATGAACTGAGCCGAAAACTATGAAGAACAATTAGCTACATCAGCTTTTCGTTTAGATAAAATCCAGACTGAATGCAGTCCAGTTAGAAGCATGATAGGCCAAAGAAATGTGCAGATCATCATCCACAATAGCCGATTTGAAAAATCCCAACCTTGTACGGGCTCTTCGATTTTTTTAGGACCTTCACTAAACAAATGGCGATGCGAAAAAGTGCACAGGCCAAAGCAGGTACCGAAGAACAAAAACAAAGCAATATAGATAGTCAATTTCACCCTCCTTAAAAGAACAGTACTAAATGAATGGCTTGCGATGACACTTCGCTACGAATGCAGATAGTAAAAAATACTGTAATGAGAATGCTTAGTGTGAAGCAATGAGGGGAATGGTCTACTTAAATTTTGAATATAACTGATCTGGAAGACCATACTTTGATAGATACAACGCATCACTGCTTTTAACAAACTTAAAGCAGCAAGATAAAACATCATAACGGCACAAGATGGTCAGCTAAGCTCATCTTGTTTGCCGTTATCGTGATCACAAATTAACGCTTTTGCATGCGACGGATGTTCTGTTTGTTGAAATGATTAGCAAGCATAAAAATTAATGCAATGAACCACATAATTAATAAAATACTCGAAACCTTCATGCTCTTCTCCTTTAACATTTGATTATTCTTACGCTGCACAACAACAAAATAGATAAATCAACTGTTGCAATTGCAGCAATTAACTCAAAAACTTTCCTATTATTCCCTATTTTTTCCAACTCTTCATAACCGCTAATTTTCTGACGACATCACCATCGAGCACTCACTTGTGGAGTTTGTCTCTCAAGCGTTAATTCTGAAGTTGCTGCACTCTTTTTAATCAAAGGCAGCATGATGATGATTGTGGCCAGCATCAAGAAAATCTCTATGCTGTAAACACTCATGTAGCCAGTCGCTGAATCAGTAAACATCGCAACCACATCACGAATAATGCCGCCTAATGCGACAGCAATACCTGCAGCAGTTGCTTGTACTGCGCCCCATGCGCCAAGCGCAAGACCAGCCTGACCTGCGGGCGCAAGATTCATAGTGGCCGTTAAGGTGCCATGCCCAAATAAACCCGCTCCAAATCCTATCAACAGGGTACCCAGACCAAACATCATTCCTGATGTCATAGGCGCAGCAAAGATAACCAATAAAAATGCAGGAATACCCACCAATGCACCACTCGCTGCCATACGGAAGGGATCAGCTCCGCGGCTTAATATGCGGGAAGCTAAACCAAAACCTAACAAACCTCCTATTGCAAGCGTTGCTGTTAAGGATGTCGTATCGCCTACGCTTAAATGTAAAATTTCACCACCATATGGCTCTAGCAACACGTCTTCCATAGAGAAAGCCATGGTGCCTAATCCAACAGCTATTAATCTACGCACTGCATTACCACCGTGCGCAAATGTTCTAAAAGATTCAAGAAAATCAGAATCTGCTCTGAGTGGAATGCTGTTGCGACTACGACGTGGCTCTTGCTTCCACAAAGCCGACACATTCAACACCAGTGTGATGACGGCTGCTGCTTGTATCACACGAATTAAACGACCTGGACTAAAGTCTGCTAATGCAACACCAAACAGTAAAGCACTGACTATCATTCCAAATAAAAGCATCACATACATCAAGCCAACAACTTTAGGACGCGACTCTGGTGGTGCTAAATCCGTTGCAAGAGCTAGTCCTACTGTTTGCGTAGTATGCAAGCCAGCACCCACTAATAGAAATGCGACTGCAGCGCCTAATTGTCCTATCCATACCGGCGCATCTTTTGCGCTACCAAGGCCTGATAACACCAGTAAAGCAAATGGCATGATAGCTAAGCCACCGAACTGCACCAAAGTACCCATCCAAATATAAGGCACTCTTCTCCAACCTAAGGCAGAACGATGGTTATCAGATCGAAAGCCTATCAATGCGCGAAACGGCGCAAAGACCAGAGGCATAGAAATCATGATAGCGACTAAGGAAGCAGGCACATGTAACTCAACGATCATCACGCGATTAAGCGTGCCTATCACTAAGACTAAGGCCATGCCTACAGAAACTTGAAATAAAGAGAGACGCAGTAAACGTGAGAGCGGCAAATCTGGCGTTGCCGCATCTGCAAAAGGTAAGAAACGTGGACTAATTTGAGTCCAGGTTTTAATTAATTCTTGGCTAAACCGATTCATAGATTCATCGATTCCCATGCAGGGTGAATTACTGTCACTCGGACATAAGCTAAAAATATAGTTCGGGATCGGAAGATCCCGAACCATAAGAACAACATAAAACTATTTGCGTACTTGTTGAACAGTAAGCGAAGCAACTTGCGGCGTAGTCTCATTCGAGAATGCAGCCACTTTACCTGCGCCACCATTCAAAAAGCCTTTTACCCAGGTGGTATTGATCGTCAGAGCCAAGTGAACGGAAAATGAAGCTACCGCTACTGCACCGATGATGATTGGAATACCAACCGATGGCTTAACCACACACCAAATTTTTCCATAGATCATTGTGATTTCCCCTATCGATTAGTGAAGCCAAGGTGAATATACGTACGCGAGCAAATGAGCCAAGGCGGCAATCATGCCGAAAATTTGCGTACCTTGGATCAAATGACGGTGTATCTCCTCAGATTCCGCCTCTGTCAGGCCTGTAGGCCAAACTTTATCTTTATCAGACATGGCATCAACTCCTTGAATAACATGCATGTTCGTGCTCATCCCGCACGCGGGCACAGCCTAATCATTTTTTGAGTTACATTTTCAACAACCCATAGTGTAACGCTCACGTTACACTATGGGTTGTCAATATATACTGACAGTAAAACAATGTAATGTCAATCAATACCAAGACTTTACGGGCTAATCTTTGCCGCTCAACGAAGAAAAAAGAGGTATCGCCCATGATTCATTATCAAAAGCAGAAGAAGGAGAAAATCCTTAGATAAAGTCGGTTAAATTAAAAAAACCGATTGAAAAAAATAGATATGAAGCGACTAACCATCGCTTAAGTATTGGAAGGAAATCGGTGAATCGACAGAGATTAAATAACTATGAAAACTAAAATTTAAGAATCGACTTTCAATTAAAACACAGCATGATCGCCACGTTCAGGCTCTTGGGCACCTGTAATTACCTCTGCATAGTAATCAAACAAAGTTTGCTTACCCGCAGATGGCGTAGCGGCAGCATCATAAACACTCTTCTCAGCATCCCAAACCAACATAGACTCGGTGGCGTAATACCGTCCTATACGGGCTAATTCCGCTTTATCGGCAAGCACAGGGATAAAACGTCCCAAACCACTCAGCACAAAAATAATCACATCGAGAACAGCAAGCGGAACATGTTTAAAACGCCCTTCTTTTCCTAACAATGCAAATAATTTTTCACCCTGCTCTAATGGTGTAATGGCTGGACCAGGACCACCTATAGGCAATATGCAATTATGTCGCAGCTGATCATGAATGCAAGCTGCAATAAACTCAGCTAAATCGGCATCACTTATTGGCTTACATGAAGTCAGTCTTCCATCTCCAAATAAAAGAAAGGGTTTACCTTTTTTTACTCGCCCTATTTGACCCGACAATGATTTAAAAAAAGCAGTCGGTCTCACAATTGAGTAAGTTAATCCAGATGCAATTAATGCTTTTTCAAAAGCGAGTTTGGCATGCTGAAACGCTAGCAAAGGCTTTTGTACACAAATCGCTGATAACAAAATAAAGTGTACAACTCCTGCACATTTTGCTGCTTCTAAAACATGAATATGCGCTTGATGGTCAATCGCCCATGCGTCTTTGGGCGCACCAGACCGTGATGCTAAACACGATATAACTACATCAAACTTTTCATTTTTAAATCCTTGCTCACTGATCGAATGCGAATCTCTTATATCGCCATAACGAATCGATGCTCCTTCAAATATAACCTCAGCTTGGCTACTTGTTTTTTTCTCAGCGCGATCACGAATAAAACACACCACATCATGTCCTTGCGCTATCAGTGCTTGAACAGTTGCACGACCAATGGTGCCTGTAGCACCAACAACAAAGACGCGTTTAGATGGATTCATAAAATTCAAGCTAAAAATTAGGCAAGATAGACTGTGATAAGGTTAAGTTAAAAGTTAAAGCACATTTATTTTCAATAACCAGTAACGCTACTTTATACAAAATGAAAAGATTAATGAAGCCTATGATTTATCTACTGCTTGCTGGCATTGTAGCGTGTGTCTATCTGGTGTGGACACCGGATAAAGATTTTAATGAACTTACAAAAAAATACGCACAAGCTCCAAGTCAATTTATAACAATAGCTGGTACACGACTGCATTATCGTGACACTGGCAATAAAAATTCTCCCACTCTCATTTTTTTACATGGCTTTGGATCTAGCTTACACACATGGGAAGCATGGGCTAGCGTATTGGAAAAAGATTATCGCGTTATACGCTTGGACTTACCCGGTTTTGGACTCAGCGGTGAGAATGAAAAAAATGATTTTTCAGACGCGCATGATATTGCAGTCATTCTAGATTTGCTAGACGCACTAGAAGTAAAGAAAGTTAGTTTAATAGGGAATTCATTGGGTGGAAAACTCGCTTGGCATATCGCAGCCACCTACCCTAATCGAGTAAAAAAATTAGTACTCATTTCACCTGATGGATTTGCGAGTGAGGGTTTTGAGTACGATAAGCCAACTCAAGCTTCATGGATGCTCAGTACTATGACTGTAGCTCTCCCTAAGCCAATTTTGAAAATGAGTTTATTACCTGCTTATGCAGATCCACTGAGTTTAAGTTCTACAATGCTTGATCGCTACTATGACTTAATGTGCGCACCCAACGTGAGAAAAAATATCGTAGCGCGCTTGAATCAAACTGTACTCAAAGACCCTGCCCCGATTCTAAAAACTATTCAGGCTGACACTTTGTTGATGTGGGGAGAAGAGGATGGCATGATACCGATCGCGAATGCGCAGGATTATTTAACGCTTATTCCTAAAGTTCAACTGCAAGCACTACCAAAAACAGGACATTTACCGCAAGAGGAAAATGTCGAACAATCTCTGGCTGTATTGAAAGAATTTTTAGATTAATTAGGCATTACTACTAGCTTGTTTGGGTGGCATAAATTGCATAGGCCAAGATACTATGCACCAAATCGCCATCAATGCCGCACAAGCTAAAAACAATCCTTGCAAACCTATCGCACGACTAATCATACCGCCCATTGCACCGCCAGCAAAAATTCCTAGAGATTGCAGTGTGTTGTAAACCCCTAATACAGCACCACGTGAATCGGGTGGTGACATACGCGATGCAAGACTAGGCTGACTCGCTTCAAGAATGTTAAAGCCACTAAAAAATAAAAATATCAGAAAGCCTAGCAGCCAAATATTTGCTTGTCCTTCTGTTTGAAACACCATAGCAATCAGTACTAACATCACACAGATGATAGAACCTAAAAACAAAGGTTTAAGCTTACCCTTGCGTTCCATTTTAAAAAGCGTCATGCCCATGAATACAAAGGATAGCAACACTGCTGGCAGATAAACCCAACCATGATCTTTATTACTCACGCCTGCTTGTGAAAGCAGACTCGGTATACCTACCCACATTGCTAGTTGCACTGCATATAAAATAAAGACACCAAAATCGAGACGCAATAAATCCGATTGCATTAAGGTTGTGCGTAACTGTGAAAAAGTTTTCTTTTGCACTGTCTTTTCGACTGCTATTTCTTGCGGCGTCCAATACAGAATAATTAAAATACCTATCAATGCCATTGCAGCACTAATACCAAATATACCTTGCAAGCCTACATGCGCTGCAAGTAGTGGTCCAATAATTAAAGATAGAGCAAACATTAATCCTATACTTGCTCCGATTAAGGCCATACCTTTAGTACGTACATGATCACGCGTTTGATCCGCTAACAAAGCTGTCACTGCAGCAGAGATCGCACCACCACCTTGAATTGCTCGACCTAATGCAAGTCCCGCGACACTGGTCGCACAAGCTGCGATCACGCTACCTAGCGCTAGTAAAAGAAAACCAAACACAATGACACGCTTGCGCCCAAACTTATCTGCAGCCAATCCAAAAGGTATTTGCAGCATGGCCTGCACTAATCCATACATGCCCATCGCTAGACCCACACTGGAAGGATCATCACCACCAGGGTACTGACGTGCCTCCATAATAAAAACAGGCAGCACCATGAAAAGGCCTAGCATACGCATGGAATAAATTGTTGCGAGCGAGGCGCACGAGCGCTTTTCATGTGAACTTAATGCGGTGATTTCCGGGTTAGGCATGATGTAGGCTAAAGAATAGGTCGAAAGCATCTGCTGCTAATAATTCATAAGCAGATGATATTTTTATTTTCGTAATATGGAGTAATGAAAGGCGAGTGAATAACTACCCACTGGTGCGCTGTTAAATGCAAAGTGGAGAGATTACCATGCCAGCAAAAAAGACTAATTTCAGCTAAAAAAATGAATCCGCATGCTTTGGATATAAGGCCTTATAGTGAAAACAGATTTTTAGCTAATGCAACTGCACTCACCGCATCACCAGCTGCACCATCAGCACCGACTTCTTTAAATAAATTCGGTGTAATCGCTAAAATTGGACCGCCAATTAAAACCTTCACATCGCGATTTACTGATGCTGCTCTGATCGATCTAATAGTGTCAGTCAATGATTCGATATGTGCTTCCGACCCTATCGATAAACCTATCACTTGAAACCAATCTTTTTTAACCGCGGCTAACAGCCTCTCTTCAGATGAACCTAATTCCATCCAAACTTGCCAACCTTCGCGTCTAAAAAATTCAGAAACCATCAACACCCCCAAGGTGTGCTGAGACCCCGGTACTGGCGCAAACAATGCGCGCATACCTTCCAAAGCTGACTTACGTTTTTCTTGGAAATCTGATCCTAAACGCAGCGTGATTTTCTGCATGCGCAGTAAACCTATGGTGACCTTAGAGAAGTCGCATAAGTCTTCATCCCAGAGATAGCCTAAATGTCTCGCTGCAGGTGCCAATAAATGCAGGAATATAGCTTCCGAACT
>CAMCXB010000037.1 GCA_945883145.1 Bordetella parapertussis | reverse complement strand
TGCCTATGGTCTCTATACGTTTTTGTACTGCTGCATAATACAAAGCATAGTTCACCGCTTTGGTACTTGGCGTAATTTGTGTTTTAACAGGACGCTTGTTGTAATCCTGAATACGCTGTGCGATCTCGGCTTCTCTGCGTGCTAAAGCTAAGGCTTCTTCTTGTTGTTTTGCGCTTAAGGCTGCATCGGGCTGCTGCGATTTCGTTTTATCAGTTAATTGTTTTACGCTTTGCGGTGTTTTCGTTGCCATCTGCGCTAACACACGATTTTGCATTTGCTCAAGTTCAGCAATACGTTTACGACGCGCTTCTAAAGCACTACCATCAACTGATTTTTTCATATCAGGCAAAGGCGATTTTGCTCGCCCTTCTTTAGCATCACCGCCACCATTCAGATTAGCTTGCGCTAATGCGTCAGCTTTCAGAGGTGCTTGCTGATGACTAGAGTTAACCAGAATAATTTCTAATGCAGGATCTAGTGGCTTAAAACGAAATGGTTCTGGTGCGACAAAATGTATGCACAATAAAATGACATGCAGCACCAGCGATACACTGACCGCTATCGTTAATGAACGATTAGGCGCCTTGGTTTGCATGTTATTCAGTATTAGCAGGTGATGGTTCAACCACCTCGGTTGTTGCGTTTAGCGTTGTTTGCTCTGCCTCGCTCATTTCTTCTTCAGCTTCCACATCCGAGAGCGCACTCGTATCTACAGCGGGCTCCGCACTCACCACCTCTATTAGACGTGCTTGCACGGATAAATCAACTTCATCTCCATCGAGTAATTCCAACTTCACCTGTGCACCACGTGCCAAGGTGGGCAAACTCGACATTTGTATCACTAAAGGTATTTCTGTTAAGCGTAACATTTGATCTTTTAAAACCACAGCATCAACAATACGTTGTGATTCTTGCTTTAGCCAACGCAAACACCAATAGCGTTCCATAGTATTTTGGAAATCAGCATACGCTGCATACGCACCATCAAATGCAGAAACAATAGCAAATAAATCTGCATCCTTAGGTTTGAATGGTGCAACCAACGGTGCTGTAACGGTATGTGAAACACACGCCATGATCTGCCATTGATTGACTAAATCAGTATAGCGACGTAATGGTGATGTACTCCACGCATATTGATCTACACCCAAACCTTGATGTGGCGCTGCATGCGTTTGCATACGCACTTGCAATCGTGACGTCCAACCATTGCCACCACCTTGTGCACGATAAATTCCAGGCACGCCACATTCATGCATTAATTTTCCCCAACTACTGTTAGCGAAAATCATGAGCTCAGCGACGATTTTATCGAGTGGCGCACCACGTTTTCTACGCGTGATAGTGACAGTGTCGTCTTCTACATAAAAATTAAAATCAACACGATTATTTTGCTCAGGCCGCAAACCAAACTCTTCGCGTTTTTTCATACGACCTTGCTCTAACACTTGCGCCCACTGCCACAGCACACTGATTTCCTTTTTAAATGGATAGTCACCTTCGCCATTTTGCAAAGTTTCTTCTGTAACCAATTCATCTAAATCATTGTGGCGTAAATTGGCAGCTACTGGAACTTGCTCAATCACTGTCTTAGTGGAACGCACTGACCAATCTTCTTGATTTAAGGTGACATATAAAGAGAGTGCCGGTCTAGGCTTACCTTCAGCTAGCGTATAAAGATTCACAAATTCATCGGGCAACATGGTTATTTTGTCACCCGGCATATACACCGTACTCATACGCGCACGTGCTATCGCATCAATAGCATCATCTCTTTGTATTGACAATGCGGGCGCTGCAATATGAATGCCTATGCAAATATCACCATCGGGTAAATGCTGGACTGAGAAGGCATCATCAATCTCAGTAGTGGTGACATCATCAATTGAAAAAGCTTGTACATTGGCGAGCGGAAGTTCAGGTGGACTAGGTAATGCAATGACTGGAAAGCCTCTACCCTTAGGAAACTGCTCTAATAAAAATTTTGAGAAATGCAGTTGCAAAGCATTTGGTATGGCACCGACTGTCAACATCAGTCGCGCAGCTGTGGTTTGCAAAGTAGAACAAGCTGCTTCTAATGCTTTGTACTCTATGGTGTTTTTATCAGGCTTAAATAATAACTGCGGCATCATGCTTGCCATAGAGCTTGGTAACTTACCAGCCTTAAGTTCTTCAACATAAGAGGCTTGCAATACAGCTTGCTGTTTTTTCTTTTCTACACCAAGTAATGCTGCTTGCAATGATGCTTCGGGCGCAGCTTTATAACGACCTTTACCTTTTTTATAAAAATAAATAGGTGCTGTCGAGAGCTTAATTAATAAACCTGCTGCTTCTTGTGGTTCGGGTTTATGCCCAAAATATTCAGCACCGAGATCAGTAAAATCAAATTCTTGATCACCTGCTACTTCCCATAAAAAAGCTGTATCCATTTCTTTTGCCACATCACTAGCCAGCGACATTAATTCACTCGGCGATGGACTTGCAAATTGTAATAAGACATCACGAGCACGTACTTTAGTACGCTTACCCGAAGGTGTTTCGACTTGATAAGCTTCACCCTGCTGGGACAAAATTGCACCCACTTTGAAGTCACCGGCTTCTTCAAAAAATAAATTCATTGCTTACTTTAGTCGTTGTATTTGTTGGTTCATCTGAATAGCATGCATGATGAATAATCCTTGATTATTTATCGCTGCAAAATGCAATTACTTCATCGATGTAGTGCTCAAAATCGGATAACCCATGATCACTACCGTTGATGACGCGTTGTCGCGCACCTTGATAATGATCTGTCATAGTTTGCCAGTCCAATACTTCATCGCCGGTTGCTGCTATTAAAAAATAGCGCTCTGGTCGTGTAATGTTATTGACTGCGATGGCTTCTAACTCAGCGATGTATTCTGGCTTAAACTCAAAAGGCTCATTGCTATGCCATGTCGTAAGTTCACCAATATGATCTTGTAAATCTTGGGCAGGTCGTACAGCAGGATTGAGTAGCACTGCTTTACATCCTATTTTCTCAGCCAAGGCAGTTGCGTAATATCCGCCCAATGAGGAACCCACTACTGTTAAAGTCTGTACAGCATGTTGGCTCGCAATATTTTCTATCATGTGCATAGCAGCTGCTGGTGAAGCTGGTAATTGTGGACAAATAAATTGATCCAGTTTTTCATGGGCTGCACAATGTGCTCGCATCATGCGGGCTTTGTAAGATTGTGGAGAAGATCGAAAACCATGTAGATAAAGAATCATGAATGAAGATTTAATCTACACGACTGTTGATGGCATCGAGTAGTTTTTGATGTACGCCACCAAAACCACCATTACTCATCACGAGTATCGTATCGCCTGATTGTGCTGTAGCAGCAACAGCACTCACCAATAAATCTAAATCATCAAACGCTTTGGCTTTAGCACCTAAAGGTGCAAGTGCTGCACTTAAGTCCCAACCTAATGCATTCTTACCTTCGCCTTTAGCGCCATAACCAAAAACTAAATCAGCTGCGAACAAACTTCCAGGTAAGGCATCTTTCATGGTGCCTAACTTCATCGTATTGGAACGTGGCTCTAATACAGCCAGTATTCTTGACTTGCCTAGCTGTTGACGCAATCCTGCCACTGTGGTCGCAATCGCGGTGGGATGATGTGCAAAATCATCAATCACTTTGATGCCTTTAGCGATACCACGCGTCTCCATACGACGTTTTACATTTTCAAAACTCGCTAATGCTTGAATCGCTTGTGCAGGAGGGACTCCTGCGTGACGTGCTGCTGCAATCGCAGCAATGGCATTGAATCGATTATGTTCACCCGATAAGAACCAATGCACAGTGCCTATCAATTCATTTTTAAGCAGCACATCAAATGAGGCATCATCATGCTCACGCATAGACCAACCTTCTTCGACTGCACCACCAAACCATTCAGTGTGACTCCAACATCCACGTGCTATCACGCGACGCAAAGATTCTTCACGTCCATTCACGATCAACCCACCTATCTGTGGCACGGTACGCACTAGATGATGAAACTGCGTTTCTATCGCAGTGAGATCAGGAAAAATATCTGCATGATCATATTCAAGATTATTCAGTATCGCTGTACGTGGACGGTAATGTACAAACTTACTGCGCTTATCAAAGAAGGCAGTGTCGTATTCATCCGCTTCAATCACAAAGAAAGGATTTTCATTCAGCTTACCTTGCAAACGTGCTGAGATACCAAAATTCATAGGTACACCACCGATCAGAAAGCCCGGATGATAGCCAGCGTCTTCCAGTATCCAAGCGAGCATAGATGAGGTCGTGGTTTTACCATGCGTACCCGTCACTGCTAAGACCCATTTATTTTGCAAAATATGTTCACCTATCCATTGCGGACCGGATGTATAAGGCAAACCTTGGTTGAGAATTGCCTCCATCAATGGATTACCACGTGAGACGACATTCCCCACTACAAAGAGATCAGGCTTTAATTTCAGTTGATCAGGATCGAAACCTTCAATTAGTTCTATGCCTTGTGCACGTAATTGCGTGCTCATAGGAGGATAGACGTTGGCATCGCAGCCCGTGACTTTATGTCCAGCTTCTTGCGCTAGTACAGCTAGTCCGCCCATGAAGGTACCGCAGATACCAAGTATGTGAATATGCATTGTAGAATCAGGTTTTTATAACTGTGGGATTTTACCTGAGCCTAGCCTCTGGCTAACGTATCCGAGCATGGATTTTCAGACTAAAACTCTCACCATCTCACTAGCTCACGCTAACAGCATCTGGATGCAGGTATGACTTGCAGTGGTTTTACAGTACCTCACTCTTGCACTAGGCGCACTCTGTATCCCTAATTCAGTAATTACGACAGTAAATTGAACGCTTATGATCCTCTATCCTAGTGATGGTGAACACCTCAGAATGGAAATTGCCATGGCCGCGGCTCGTATGATTGCTGAGGACGGCACTGACTATGCCACTGCCAAACGTAAAGCTGCAAAACTCGTACTAGGTAATAGCAAAACACATGGCGATGTGATGCCAGATAATGCACAAGTAGAAGCTGAGGTACGTGAATATCAGGCACTTTTCATGGGTGATGAACAACCCGCACGCTTAAAAGCGCTCAGGCTTTTAGCAGTAGAACTGATGCAAATATTGGAGCGTTTTCATCCTCGATTAGTTGGTGCTGTGGTTAACGGCACGGCTGGTGAGCACACTGATATTCATATTCAGCTTTTCCCTGAAAGCAGTAAAGATGTTGCTGTTTTTTTATTAAATGCTGATGTCGACTATGACGTTAGCGAGACAGGGCATGCTAAACAAAGAGGTGAACTCGTGGAGACCTACTCATTTATGTGGAAGAACGAAGGCGTGCACCTGACTATGTATGAACCCGACGATGTACGTAGCGCATCCAAAACAGGTAACGGGAATGCTCAAGAATATTTAAATTTGCGCACGCTAAAAGCGCTACTCAATGAAGACGATCCAACATGAAAATCAAAACCCTATCCCTGATTTTGGCGGCATTGCTGGTTACGGCATTTGGTGCCTATGTCAGTTGGCAAAAGAGTCAGCCCACTCCCGAACAAATAGCCGTGACTAGTTTGATGGCGACTGCTCTACCGGATGTAGAAAATAAAACGCATAAGTTACAAGAATGGCAAGGCAAACTTCTGTTGATTAATTTTTGGGCTACTTGGTGTCCTCCCTGTGTTTCAGAAATGCCGGAATTAGTCGCCTTGCAGACGGAGTTAGCCGATAAGAATCTGCAAATTATTGGAATCGGCATTGATTCCCCTTCCAATATTCGTGAATTTTCTTCAACCCATCACATCACTTACCCACTACTTGTCGCCGGTATGAACGGCACAGAACTGGCGCGACAATTTGGAAATCAGGCGGGCGGGCTACCTTTTACGGTCTTAATCAGCCCACAAGGTCAAGTTCGCAAAGTCTATCTTGGTCGCCTAGACATGAAAAAATTACGCGAAGATTTACTCAGTCCGCAATAGCGTTGCGGCTTTTCGCTTGCCTTAGCACTGCATTTTCCGGCAAAATGCGCCCTTCTTCGTCAAATTAAGCGCTATCTCGATGGCAAAAAAGCTGCTACTGTTAAATGGCCCTAACTTGAATTTATTGGGTAGCCGTGAACCTGAGGTCTATGGCGCAACCACTTTGGCAGAAATCGAGCAAGCGGCGATAGCACAAGCTCAGGCAGCTGGAGCTGAGTTGGCTTGCTTGCAAAGCAATCATGAAGGCGACTTAATCGACAGGATTCAGGCTGCTAAAGCGCAAGGCGTGGAGGCGATTGTGATTAATCCAGGTGGTCTCACCCACACCAGTGTCGCGCTACGAGATGCGCTTGCTGGTGTAGCGATTCCGTTTGTAGAAGTACATATCTCGAATATTTATAAGCGAGAGAGCTTTAGGCATCACTCTTATTTGTCTGAATTAGCCGCCGGCGTGGTGTGTGGCTTGGGCCCAGACGGTTATCGCATTAGTATTGAATTTGCTATCAAAAAGCTTTAAATTTAGCTAACTTCCATTATCTCGCTGCAAAGCTTATAATCGCGGCTCATTCTTAGCAGGACCATTTTCCTCTTGTTTCAAAAAACGGATCATCAATGGATTTAAGAAAACTCAAAACTCTGATCGACTTAGTTGCAGAATCAGGCATCTCCGAACTGGAAGTCACAGAAGGAGAAAGCAAAGTCAAAATCGTAAAATCATCGGGCGTATCAAACCAAATGGTGATGATGCAGCAACCCATGACTCAAGCACCAGTAATGCAGCAAGCGCAACCCCCCGTCGCGGCAGCGCCTGTGGTGGCCGCCGAGCCTACTGGTCATATCGTTAAATCGCCTATGGTGGGTACTTTCTATCGCTCTTCAGCTCCGGGCGCTGCGCCATTTGTAGAGCTAGGCGCGAGTATTAAAGAGGGTGACACGATTTGTATTATCGAAGCGATGAAGCTCTTAAATGAGATTGATGCAGATGCTTCTGGCGTCATCACACAAATCCTGGTCGAAAACGGACAACCAGTTGAGTTCGGCCAGCCTCTGTTCGTCATTGGATAACTTCACAAAGGTGTTGTGCCACCGCTAGCTGCAAATCGTTATTCGACGAGATTGCTTGCAGTGGCATACAGATGCTCACTATGTTCGAAAAAATTCTCATCGCTAACCGAGGTGAAATCGCTCTGCGTATTCAACGCGCTTGTCGCGAAATGGGTATCAGAACTGTTGTGGTTCATTCAGAAGCTGATCGCGAAGCAAAATACGTCAAGCTCGCCGATGAATCTGTTTGTATAGGACCTGCTGCTTCTGCGCAAAGCTATTTAAGTATGCCCGCTATCATTAGCGCAGCTGAAGTCACGGATGCGGAAGCGATCCATCCTGGTTATGGCTTCTTGTCTGAAAATGCTGACTTTGCAGAACGGGTAGAAAAATCTGGCTTTGTTTTTATAGGCCCACGTTCAGACTCAATTCGCTTAATGGGCGATAAAGTCTCAGCTAAGCAAGCCATGATTAAAGCCGGTGTACCTTGCGTACCAGGTTCTGAAGGTGCCTTACCGGATGATCCAAAAATTATTATCCAAACTGCGCGTAAGGTTGGTTATCCCGTCATCATTAAAGCTGCAGGTGGTGGTGGTGGTCGTGGTATGCGTGTTGTTCATACCGAAGCTGCATTATTAAATGCAGTCACCATGACGAAAACGGAAGCCGGTGCTGCCTTCAGTAATCCTGAAGTGTATATGGAAAAGTTTTTAGAAAATCCACGCCATGTGGAAATTCAAGTACTGGCCGATGAATTTAAAAATGCAATTTGGTTAGGTGAACGCGATTGCTCTATGCAACGTCGTCATCAAAAAGTAATTGAAGAAGCGCCGGCAGTTGGCATTCCACGCAAACTGATAGAAAAAATTGGCGATCGTTGTGCTGAAGCTTGTCGCAGAATTGGTTATCGCGGTGCAGGTACTTTCGAATTTTTATATGAAGCCGGTGAGTTCTACTTCATTGAAATGAATACACGTATTCAAGTCGAACATCCAGTTACTGAAATGGTGACTGGCGTAGATTTAGTGCAAGAACAAATACGTGTTGCATTCGGCGAAAAACTGCGACTACGTCAACGCGACATCATCATCTCCGGTCATGCGATTGAATGTCGTATCAATGCGGAAGATCCTTTTAAATTCACGCCTTCACCTGGTCGTATCACAGCGTGGCATGCGCCGGGAGGTCCTGGTATACGCGTTGATTCGCATGCGTATGCAGGTTATTACGTACCACCTCACTATGACTCTATGGTGGGTAAAGTGATTGCGTATGGCGCAACGCGTGAACAAGCTATTCGTCGTATGCAAATCGCTTTATCTGAAATGGTGGTGGAAGGAATACAAACCAACATTCCTTTGCATCGTGAATTAATGGTGGATGCACGTTTTGCAGAAGGCGGCACCAACATTCATTACCTCGAACATAAACTGGCTGATAAACCAGATCTAGAACACAACCCCAAGCTAGCTGCCAAAAAATAGGCAGACCATCATGAGCTGGACTGAAATAGTGTTAGAAGTACCACGCCAGCATGCAGAACTTTTATCTGATGCATTAATGGAAGCAGGGGCATTGTCTGTCTCAGTCGAAGATGCAGATGAAGGCACCGATGCAGAACGTGCCTTATTTGGTGAGCCTGGCATGGAGCCAGAACGACAAGCTTGGGAACGGAGTCGCGTGATTGCGCTCGCTGAATCCGATGCAAATCATACTGAGTTAGTTGCTAATGCTTGTACTACATGTTCATTAACGTATTCTGAAAAAAAACACTCTTGGCCATTTAGCTTACGTGAAGTTGCAGAACAGGATTGGGTTCGTCTCACACAATCGCAATTTGATCCTATCCATATCGGTGAACGTATTTGGGTTGTGCCTAGTTGGCATGCAGCGCCTGATCCGGATGCCTTAGTACTAGAACTTGATCCTGGCCTAGCCTTTGGTACAGGTAGTCATCCCACTACTCGACTGTGTATGGAATGGCTAGAAAAAAATCCGCCACAATCATGCACTGTGTTGGATTATGGATGTGGCTCCGGCATACTCGCTATGGTGGCCAGCAAGCTCGGTGCAAGTACAGTACATGGAGTAGATATCGATCCACAAGCGATAGAATCAGCTCGCTATAATGCAGAGCGCAATGCTTGTGCTGTCGATTATTTTTTACCAGAAGAATTCGGCACCACTTATCCAGATCAACGCTATGATTTTTTGTTAGCGAATATATTAGCTAGTCCCTTAAAACTGATGGCGCCTATGTTATGTGGTCGTTTACATAAACAAGGAAAAATAGTGTTATCTGGCGTGCTTGCAAGGCAAGCAGAAGAAGTGATTCAGGCTTATCAACCGTTCATACAACTTGCAGTTTGGGCTGAGCATGAAGGTTGGGTTGCTTTAGCTGGTCAGTCACACTAATAAACCATGAATTTCATAACGTATTTTATTGCGCATGTTGATTACCACTTGTCCTCACTGTGAAACCCGCTTCAAGGTCACTACAGAACAACTGTTGCTACGCAATGGCACGGTGCGTTGTGGCGCATGCAGGCAAGTGTTTGATGGTGGCGCACGCTTGGTGAGTGATGAAGCAGCTGATCTCTTACTCAACCCAATTGCGACGCAAGAAACTGAATTCACCACAGCCGCATCTGAATCTATGCCTGCTAATGCCAAAACAGAACCTAACATGCAGGATGAGTTAGATACTCTTTCTAAAGCCATCTCAGATTGGCAGGTTCAACCGCGTAAAGATTTACCAAAGTTTGATCCTCTGCTTGATGAGGATCAAGTTGATTCTCCACCGCTAATGAACACCCCCATTAGCACGCCTGATAATGAATCTGCTAATGAGCCTGCATTTGTTCAAGAAGCTAAGCAAAAAGCGCGTCGCTCGCGAATGTGGAAAACGATTTTTTGGTTAGGCATACCATTATTATTGATTAGTCTTGCTATCCAACTCGTGATTCATTTTCGTAATGAGATCGTGGCACAAGCACCTGAGAGCGATCCCACTATGCGCATCGCTTGTGCTTATCTCGGTTGTACTATTAATCTGCCTGCGCAAATTAAACAACTCTCTTTACAATCTAGTCAGTTACGTGCGATTCCTGATCAAACTAATCAATTCGAGTTAATTGCTTTGCTACGTAACCAAAGCCCATCACCACAAGCATGGCCTTCATTAGAATTACAACTCAAAGATGAGATAGGTGAGATCATTACACGCAAGGTTTTTTTACCTCAAAATTTTTTGATTCAGCCTAACTTAGTCAAACAAGGTATCACTGCACAATCTGAGCATGAAATACGGCTCGTGTTTGAACTCACTGGCCCTGCGCCGACCGACTTCCAACTCACTATGTTTTATCCCTGAGCACACGCAGACTAATAATAACTTTTGTTTTTTGAACTTTGATATAGGCCCATCATGACCTCACTAATTTGTGGATCACTTGCTTTCGACACTATCATGTCCTTTGGCGGACGTTTTTCTGAAGCCTTACTCGCTGATCAGCTACATAAAATCAATGTCGCTTTTCTAGTCCCTGGCATACGCCGTGAATTTGGCGGTTGCGCAGGCAATATCGCTTATAACTTGAAACTACTGAATGGTGATCCACTTATCATGGCAACCATCGGTCAGGATAGCGCTCCCTATATTGATAGGTTTGATAAATTAGGCATTAGTCGTCGTTGCATCAAACTGATTGACTCTTCTTATACTGCGCAAGCTTTCATCACCACTGATATTGATAGCAACCAGATTACTGCTTTTCATCCTGGCGCTATGGCGATGTCGCATCAAATTAAAATTGCTGATGCAGGTAAAGTGAGTATCGCTATCATCGCACCAGATGGACGTGATGGCATGATAGAACATGCAAGTGATTGTGCGGCAGCGAATATTCCTTTCATCTTCGATCCAGGCCAAGGTCTGCCTATGTTTAATGGCGAAGAATTAACGCACTTCATTGAACTCGCAACTTATGTCGCCGTGAATGATTATGAAGCGGAATTACTGACTGAGCGTACCGGTTTATCTTTACAACAAATCGCAGAGCGGGTTTCTGCTTTGATTGTTACTCGTGGTGAACAAGGCGCAGAAATTTTCACCAGCGATGGTCGACTCGATGTGCCGGTTGTTAATGTGGCGGATATTGTTGATCCGACTGGTTGCGGCGATGCTTTCCGTGCTGGTATGTTATTCGGCTTAACACGTGGCATGGATTGGATGACGATAGGTCGTTTATCTAGTCTGATGGGTGCAATTAAAATTGCTAGCCAAGGTGGACAAAATCATTCGCCAACTATTGATCAAATCGAAGATAGATTTTTCCAAGAATATGGTTATCGCTTCTAAGGCATGACTAATGAAAAAGGCGATACATTTGCATCGCCTTTTTTTATTTTTGAATTCAACACGTCAATTTAGGTGGGCAATAAAATTTTACTCACTACATCGCACTCTTGTTGAGTTTTTATTTCTATCGTTTTTTGTCGGCTAGTTAAACCTCGCACTACACTAATTTGTTTCTTGGGTAGTTTAATTTGCGTCGCAACAAAACGAATTAACTCCTCATTTGCCTGACCCTCTATGGGCTGCGCTTTCAATCGAATTTTTAATGCACCATCGATTAAACCCACCACTTCTGTTTTTTTCGCATTCGGCAGCACTTGCACACTCAGTCGTACCGCTTTGCCGTGCTGACTACACCAAGCAGCTTTCATTAAGCGAGATTAAGTAAGACTTCATCCGCCACAAACAACACAATACGTAAAAGAAGAAAAGCGACTAAGGGCGATAAATCTACCCCACCTATCGCTGGCAATAAGCGACGTAAGGGACGCATAAGTGGTTCATTCATTGCACGCACCATAGGTGCGATGGGTGCATGGGGATTGATCCAACTGAAAATTACTTCAATAAATAATAAGCCGATTAAGCCATACACCATCCAATGCACCATTGTTAAAACAGCTAACAAGATTATGGAAGGTGCGCTAAATGGAGCGGAACGGGCTGCGAGTTGCAAAGCGATGGATAACAATGCAATCAATAAAGCGCCGAACAAACTGGCCCAATCAAATCCTCCTAAGCCAGGCAAGAGACGACGCAAAGGCATGACCAACCAATCGGTAAGTCGAAACATAAATTGACCAAAAGCGAGTGGCGGTCTTACTCGCACTGCTTGCATCCAGAAGCGCAATAGCAAAAGGCCAGCAAAGAAACTGCTGACGGTATCAATAATTAAAACGAGAATACTGGTAATCACACTAAACCTCTATTAGACCAACATATAGACCATCTATTATATTGGGCTTATGCCTAAGATCACCCGAAAAAAAACCCGCTACAAATTTTATTTTGCAGCGGGGATTTTGACTGCATCAATTGCGATGCGTTACCAACTTAAGGGCGTATGCCAGTTGGAAATGGCCATGCTGCAGCCGGATTCAACACAGTACGTATCGCTGGTGATGCTGCCGGAGTTGGCGCTGATGCCGGTGCATGCACCGCTGCTGCCACGACTGGCTTTTTCGCTACCGGTTTTTTTGCCACTGGCTTCTTCTTAGCGACAGGCTTAGCTGCTGCTTTTTTCGCTACCGGTTTTTTTGCTGCTACTTTCTTCACAGCCTTTTTCACCGCTTTTTTAGCTGCAGGCTTTTTCTTCGCCACTGCTTTCTTCGCTACTTTTTTCACAGCTTTTTTCGCTGCCTTTTTAGCTACTGGCTTTTTCTTCGCTACTGCTTTCTTCGCTACTTTCTTCACAGCTTTTTTCGCTACTTTCTTAGCTGCAGGCTTTTTCTTGGCAGCTGCTTTCTTCGCTACTTTCTTAACAGCCTTCTTTGCAGTCTTCTTCACTGCTTTTTTCGCTGCTGGCTTTTTCTTTGCGACTAGTTTCTTTTTAGCTGCGGCTTTCTTTGCTACTGGTTTCTTTTTGGCTGCCGTTTTTTTCTTGGCTGCCACCTTTTTCTTTGCTGTTGCCATTTCATTCTCCTTCACGTGATGGATAATCAAGCTTCAAGTTTTGAAATCCGCCGGATCCATCATGGCTCTGGCGGATTATTCATCGGCGCACACAAGGATCTGTTTGCGCTAATGAATGCGGCACCAACTAAAACACTGCTGCTCATTTTTTATGCAGCGCTTCAGTCACTCTAGCTAAGCTGTTCTGCTGACATCACGTTTTTAATTTCAACTTATCTTCATTGCGACAAGCGCAGAGAGGAAAAAGTGCGTGATACGCGATTTTCTTAGCCAAAAAAAACGCCGGCAATCATGCCGGCGTTGGAATACTTTTGCAGAAAGATAAACTCTTTTTTCGGGGAATAAGCCTCCATGCCAAAAAATATCGGGCTTAGTGGCTGTGAGAAAAAAGTCTGTTTAAACCAATGACTATCCATTAATTACGGGTTCACCCTTCTTGCTTTGTTTTACTACTATAACCACTACTTATTCCCAATTCAAAGCACCACCAGTTTGGTATTCAATGACACGGGTTTCGAAGAAGTTACGCTCTTTCTTCAAATCGATCATCTCGCTCATCCAAGGGAAAGGATTCTCTTCATGAGCAAACATAGGCTCTAAACCAATTTGCTGCGCTCTGCGATTTGCAATGAATCGTAGATACGATTTAAACATAGGCGCATTCAAACCTAAAACGCCACGCGGCATTGTATCCTCAGCATAACGATATTCCAACTCCACTGCCTCTAAAAACAACGCTTTAATTTCTTCTTTAAATGCA
Organism: Bordetella parapertussis; assembly: GCA_945883145.1. Taxonomy (GTDB): domain Bacteria; phylum Pseudomonadota; class Gammaproteobacteria; order Burkholderiales; family Burkholderiaceae_D; genus Pernthalerella. The sequence goes on along the minus strand of CAMCXB010000037.1, from coordinate 9,612 downwards.
GCTGTCCATAAATGCGGGTTCTCTAACTTGATGGTGTTGATCAAATCAATACCGAAGTTACAGTGCATAGACTCGTCACGCAAGATATATTGATACTGTTCAGCTGCACCCATCATCTTGTTCTGACGACCTAAGGCTAAAATTTGAGTAAAGCCCACATAGAAGAACAAGCCTTCCATCAAACAAGCGAACACGATTAAGGACTTCAGCAAAGTCTGATCGTTTTCGGTTGTCCCTGTGGTGAACTCTGGATCAGTCAGCGTCTCGATAAAGGGAATTAAGAATTCATCTTTATCACGAATCGACTTCACTTCGTTATACGCATTGAATACTTCAGCTTCATCTAAGCCCAAGGATTCAACAATATATTGATAAGCGTGGGTATGAATCGCCTCTTCAAATGCCTGACGCAGTAAATACTGACGGCATTCTGGTGCTGTGATGTGACGATAGGTGCCAAGTACGATATTGTTGGCAGCCAGTGAATCTGCAGTCACAAAGAAACCCAAATTACGTTTTACAAGTCTGCGCTCATCATCGGTTAATCCATTTGGATTTTTCCACAACTCGATATCGCGCTGCATATTGATTTCTTGCGGCATCCAGTGATTTGCGCAACCTGCCAGATATTTATCCCATGCCCATTTATATTTAAATGGCACCAGCTGATTCACGTCAGTTTTACCATTAATGATGCGCTTGTCGGTTGCATTCACACGCCCAGTTGTACTTTGTGACGACTGTGGCTTGGTCACCAACTCCGGATTCAATGCCGTCTCCGGATGATGCGCAGTAAAGTGTGAAGCGGAAGCGACTGGCTGTAATTGTGGCATCGCCTTTGGTAGCTCTGGCATGCGCGGTGCTTGCGCTGCAACTGATTCTTCATCCCATGAAAGCATGCTGTTTTCCTTTATTTCTTTACGATTATGTGTGTTGTTACGATAGGATAGTTTCCACAGCAGCGGGAGAGAAATGCACTCTCTTGAGCCCATATCAAATCCCGCATTGCTCATCACAACGCAGTTGTGAAGACTATCCGTTTAATTTTTACTGACAAGCCTCGCACTCATCAAAACCAGGATCACCAGGACGCATCATGCAAGCAGGACCATCTGTTTCTGGCGCTGGTGCTGCACTTGCTGCTGCACTTGCTGCTGGCATTTCTGACGATACGGCATTCAATGCGCCGGTCTTAGAAGTTGATTTTTCAGTATGCGTTGCACCTATGGTGCGCAGATAGTAAGTCGTTTTCAATCCACGCAACCAAGCCAACTTATAGGTTTCATCCAACTTCTTACCTGATGCACCTGCCATATAAATATTCAGTGACTGACCTTGATCTATCCATTTTTGTCTACGTGAAGCAGCTTCCACCAACCATTTCGGTTCAACTTCAAAAGCAGTTGCATATAGTTCGCGTAGATCTTGTGGAATACGATCAATTTTCGCTAAGCTACCGTCAAAATATTTTAAGTCGGCGATCATGACTTCATCCCACAGACCACGTGTTTTCAAGTCACGTACTAAATATTCATTAATTTCTGTGAACTCACCGGACAGATTCGATTTCACATACAAGTTTTGATATGTTGGTTCTATACAAGCAGATACGCCAATGATATTCGAAATCGTCGCAGTCGGTGCGATCGCTACGCAATTTGAATTACGCATACCAAATTGTTTGATACGTTGACGTAATGCAGACCAATCCAGCGTTTCAGTCGTGTCTACTTCTAAGTAGCCACCACGCTCTTCGGCTAATAATTTTAGCGAGTCTTGCGGCAAGATCCCACGGTCCCACAGCGAGCCACGATATGAGCTATACATACCGCGCTCTTCTGCTAACTCGGTAGAAGCATGATAAGCGTAGTAGCACACTGCTTCCATAGAGCGATCAGCAAATTCCACTGCTTGATCAGAAGCGTAAGGTATACGCATCATATGTAAGCAATCTTGGAAACCCATGATGCCCATACCAACTGGACGATGGCGTAGATTTGAATCACGCGCCTTCTTCACAGCGTAGTAATTGATGTCGATAACGTTATCCAACATACGCATTGCTGTATTGACTGTTTTACGCAGTTTCTCGTGATCGAGCTTGCCGTCTTTCATGTGCGCAGGCAGGTTGACTGAACCGAGATTACACACAGCGATTTCAGAATCATTGGTGTTCAAGGTGATTTCCGTGCAGAGGTTAGAGCTATGAACTACACCCACATGCTGCTGCGGTGAACGAATGTTGCAAGGGTCTTTAAAGGTAATCCATGGATGACCTGTTTCAAACAACATGGATAACATCTTGCGCCATAAATCTAAGGCTTGTATTTTCTTAAACAATGGCATCTCGCCATTCGCAGCTTTAGCTTCATAAGCTAAGTAGGCTTGCTCAAATTCCTTACCAAATTTATCGTGCAAGTCGATGACATCGGAAGGTGAGAACAGTGTCCACTCACCTTTTTCCATCACACGCTTCATGAATAAATCAGGAATCCAGTTTGCGGTATTCATGTCATGCGTACGACGTCTATCGTCACCGGTGTTCTTACGCAGCTCGAGGAATTCCTCGATATCCATATGCCAGGTTTCTAAATAAGCGCATACAGCACCTTTACGCTTACCACCCTGATTAACTGCAACCGCTGTATCGTTAACGACTTTTAAGAACGGCACCACGCCTTGTGATTTACCATTGGTGCCTTTGATATGTGCACCAAGTGCACGCACTGGTGTCCAGTCATTACCCAAACCACCCGCATATTTCGCTAACAACGCATTTTCTTTAATGGCTTCATAAATACCATCTAAGTCATCTGCCACTGTCGTCAAATAGCAAGAGGACAGTTGTGAACGCACAGTACCTGAGTTAAACAAGGTTGGGGTTGAGCTCATGAAGTCAAATGTTGACAACAAGGTGTAGAACTCAATCGCACGCGCTTCACGATTAATTTCATTCAACGCTAAACCCATAGCAACGCGCATGTAGAACGCCTGTGGCATTTCTATACGTGTGCCTTGCACATGCAAGAAATAACGGTCATACAGGGTTTGCAAACCGAGATAACCAAATTGCAAATCACGCTCTGGCACTAAGGCTGCTGCTAATTTTTTTAAATCAAACTGACCTAGCTTGGCATCAAGCAGTTCTGCTTCTATGCCTTTCTTGATAAATTTAGGGAAGTATTCAACATAATTTTGTGCCGCATCTGCTTGTGCTACTTCTTTACCAAACACTTCTTTACGAATGGTATGCATCAATAAACGTGCAGTAACCTGACTGTAAGCAGGATCTTTTTCCATCAAGGCACGTGCAGCAAGAATCGCTGATTTATATAACTCTTCAACAGGTACACCGTCATACAGATTGCGTAGGGTCTCATGCAAAATCGCATCTGCATCAACATGACTCTCTAAACCTATGCAAGCAGCGGTAATCATTTTCTTGAGCTTGTCATGATCGAGCAAGACACGCTGGCCATCCGCCAAAATATGTATTTCAGGATGATCAATCTCTGCCTTAGCTGGCTGCTGTTGCGCACGCTCTTCAGTTCTCTTAGCGCGATACAACACATAGGCACGCGCCACATCATGGTCGCCGGAACGCATCAAAGAAAGTTCAACTTGATCTTGAATATCTTCGATATGAAATGTGCCACCTGCTGGTTGGCGACGCACTAAGGCCGACACCACATTCGAGGTTAATTGCTCAACTAATTCGCGCACACGCGCCGAAGCTGCACCTTGTCCACCGTTTACTGCTAAGAACGCCTTAGTCACGGCAATAGAAATCTTGGAAGGCTCAAAACCAACCACTGCTCCATTACGGCGAATAATCTTGTAATCCGCAATTGTGGTCGCAGTGCTCATAGATGAAGGTGTATTACCTGCATTCGATGGGACACCAACATAGTCGTTGTTGGACTTAACAGAGATTTCCTGATTTGTATGCACTGCCGCTCCTCAATGGGTAAAACCAAAGGCATGACGAATCACACCTACATTTGCCACACCGGCTAAGCCGGCGGCTGATTATTTTGTTTACTGCGTCACTTGCTTACGCAAGAAATTTGGATGGATGCGCTGGAAGTTCCCGCTGGCATCGCTTGTGGTCTCAGACTTAGCACCACTAACCTACGGCTCTGCCTCGCCCTGTTGGACTGGGATTGCGCCGACTCCCCCTGCGACCCTTGTGAATGACTGACATAACAAGGCATCGTCCCATTTCCTAAGCGAATTACATGCTTAAAAATATTGTTTTAGTGTTTGTGTTACAGCATACAGCCACTATATCTAGTGCTTGCAGCGATGGGATGCACTAATTCTAGTGCCCAACCCGATAACTTGCAACCGGTTTTTTCAATCAGGAAAGGTTAATTTCGCAGGTAATTTCGTGGACGAAATGTCATTTTCAAGCAAATTGTTGAATTCACGTTGATAGCGCTGCCAATCAAAAAAGGGGCCAGGATCAGTTTTTCTGCCCGGCGCAATATGTTGGTGACCACTTACATCGGTTAAAGGATTTGCAACTAGTAGCGCGGCTGTGAGTTTTGCCAGCACCTGATATTGTCGATCTGTAAACGATTCAAAATCAGAACCCTCGAGTTCGATGCCAATTGAGAAATCATTACAGCGCGCTCGTCCTTTAAATTCTGAAGCGCCGGCATGCCAAGCTCTGTCCTGTGTTGCCACAAATTGATGCGCAATTCCATCACGCTTAATCAGAAAATGCGCAGATACCTTTAAATCACGCAATTTTTCAAAATACGGATGCGCATCACAATCGAGTTGATTAGCAAATAAATCTTCAATATAGGATCCGCCATATTCTTCTGGCGGCAGGCTGATATTGTGTATGACCAGTAAATCAATGACTGTCTGTTCAGGACGTGCATCAAAATTTTCACAAGGCGAGCGCGCAATACCATTGCACCAGCCTTCCGGTGTGATGAAAAAATGTGGATCAATCAATGCCATGAATGTGTAATTTCTGTATCCGATAACGTAATTGTCGAAAGCTTATCCCAAGTAAAGTGGCAGCGCGCGTTCGGTTAAAGCGCGCCTCTTCTAAAGCCTTGATGATGAGCTCACGCTCAATAGTATCAATATGTGTGTTGAGTGAAATCGGAAAAACAGTGTGCTGCCTCATCCCATATAAGGACTTGCCCTCTTCTGCAAGCATCATAGGCTCAGACAGCAGCTGGTCATGTGCGTTCACACTCTCAAAACAAAGATCGCCTATTTCTATCCAATCACCATACGCAAAGGCTAAAGCACGCTCTAAAATATTTTCTAACTCTCGCACATTGCCAGGAAAATCATGTTGTTGGAGTGCTGCTAGTGCAGCCTGACTTAATCGCACACATCTTTCAGCACCACCAAGACGCTTTAAGATTGCTTCTGCAAGCACGGCAATATCATCGCGTCGCTCTCGCAATGCAGGCAACTGCAACTCAATGACATTCAGTCGATAGTAAAGATCTTGTCGAAAGCGTCCCTCTGCTACCTGCTTTGCAAGATTTTGATGGGTGGCGCTGATGATACGTACATCCACCACCTCTTCTTGTGACGAACCTAAGCGTCGTATGCGTCGCTCTTGTATTGCACGCAATAATTTAACTTGCATGTTTAAAGGCAAATCGGCAACTTCATCTAACAACAAGGTGCCACCTTGTGCTGCTTGAAAAAAACCTTCTCGCTCTTGGTGTGCACCAGTAAAGGCGCCCCGTCGGTGACCAAAAAATTCTGCTTCCATTAAAGCTTCAGGTATCGCACCGCAATTCACAGCAATAAAGGGATGCGATGCACGTTGACTATGTCTATGAATATCACGTGCTGCCAACTCTTTACCTGATCCCGATTCACCGTAAATAGTGACAGGCGCATTGCTCTGCGCCATACGCTGTATGCGAGCACGACATTGCTATATCAGTAATGAATTTCCCAATAATCGAAATGGCGCAGTCGGTAAATTGACTGTCTTGTCAGTGGTGTAAGAGTGGTGAACAAAGGGAATAACTGAGAGAGGCGAGGAAGTCATTGCAGCACTTGAAGAGAGGACGGCGTAGCGTACTGCATCCATACTCGCAAAGCTGCACCCTGTACGCAACAAAACAGGGGGGAACAGATGGCAACCGAAGCTAATAACTGCTTATCAAGGCAGTATGTACTCAGCCTGTATGTTGTCTTTGATGTTCGGTACTGCAAAAAAAACTACCGCTATTGACATGCACTGCTTCGGACAAAGGCACATGTATGCCACAGTGACTGCAACTCACCATTTTCTCGACAAGCTCTGCTGCTGCAGTTTGTTCCGAAGTTTTTGCCGCAGTTTGTCCAGTAGATTGAGGCGATTGAAAAGCATTGTCAGACTCTGCATCACGCTTTATTTTATTTTGCGAAGATTGATACCAACGCCAAACTAAATACAGCACTAAAGCCCAAAGCAAAAATTTCACGTCAAGCCTCGATGCAAGATCACTTCCATTACAAAACGACTACCCACATAAGCCAACAATAAGGTAGCGAAACCCATCAGCTTAAAAGAGAGTGCGGTTTTACCGCGCCATCCACGCCAATGCCGACCGGCTAGCAATACACCAAACAACGCCCAAGACATCATAGTAAATAGTGTCTTGTGTTCAAACTTAACCGGTGTGCCAAACAAGACTTCAGAAAAAAATACACCTGATATGACGGTCATGGTTAACAAAACAAATCCAAAACCAATAATGCGAAACAGCAAACGCTCCATTTTCAATAAGGGAGGTAATCTATCCACTATCGCGGATAACCAACTGGTTGAATTTGGAGAAGAATGTAAGCGCGACTCTTGCACTGCCATTAATAAAGCATGAAACGCAGCAATTGTGAGTGAACCATAAGCTAAGATCGCCACTGCGATATGCCAAGCAAACCAAGGTGACTTACCTGCCATGGAAATCAATGTGCCTGGAAATAAAGCAGGCAGCGCAATCACTATCGCAGCCACCGGCAACACTAATCTTCTTAAACCATCGACTGATAGATTCAGATTTTCTATCCAATAAGCTGCCACCGTCATCCATAAGGCCGCAGATAACATGACCGCAAAACCTAATCTGAGTGCGTCCGGCGTAATCACAGCATGAATCAATGCAAGTCCATGCAGCGTCCAAGCCAGTGCTGTCCCGAATACAATTGTGCGTCGCCTTTGCTCAGGCAATAAAGCACAGACCATATAGATCAGTCCGGCAGGGTGTATAAGTAGAGGTTCCATCGCTGAAGTTTACACCAAGACTCTCAACCTACTAACAGCGCAAGTTCGCAAATTTTGATAAGCGCTTAGCGTAAAATTGCAACTTCATTGCAAGATGACATTTCTAACTCAGCAAGGCTTACTTTCATGCTAGACAATCTGACACAGCGCATGGCCAAAGTGGTGAAAACCATGCGCGGCGAAGCACGACTCACAGAATCAAATACCGCAGACATGTTGCGTGAAGTTCGACTCGCCTTACTTGAAGCCGATGTGGCTTTGCCTGCAGTACGTGAATTCATCGCACGCGTTAAAGAAAAAGCGATGGGCGAAGCGGTGATAGGCTCACTCACTCCAGGCCAAGCCTTAGTCGGTGTAGTGCAAACTGAGCTCGCCAGTCTGATGGGCGCTGATCTAGGACCACAAGCCAGTGAATTATCTTTTGCAACACAACCACCTGCCATCATCTTAATGGCAGGTCTGCAAGGTGCAGGCAAAACCACTACCGTCGGTAAGCTAGCAAAATTTTTAATCGAACAAAAAAAGAAAAAAGTATTAACTGTTTCAACCGACGTTTATCGTCCTGCTGCTATCGGTCAGTTAGAAACTGTGACACGTCAAGCTGGTGCTGATTTCTTCCCTTCACAAACTTCAGAGAAGCCAGTTGATATTGCGCATGCAGCACTCGACTACGCAAAGAAACATCATCATGACGTCTTAATCATCGACACCGCCGGACGATTAGGTATCGATGAAGTCATGATGCAAGAGATCAGTGGACTACACAAAGCCGTTAAACCTATAGAAACGCTGTTTGTGATCGACGCCATGCTAGGTCAGGATGCGATCAATACTGCCCGCGCATTTAATGAAGCACTGCCCTTAACTGGTATTGTCCTCACCAAGTTAGATGGTGATGCACGTGGTGGTGCGGCGCTCTCAGTGCGTCATGTAATAGGCAAACCAATTAAATTCGCAGGCGTTGCAGAGAAGCTGGATGGTTTAGAAGCATTCGATCCTTCTCGTATGGCCAACCGTATTCTCGGCATGGGCGATATTCTCGCCTTGGTTGAAGAAGCGAAGAAAGGCATGGATGTGGCAGCGGCTCAAGAGCTGGCACATAAAATCAAAGGCGGCGGTAAATTTGATTTGAATGATTTCAAAGCACAGTTATCGCAAATGAAAAAAATGGGCGGCCTATCAGGACTAGTCGATAAACTCCCTGCGCAATTTCAAAAAGCCGCAGCTGGTACTAATGTCGATCAAGCTGAACGACAAGTCAGACGCATGGAAGGCATGATTAACGCGATGACCCAACAAGAGCGGAGTAAGCCAGAATTAATTAAAGCTTCACGTAAGCGCAGAATCGCAACTGGGGCTGGCGTGCAAGTGCAAGAAGTCAATCGTATGCTGGCGCAATTCGAACAAATGCAGACCATGATGAAGAAAATGAAAGGTGGCGGCATGATGAAAATGATGCGCGGTATGAAGGGTATGCTACCTGGAATGCACTAATCTTCACTACAACATCAATGAATTTCATAACCTTTATTACCTCGCTCTAGAGGGAAAAACATAAAGATAAGCACGGCTCATCACCGCTTAAGAATGAAAATTCAGCGACTATGAGAGAGAAAAATCATCCTCTCATAGGGAAAATTTGAAAAAAACTTACAAAAAACACTTGCATCACAAGCAAAACCCTAAGACTATTGGCGGTGCGTTCATTGACGCAATTTCACAAACTTGAGTGATGGAGGTATTTAATGGCTACAGCCAAAAAACCTGCCGCAAAAAAAGCGGCAAAAAAGGCAGTAAAAAAGCCAGCAGCTAAAAAGGCTGTTAAGAAAGTCGTAAAGAAAGTCGCGGCTAAAAAGGCAGTAAAAAAAGTAGTGAAAAAAGTAGCAGCTAAAAAACCAGCTGCGAAAAAAGCAGTTAAGAAAGTAGCAGTAAAAAAAGTAGCAGCTAAGAAGGTTGCAAAAAAAGCGACTAAGGTAAAATCAACACGTAAGCCAAATGCTGCATTCATGAAGCCTCTGAATGTTTCAGCAGTATTAGCAGAAGTGGTAGGTTCAAATCCTTTGCCACGAACTGAAGTAACCAAGAAAGTTTGGGATTACATCAAGAAGCACAAACTGCAAGATAGCGTCAACAGACGTAACATCAATGCGGACGACAAGCTGAAAGCTGTTTTCGGCGGCAAGAAGACTGTATCTATGTTTGAGATGACTAAACTCATCTCTGCTCACTTGAAATAATATTCAGGTAGCAAACAAAAACGCCCGCAATCATGCGGGCGTTTTTGTTTCTGTTGTCTAGACTTTATATCAACAAGACTTTCATTCGACCACTATCGAAATTTATTTTTTCTTGTAAGC
>CAMCXB010000036.1 GCA_945883145.1 Bordetella parapertussis | reverse complement strand
ATAGCTTCCGAACTCAGCCCTTCTGTCATTAAGCCTTGAACAAAAAGATCGGGCGCAACTTCATCTGGGTTAGTGCAAAGATCTGCAAAGTTTGAAACTTCTGACTCCGTGGGGAGTGCAGTTCTAACGCCATCCGTTGAATAAAACGGTTCAGCAAATTCGTTAGCCGCTAACAAACTTGGAATGATTTGCGTCTCTAGAATTTCCATTAAAGAAGCCTGACAGACTTCTTTGTTGTCATTGCTTTCGGAATAGCGCGAGGAGCCTGATGAACCGCCTGATCCATCATCACTGGACATCAGCCAGTATTTTTTCTTAGGCATAGCAGAACGAACTGCTGCCGCAATATTAAAGTTCATGCACTGTCTCCCCTCGTACTGCCAAATACACAACGCACGATGTCATTACTTAAATGACATTCTTTTAATATACGTTTAAATCTTTTTTGAATGGGAAGAAAGTAACAGAAGTCCTAGAGAATGTAAAAAGAACTTTCAGTGAGTAAAAATTAATTATGAGTTACGCAGTTTTTTCTATCACTGCATATCATTTATAACCTTCAGATTACGCAAGGAAGATGCGGATTAGTAGATAGCTAACTATTTAATTAACAAGATAGCAAGGCAATGAGTCAATAAAGAAAGAGGCTTTATTCTTCGAAGACGCCTTCTAATCGGTCTTCTAGATCTTCTTCCGCACGCTTGAGTTGTGCGAGCGTTTCTTCATCAGGCTTCCAGAATTCGCGATTGGAAGCTTCTAACAAGCGACTAGCCACTCTTGCTGCTGCGGTTGGATTAAGCTTAGCCATACGTTCACGCATCTCTGGATCGAGCATGAAGGTTTCAGTCAGCTTTTGATACACCCAAGGTTGAACTTGACCAGTCGTGGCTGACCAACCCATGGTGTTGGTGACATGCAGTTCGATTTGACGCACACCCTCGTAACCATTTTTCAGTAAGCCTTCATACCATTTAGGATTCAACATACGCGTACGGGTTTCTAGTGCGACTTGCTCAGTCAAAGTACGTACCGTTCCACTGCCCTTCGTTTGATCACTGATATAGACAGGTGCAACGGGAGCGTTCGGACCTTTAGCGCGTTTCACTGCTCGGCTGATACCACCTAGAGTATCGAAGTAAGTATCAATGGTTGTTACACCAAGTTCAACTGAATCAAGATTTTGATATGCTAAATCGACGCCTGATAAAACGCTTTTGAGTAATGCTGTTTGTTGCACTGGACGACCTGACACACCATACGCAAAACCTTTACGCTTGGTATAGGTTTCAGCGAGTTCATCTTCATCTTCCCAACGACTGTTATCCACTAATTGACTGACATTCGAACCATACGCACCTTCTGCATTACCAAACACACGTAGTGCAGCCGTTTCAAGATCACATCCATGTTCTGCTTGATGGGCTAATGCATGCTTGCGTATGAAATTCATCTCGCTAGGTTCATCAGCTGAAGCGGCTAAGAAAGCGGCTTCTGCTAAGAGCTTAATTTGCATAGGCAGTAAATCACGGAAGATGCCGGATAAGGTAATGACGACATCAATCCGTGGACGCCCGACTTCTTCTAGTGGCAGCAATTCAGCACCAGCCAAACGTCCATAACTATCAAAGCGTGGTTTCGCGCCCATTAAGGCTAAAGCTTGTGCAATCGGTGCGCCTTCACTCTTCAGATTATCCGTACCCCATAACACTAAGGCGATAGTTTCAGGCAGTGGATTGCCATCTTGTGTATGGCGCTGTAATAAATGCTCAGCCATACGCTTACCATCTTTCACAGCAAAGGCACTCGGTAAACGGAAAGGATCAAAGCCATGCAAATTACGACCCGTAGGTAAAACTTCTGGTGTGCGAATTAAATCGCCACCAGGAGCTGGACGTACATAACCACCATCAAGTGCATGCAAGATGCCATTGATCTCATTGTCTTCACACAGCACACGATCAATTTCAGCGAGTGACTTCATCAGCTCTGCATGCTCAGGTGTGATCACTGCTGACTGACTATCTGTGAGCATGGATTGTATGGTGTTTCGCAATTCAGGCGTGGGTTGAACACCATGTGATGCATCCGCAATAGATAACAACATATCAGTACGCTCTGCGACTGACATAGGGCGACCAATCACATGCAAGCCTTCAGGAATCAGTGTGTATTCAAACTCAAGTACATCGTTGTAGAGTTTTTGTACTTTGTCATCGGCATCATCACCCCATGCAGGTTCCATGGTTGCTAATTCAAGTTCTGCTGCTTGAGTCTGCACAAGAATAGTCAGCTCTGCACGCTCAGATTCTGATTCAGGATCTAAGCCACGTAAACGTTCTAGTGACGCTTTCAAATCCACTAAGCCGCTATATAAACCTGCTTGCGCAATCGGTGGTGTGAGATAACTAATTAAGGTCGCTGCAGCACGACGCTTAGCTATCATGCCTTCGGAAGGATTGTTCGATGCATAGAGATAAAAGTTAGGTAGATCACCAATTAATCGATCAGGCCAACAATCTCCCGACATACCAGCTTGTTTACCTGGCATGAATTCAAGTGCACCATGTGTTCCAAAATGCAGCACAGCAGAGGCACCAAAGTCTTCACGTAAGTAACGATAGAAAGCTGAAAATGCATGAGTAGGTGCAAAGCCTTTTTCATACAATAAGCGCATGGGATCGCCTTCATAACCAAAGGCAGGCTGTATACCTACTAGTACGTTACCAAATTGCGCACCCAATACGAAAATTGAACGACCATCACTTTGTTGTTGCCCTGGTGCGGGTCCCCAATGTGCTTCTATCTCTTTTAACCAACGCTCGCGTCGTACATGATCATCCACTGGAATCGTTGCATGCACATTCGCCATCGCGCCATATTGTTCAGCATTCCCTTTGATGACACTCTCGCGTAAATCATCGACATCCTTAGGCATGGTGACGGTATAGCCTGCTGCTTTCATAGAAGCGAGCAGATTGAACATCGATTCAAAGACAGAGAGGAATGCAGCAGTTCCAGTAGCACCTGCGTTTGGTGGGAAATTAAACACGACAGCAGCAATTTTTTTATTTGCGCGCTCTGCACGTTTTAAGTCAATTAACTTACCAACACGCGAAGCCAACATATCAGCACGTTCTATACAAACTTGCATGTCATGCTCATTCTCAGATGCAGGGAATACACAACGACGACTGCATCCCGTACATTGATCTCCATCACCATTGCTGCGACCACCAAATACGATAGGACCGGTTGATCCATCGAGTTCAGGAATAGCCACCATCATGGTGGCCTCAACTGGCATCAAACCACGTTCATTCGCGCCCCAACGCTCCAGTGTTTGAAACTCTACTGGCATGACTGAGAGGTAATACACATCGAGTTTGGCAAGAATTTCTTCTGCAGATTTTGAATCATTGTAGGCAGGACCACCCACCATAGAAAAACCAGTGAGTGAAATGATGGCGTCAACTGTAGAACGACCATCTTTCATAAAGAATTTTTCAACTGCAGGACGTGCATCGAGACCTGTTGCGAATGCAGGAACCACACGCATGCCACGTGCTTCCAGCGCTGTGATCACACCGTTGTAGTGAGCAGCATTGCCTGCTACCAGATAAGAACGCAGCAATAACAAACCAACTGTGCCGCGCTTACCTGTTTTTGCAACCGAAGGAAGATTAGCAGTTAATTCAGACATGCCCTTGTTCTGCACTTCACCCTTCATGTTTTGGTGATAGAGCCCAACTTCAGGATAGTCAATCGGAGGCTTAACTTTAAACTGGCCACGCAATCCACGTCTTGGACCATCTGCATAATTGTCCAACAACATTGCGATCATGCTAGTGATGTTTTCCTCTGAACCAGCAAGCCAGTACTGCAAGACTAAAAAGTAGATACGAACATCTTGTGCGGTACCTGGAATAAAACGCAAAATCTTAGGCAACTGTCGCACTATCTTCATTTGTCTTGCGCCTGCAGCGCTAGGCTTACTGCCCTCGCCCGGCTTGGAATTACCTTTAAGACGTTTGAGTAATGCCATGGGGCCGCTAGTCTTACCATCCATACTGAATTTGCCCATGCGAGTAAGGCGCATGACTTCACTCGCTGATAAAGCACAAATCATCGCATCGCATTTATCGCGACGAGCAATTAACGCAGGTAAGACAGGGAGGAAATGATCTTCTAAGAACAGCATGGCTGCGATCACAATGTCAGCCTGCTCAATATCTTCTATGCAGCGCGCCAGTGCGCTAGGACTATTGCCCCACTCAGAGGCAGCATGAACTGTGAGAGTCAATCCAGGAAAAGAACGCGACAACACGCTTTGCGCGCGATTGGTGGCACTCGCTAAATGACTATCCATCGTAACGATGACAACTCTGGCACTCAAGTTTGCACTTTGAACTTTTCGAGCAGAATTATTCATGATCATGAGTCTTGCCTCAATGTGTATTTAGTTCGGTGTTTTGACCCAGCCTAAATATTGCTTTTTATGTAATTTTATAAAAGCTTGCAATCGTTCCTTTGCAGGACAGCGAATAACGAATTCCAAGATATGACTGAGGCTAATAACTATTTGACTATGTGTCAATGGTTATTTACGTCAATCTAGGTTTACACTTCAACTTTCATGTATAGCCTAGTGAAAATGACTCAGATAGAGAAAAACGAAGAGAAGATCTACTTAAAGTTGCTAATTAAGCAAAAAGAAAATTAAGAAATTATTGCTTCAAAAAACCAAAAAAGATGACGTTATAAGTGTAAGAAAGCAGCTTTAAAAGAAGCTCTCAGTCAAAGTACCAAGGGCTTAAAGAATAGGATGAGAAAACCTAACAGTCATTTATACTAAGCCGCATAGCTCATAAAATTAGTTAATAAAGACTGGTAAGTCATGAAACCATCCATCGTTATCATTGAAGATCATCCTCTATATAGAGATGCTCTCATTAATTTAATAAAAAGTGAGATACCTGATCACAGGGTGATTGGCGAATCTAACGTCAGCTTAGGCAAGAAAAAAATTGACGAGGAAAATAACTTAACAGGTTGGCCAACGATTATTTTGTTAGACCTTGCATTGCCAGAGTTAGCAGGTATTGCCGCTGTTTACCAGTTGGCATCTGAATATCCAGATAACCCACTCTGTATCGTTTCAGCTAGCGATGACTACATGCAAATTTCTTCTTGCATACATGCAGGTGCAAAATTGTTTATCAGTAAAACAGCACCGCCTCATTCACAGATAGCCGCCTTAAAAAAAATCATAGATGGCACTAAGATTCAGGCTAATTGGATTGCTGTGGATGGAGAAAGAACAGTAGATACACGACATGCAATTAAATTAACCCAAAGACAAATTGATGTATTAAGTCTTATTTGTCAGGGAAAATCGAATCGTGAAATCGCAGCACAACTAGCCGTTGCAGAAATCACAGCCAAAGCGCATGTCAGCGCTATTTTTAGAGAATTAAAAGTAGTAAATCGTACGCAAGCATTATTAGCAGCACAACGATTAGGATTGGCAACGAACAGTGAACTAACTGCTTAAATTAAGTCTCATTTAGTAACAGTTAATATTTCTTGAATTGACTTCATTAAGCTATCAGATGAAAGTGGTTTGAATAAGGTCTTGTAACCTAAGTTAGTAATAGACTGTATGGTATCAGGCGAAGATTCACCTGTAATGATAATTGCTGGAATATCATAATTAAACTCTTCTTGAATCAAGCTAATTGCTTCGACCCCTGTCTCATTTAGCAATCGAAAATCACAAAGCAATAAATCAGGTTTTTTATCGGTGTTGTGACATTTCTTAATTGCTTCTGCACTACCAGTAGCAGAAATAACTCTACAACCTTGAAGCTCTAACAAAGAAGTCGTTGAATCCAAAATCTGCCTATCATCATCAATAATAACGATCAAAGCTTTATTTAGATGAGATTCAGTTTGTGCAGGCTGAGATACTGAAACTAAAGTAGGCTCATATCCTGTCAATGGCAAAGTAAAAGAAAAAACCGAACCTTTACCTACCCAACTACGACATGCAATATCGCTATTTAGCCGATTTGCTAATCGGCGTGCTATAGCCAGTCCTAATCCAAAGCTATGACCAAATTGATGTTGCAAACCAGAGGCAACTTTATCGCGCCGTATTTGTACAAAATCTTGGAATATCTTCTCGCGTGCATTTTTATCTATGCCTATACCCGTGTCTACGACACGAATATTTACTAAATTCTCTTTACAAAACACACTTAATCTCACACCGCCGGAATGAGTATATTTAAATGCATTTGAAAGTAAATTACGCAATATGCGATCTACCGCACTGGCATCTGCAACTACATACAAATTATGTAATTGAGGATATTTAACAGAAAATGAAATCTGTAATTCTTGGCTAATTTGCTGAAACTCAGCATCTATCCTATCAATAATAGGGATTAAATCTATTGCTTCTAAATCGATGTTGGTGACACCAGCATCTAAGCGCGACATATCGAGCAATGCCTCAAACATCTCATTGAGATAATTAACATTCGCAGTTAATCTTGTAGTCTGCTCTTTTATAAAAGAAGCCTGCGGCATGACTAGAGTATGTTGCTCCAAAGATGATGCAATCGTAGCGACATTTAAACTTATGGCATGCATAGGCTGTCTTAAATCATGACTCACTGATGCCAAAAACTTTGATTTTTCTGCATTTGCCTCAACAGCCAACTGGTGTTTACGTGTAACTTCATCAAGCAAATGTTCTACATTTTTTCTTAATTGATGATTATGCTGAAATGACAAACTAAACCGCATACCAAACATTGTTGATAGCAAGCTAATGAGTACAATAAAAAAATTAAGATTCTCGATTTTTATAGCTGCGACAAATAGAGAAATAAAGGGAACCAACCAAATAGCAGATGCAGAAAATACTAGATAGGTAATGAAGTTAGGACTGTAGGTATATAAACCACCAAAGAGTAAAGCGATTACTGCAAGCAAATAAATAAGCTGCGTATTCACATCTACATAAGGTACAAGAAAACCCCAACCCAAACCAAAAAGGATACCCGCTATCAGCGTGGCTAAGGTTGAAATACGTAGATAAGATTTTGCTAAAGCATGATTATTAGTCTGTTCAAAATCAATTGCAGCATAAGCACGCCATAACCAGAGACGAATCAATGCAGGAATATGGCTGCATAATAGCCATGTAATTAATGGCAACTTAAGATCATCGCGCCACATGAAAAAAACTAAGGTAATGGAAGTGCCCAAACTACCAAAAAGGGCAATCAGAATATTGGCTTGTAAGTGATGAGCGCGCGCTGCAGCTAGATCATTCGTACCTGTGAATAGATCAAGTAACTCTGCTTGCAAACGTTGGACTAAAGACTTCATTTTTATACAGAGAGGAAAATAGTATGTGAATCATACACCCACTATTTTCACCCATTACGCTTTCAGGCTAATTCAACTTAACGTCAGTCAAATCTAAGGATTCATTATTATTTTCCATTACCGTAGCGTCTCACCTCTTGGAAATCTTCTTCAAACTCGGGCTGTTTGATTCCACCCTTGACTACTCGAATAGGAATAATTCCGCTGAGCTTAGACCAACTATCTTCAGTCGGTATATTTTCTTTTTTGTCTGAAACTGAAGCGCTAGATTTATCAGCTTTGTTTTGATTTCTGACTTCTATATTTTCAAAATTTCTACTAATGATTGCATCATTTTCAGATACATTTACATAGCTCAAGCGAGAATCCGGACTCATCCCCCAAACTGGTTCTTTATGGATATCCAATGTATTAAATCTCAACACAGTCATTTTTTTTATAATGCCTAAAGACGCTAAATTTGTCTCTATCTGTGTCGAAGTAGAACTTGAATTATTACTCGGCAAGCTCGTAGCAATCGTTAATGCTCCATCAGTTAAGGTTCCGATTGCATAACCAAGTGCAGATAAATTAGTAGCAATTGGCGTAATACTATAAGTTCCTAAATTCACGGCACCTTGCGCAGTACCACCGTATGAAATCGTGACTGCATCATCGCCATTTACACAAGAACTACAGGTATAGCCTGCGTCAGTCGCCCATGGAATGCCATCAAAGACTTTAATTGCGTTAGTTGCAGTAAGATTTATCGTACGATTTTCACGATAGATTAAGTATTTATCCGTGCCGAGTGCAGTAGTGAAATTACTGCTAGCTTCATCACTACCATATCGAAAACGTAAACTACCATTCCCAATAGAACTTGCTAATGCTGCCGTTCCAACCACACTACCGCTAAACATTGTCGCTCTTCCACCTGCACCTACTGTAATAGTAGGTGTTCCACTTAATATAATATCTCCCCCAGACACAGTACCTACAGCACTATTTAACCCTGCATTTAAAATTAATGCATTTGCTGAATTATCAGTAGTTGAAATATTATGACTAACCGTTAAATTCCCAGTCAGCGTACTGATAGAAACAGGTCCAGTTGCATTTATTCCAGTGGGATTTACTGATCCTATAGTTAATGCACCTGCATTTTTATAAGTAATCGTTCCGGTATCCGCTGCAAAAGTACTGACATTATTAGTTGAAGAATTTAAGGTGTAATTTCCACCCACACCTAATAAAGCTAGCGAACTAGCTGTGATACTGCCACTACCGTTTTGAGTTGTAGCTCCCGTTGTATTGAGCTTGACCATGCTATTAGTGGCAGCTAATGATGCATTGATATGGATATTACTACTTGCTTGTACTGAAATATTCGATGAGCTATTAACAGTATTTGAAAAAGTAACATTATTTGCATTCGTGATGTTCAGTCCTGCTACTGGCGTACTATTTCCTATCAAGCCAAATGTGTAGTTACCTGAACTATTTGCAGTTAATAAAGAACCGCCATTGATTGCACCCGTAATATTCAAGCTAGAACCGCTATCACTATTGATTGTGCTATTTGCTTGCAAAGTGATAGCACCACTTAAAGTATTATTGCCACTCAAACTCACTACTGCACCATTTCCACTTAGGCCCGAACCTCGAACAAAGAGTGGTTCTGCTACAACTAAACTACCAGTGACGACAAGACCGCCACCATCGATTTCCGTAGCTGCAGAAACATTGCCTAGAGCATTGGCATGCGTCGCAATAATTTGTCCCGATGTAATTCGTGTCAGACCAGTATAAGTATTATTATTACTTAGTGTAGTTGAACCACTACCAATTTGAGATACAGAACCAGCACCAGAAATAGTGCCATTAAAATTAAATGCATTATTTAGATTAAAAAGCAGACTAGCAGTTGATCCAATTAATATACTGCTTGAAGAAATTCCTCCAGAATCTCCGCCATTCCCAATGGTTAATGATCCTGAATTGATATTTATACTGCCAGTGAAAAAATTACTCCCACTTAAAGTTAAATCGCCTGTACCAGTTTTTGATAATGAACTCGATCCACCCGGGAAGTCTCTTAAAGCCGAAGAAACAATGAGCTTTGCACCCGTTCGCACATCAATAAATGTGTTAGCACTAATGTGAAGACCAACAGTATTATCACCGCCAGAAATATTTGAATTGAATCCATTTCCAACAGTCAGATTACCCTTTAAATACCAAGAGCGAAATGTACTGTCGTATCCCCCCGTTGAAGACAATGTTCCACCATTAAATTCAATATCTCCTATTACATTAAACGTACCAGTTTGACCATCATATATATCGCGATTTGTAACGACACCACCACTATTTATAATAAATTTTACGGATGGTGAAAATTGATCATTACCAAGAATATCATTTGCACCAAATACTAAAGTACCGCCATTATTTACAGTAATAGTACGATCACTAACACTAGGATCGCCAAATGAGCTAGTACTACTAAATGGTTGTAGCTGTTGATTGACTCCAATTAAACTTCCTTGGTTGATAGTGATATTTCCACTGAAACTATTAGAGGTAGCAAAAAAAGCAAATCCATTCATTCCGTTATTAGGATTTTGACTGAATATACCTTCTGTATCTAAGGTGAGGCTTCCTACTCCATTTTTTATTAAGCCCCCAGAACCAGTTATAAATCCATTAAATGAAGAATCGCCAGCCTGATCAATTGTAAGCATTGAGCCAACACCGTTAATGGTTATGTTACCTAGACCTTGAATGCCTCCTGTATCAGTAATCAAAGTGACATTACCTCCACCATCGCGAGTAATATTTCCAATGACATTAATAGTATTAGCAGCATGTAGTGTTAATGTATTAGTGCTTAAGTCAGAAATATCATCTTGCACTGTGATATCGCCTGTATCACCTCCCGCGCTACTAGCTCCACCAGTACTTACCGTGACATGATTAAATGCTAATGCAGAAGTTATAGTATTGACGCTCACGATTGATGGAGTATTACTGCTCGTTAAATTACCATTACCATCATCCGAAATAAAATTATCAAAACTTGAAATTTCAATATCATAAGGATCAAGTAACCACTCACCTGTTTTTCCTTTGGGAGAAAAAGTGGAAACCTTCACATCATGAACAATTAATTTATGGCCTGATGTTTCTACTTTGCCGCCATCACCACTAAGCGCGCCTCCAGTTGCAATAATTTCTCCTGATACGCTTGTTAATGATTCATGATCATGCACATCACTCCACAACACTACCTTACCGCCATCACCTTTTGTCAGTGCACTCGCGTCAATAGTTGCACCTTGCTCCATCACGACATGTTTGGCTTGTTGTAGTGAACCGCTACCTTGCCAATCACCACCGATTAACACCGTGCCACCACCTAAATCACCACTGGCAATTAAATGACTATTTTTTTTCAGTGTGATGTCTTGGCCAGTAATTTCTATACGACCTGCATTCGTTGTTGATGCGCTCACATCTAATGTGCCCTCAACAACGATCGAGCCATTAGTTCCTGCACTTAGCTGTATCACACCATTTGCATCGGCAGTCATAGAGCGTGCTTCTATCACGCCAGTATGATTAATAGCACTCGACATTAAATTACTTGCTGCACGGGCTGACATGATGACTGTGCCGCCATCTGCTCTGATTGCGCCACCTTGTTCAATTAGTGCATTCAATGCACCTTCTTCAATCTGAACTTTGACTGGCCCACCTAAATCTAACGTGACTTTATGTGCTGCTGCTAAAGCAACCGTGCCACGGTCTGCAGTAATTGTGCCTTCATTAATAATTTTTGCAGCAACTAATGCAACGCCGCCTTTACCATCAGTGCTCGTTGCTGTGATGCTACCTTGATTGGTGACTGACTTATCACTCTTACCTTGTAAACGATAACGACCTGAAGCCAAGTCTTCATTCGACATATGCATAGTAGTTGCTACTAAGCTGCCTACATTAACTTGCGCATCTTTGGTAAATAAAACACCGTTGGGATTACTTAAGAACACCTGACCATTCGCTTGCAATGAACCTTGAATCACTGATACATCGGTACCAGTGACGCGATTCATTGCGACGGAACTTGAAGAGGGTTGAACAAAGGTGACTTTATGTCCTTGTCCTATATTGAAGCTATTCCAATCTAGCGCCATCTTGTCGCTAGATTGAGTGATCGTCATTTCATTCCCAGATTGCGTGACTTGTCCTTGACCATAAGTCACGCTACTGCCCTGAGGTAAGCCACCCGCAAAAAGTAAAGATGTAGAAAAATTAGCTATGCCGGCAGATAGTGCGGAAACTAATTTATTGCGGCCAAACAGCGTACGGTTGATTTTTTTGCTAGAAGATTTTGCTGATTTACCTACTACACTGGCGAACTCTGACACGACAATCATGCATTGCCGTGCCTCATTCCAAACAGTTGTAAAAATCAGATTCATTCAATCGCACGCAATTCAACGCCTAAAAATAGGCAGACTCAGATAGAAAGATACTTTATGAACAATACTTTTGTATTGTATCGGTTGAATATCTATTAATTAGAGGCTAAAAGTGAAAAGATGCGATGCATGCTGATTGATTAGAAGAAAACGAGGATTTTGATAATAAATTATTAATATTTTAAAAAACTAAATCATACGCATCATCCAAACTAGAATTTAAGTTATTCAAATAGAAAAATTAATTTTATTAATAATTTGGCAAATAAAGAGAAGGCTAGATATTAGAAATCAAGTCAAATAAAAAATTTAGTAAATCCTTCCTAAACATAAAAGAATAAAAAACACCGGCGATAAAACCCACAACAAGGTCTTATGCGGTTTTTTATCAATTAGAACTTTCAGTGCTGCAAATTTGATTAAAAACAGTTTCACGATCATAAAAAAATAGAATGATCAATAAACCTGTAAAGTTCATGTCATAAAATTCACTCAAATATGCCGCAAAAAATCATACCTCTTTGTATAACGACTAGGATCAACTATGCTCAGAAATAAGAACTACTTGGCAAGCTTAGTATTAGGACTGGGATTTTTATGGACAACACCTGCTATGGCTATAGAAGAACCAAAATATGAAGTGATCGTTTCAGATGCTCAGTTTGAAGTGCGTCATTACGCTCCAGTACTGATTGCGGAGACGATTGTTGAAGGCGATATGGATGCGGCATCTAGCAAAGGTTTTAGATTAATCGCTGATTTTATTTTTGGAAATAATCAACAAGTTGATTCAGATAAAAAAGCAAAAATAGCGATGACTGCCCCAGTCACTGTAGAGCCTCAATCCTCTAAAATTGCTATGACTGCACCGGTAACAGTTGAGCCACAAACAGCTGAAACCAACATGAAAACAGCTAAAACATGGCGCATTAATTTTGTGATGCCTAGCCAATACACATTAGCGAATATCCCTAAACCAAAAAACAATGCGGTAAGTTTGCGCGAAGTGCCAAGCAAATATTTTATTGTTCACAAGTACTCAGGTTTTAATACGGTCTCAAGAGTGCAAGCTAAAACAAATGAGGCTGTTGAGTGGGCAATAAAACGCTCCTATAAAATTATCGGAGCGGCTCAGCTGTCGCGCTATGATCCGCCATGGACGCTACCTATGTTTAGACGTAATGAAATCATGCTTGAGATAGCAGCCCCGTAAACCATGGAGTTAGCGATTTACATATATTTTCAGAATGGTACAAGAAAGATTTTATTCATTTGAAGTTCGTGAATTCGTCGGTCAACACACACTACTTGCATGGCAATATTTTAAATGATATTGCACAAAAGCGTATCATGGTAGATATCAGATTTTATTTTACAAATTTATTCAATAGCTTCTTTTATCTATGAAAAAACTCTCTCTTGTCTTACTCCTCATCAGCGTTGGATTTGCGCATGCTGATTGGACTCCTATTGCTGCATCTTTTAATGATCCCAAGCTTTACATAGATCCCGATTCAATCAAGACGACAATTCCTGGAAGACCGCAGGTCTATCACATCGCTGATTACGCTAAGGTCCAGGATAAAGACGGGAAAGATTTTCTTTCTGAGATGTTTCGCTATGAGTACGATTGTGAAAAATCTCTTTTCCGTGAAATAGGGCACACTTGGCACAAAGGTGGAATGGCAAGCGACAAGTTGGTGTTTTTCAGTGAAGGCGCTTGGGTCTGGACTCAGCCAGAAACAGGCAGCAAGGAAGAAGTATTGTTGAAAGCGAGTTGCAAATAAGACTAAGCTGTCGCAGCAAACACTACGACAGCTTAAATGTGAAGTTAAGCTTCACCAGCATGCGCTGACGGTAAGGTTTTTACTAAGATCAACGCAATCAAGCTAATGGACGCCATCACTGTCAAATAATAACCAACATATTGCAAACCTAAGTTGGTGGCTAACCAAGTTGCGACATAAGGGGCAAACGATGCTCCCAAAATACCCGCTAAGTTAAATGCCAGTGATGCACCAGTGTAGCGAACTTCTACATCAAATAAGTCTGACATTAAGGTACCTAACGGGCCATAGCACATTCCCATTAACGCCATACCCAGTGACAACATGATAACAACCGCTGTGCTTCCTGCTTGCAGTAGAGGTCCAAGAAATAGGCCCAAAATCATGATGCCGATAGAACCGAGAATTAAGGCCGAAGTTCTGCCTCGGCTATCAGATAATTTTGCAGAGAGTGGAATCGCTATCGCAAAAAATACAATCGATACTAATTGCAGGACTAAAAATTCTTGTCGGGTATATCCCAAAGAATTGGTAGCCCAACTGAGGGTAAAGACTGTGATCAAATAAAATAATACAAATTGCCCCATGCCAGATAAGGTACCAAGAATCAGTGCACGTGGATATTTTTGAAACAAGGCTAATATCGGAACTTTAACGCGTTCATTTTTGTCTATGACTTTCTGAAACTCAGGTGTTTCAATAATATTTAGTCGTACATACAATCCCACTACCACTAACAAAGCACTAGACACAAAGGGAATGCGCCATCCCCATTCTAAAAAATCAGCCTCAGGTAAATACGTAGTTAAGAGCAAAAATGATGACCCCGATAAGAAAAATCCTATAGGCGCGCCTAACTGAGGAAACATGCCGTACCAAGCACGTTTTCCTTTCGGTGCGTTTTCTGTGGAAAGCAAAATCGCTCCTCCCCATTCGCCACCTAATCCTAGTCCCTGTCCGAATCGAAATAGCGCAAGTAAGAGTGGTGCGATGATGCCGATTGCAGCATATGAAGGAAGGCAACCTATCAACACGGTTGATAAACCCATAGTCAAAAGTGAAGCGACGAGCGTTACTTTACGACCTATGCGATCACCAAAATGACCAAATAAAGCTGAACCTAATGGGCGCGCAATAAAAGCCAAACCAAACGTTGCTAACGACTGCAGCATCGCCATGCTGGCGCTTGAAGAAGAAAAGAAAATCTTCGGAAAAACAAGTACTGCTGCAGTACCAAAAATATAAAAATCAAAATACTCTATTGTGGTACCAATTAAACTGGCAATTAAAATTTTCCACGGTGAGTTAAGTGCCACATCGCCCGCTTGCGATACAGGTTGGAGAACTGAGTCCTGATGGTTTGTGTTGGTCATTATTTATAACAATATTTGCGTTTTTTAAAAGCCCACAACAAAAACTAGAGCCGACTCATGATTCTTGCCTAGCATACATATCCAAAGCTATGATGTACAGAGCAACAATATTATTGCCAACATGATTACAATTAGTAAGGAGAGAAGATGAAGCCGAATGCAATAAAACGAATTGGATTAGTCAAGCGTCGTAAAGATTTAAGTTACGAAGAATTCGTTAACCACTGGCTTCATACGCATGCAGAATTATGTAAGAAGTTGCCTAATATGCGTCGCTACTCAGTCAATCTGATCGACAGATCGCAAGTAGAAACATTTGGCTATGATGGGTTTTCAGAATTATGGTTTGATTCAGCTGAAGTTTTACAAGCTGCACTAGCAAGTCCTGAAGGTAAAACCTTGTTATCCGATTTACCTAACTTCACGGATTCAATACACCCGCTGTTGGTGGAAGATTATTTGATGCTGAGTTAAATATCTATAACAGTTAACTTTGTACGATTACGCTACGCCAATCGTTCCTACGGACACTTTGTCCGTTTTAAATAAGATTTTCCGTAGGGGCGATTAGCGCAGCCTAATCATCCGCTACCAATCACAATTCCTAATCTTTTATATTGTTTTAATTACAAATAATATTGATTAAATACAATGGCTTATAGCAATCATCTATCTCATTAGCCAACCTTGAAATTGCTTTTGTAGCAATAATATTTCTTTAAATATTTTAAGAAATTGACTTGATTATTACTGTATATTCGTACAGTATTGGTCATCGACGAGTTGTCGTCGAATTTTCTAAAATTATCAAGGAAATAACATGATGAAACCGACTCTGGCTTATATCAATCCAATGATTAATCAGATGGCTAGCTTCGCTGAAAAAAAACAGAAAAGCGATGTGCAGAGCTTGTGGCGTAAGCGTGGTTGGAGAGCGCCTAGTGAATATAGAAATGATTTTGAAACTTCATGCCGCCCCGCCATCCTATCCGGAATGGTGAAATTGGAGTTGGTGAAGCTACATCCTGTTGAGTAATTTTTTCCGTACGAAGTCGCTAAGCTATTCGCGCCAACAAAACATCTGTAATTGAATTTGTAGAACGATTAGCCAGGCGTAATCTTTCGCAAACAACATAAAAAGTAGGGCGCAATACATTGCACCCTACTACTCGCTGTTTCAAAGTGTGGCGAATGGCATCTTTTTATTTCGGACAAATGCGCTGCGCTATTCGTCCCTAAGTGATAAAAAAATGTATGGCGACTTGATAGAAAAGAAAACTCACTACCCATGCCAATACTAATGGCCACACCACTGCTAAGACACTAAAACCTAAACTTTTAGATTCTGTGCGTATAGTTGCAATGGTGGATAAGCAAGGGGTATAGATGAGTGAAAAAAGCATGAAGCTGTAGGCTTGTATCCAAGTGATTTGATGGGTGATTGAATTAATTAGCGCATCACCTTCTTGACCATATATGACTGCTAAAGAACCGATCACGATTTCTTTGGCAACAAAGCCAAAGATTAAGGCTATGGTTAATTTAGGATCTATGCCTAAGGGGCTTAATAGAGGATCTAACAGCGCACCAATTTGTCCAGCCCAAGTGTCTGGCCCTCCTGCAGTAACACCTTGCGGGAAATTGGTTAGCAACCAAACTAACACGACACCGGCCACAATGAATCGGGTAGCGCGTTTTAGAAAATGCCCTACTTCTGCAGTTCCTCTGACGATGATTTGACGTAGCGTAGGTAAACGATAAGGCGGCATTTCTATGATGAAGGGATCATTATTCACATACTGTCGTTTGAATAATAATGAAGTCAACATCGCCGCTAAGATGCTAGCAACATAGAGTGAAAACAAGACCAATGGTGCTGCTTGCGCTGTGAATAATGCTGCAATAAAAAACACAAACACTTGCATACGAGCTGAGCATAATGAAAATGGAATTATCAGCATAGTTAAGAGTCGCAAACCACGTGAGCGTATGACTCGTGTTCCCATTAATGCAGGAACGTTACAGCCAAATCCCATTAACAACATGACAAAGCTGCGACCGTCTAAGCCAAAGCGCGACATGAGTGCATCCATCAGAAATGCTGCTCGCGAGAGATAACCTGAATCTTCCACCACACCCATACAAAGAAAAAATAAAATAATGATGGGTACAAAACTAGCCACTGTGCTTAAACCGTTATACACACCGTCTAGTAATAAGCCTTGCAACAGTAATGGCAGTGTTTGTACCAAAGGTTCTAATGCTGCCACTCTAATTTCTGAGAAGCCCCATGCAAAAAGATCTTGAATTGGTTTGCCAACTGCAAACACCAGTTCAAATAATAAGAACATCACAAGAAAAAATAGCGGCAAACCCAACCACGTATTCAATAAAACTTTATCGATTTTTTCAGTGCGTGTGGTAGACATCACGATAGGAATTTGAACACTAGACTTTACCGTTGCCTCTAAAAATTCTAAGCGTGATGGACGTGCTGGTCTTTCAACTTTCTCTGTCTGTGCTGAATGAACAATCTCTGCTTTCAAGCTAGCCATGAGTTGTTCCATGCCTTGCCCATATTTAGCAGACAACAAACACACTGGCACACCTAATCCAGTAGCAAGTGATACTGGATCAATGCTAATTCCTAGTGCACTGGCTTCATCCGCCATATTCAATACAACGACAACTGGAAAATTTTGATTTAGAACTTGTAATAACAAAGGTAACTGACGATCTAATTGCGTGACATTCAAAACAAATAAACCGATATCGATTGTGTTCTCTGCGATAAAGCGTGTGACGACTCGCTCGTCTTCACTGTAGCCATCAATATCATAGATGCCAGGCAGATCTACTAGCTGCACCATTTGATCGCCGATTAATAAGCGCGCTGTCATGAGATCAACAGTAAGACCTGGCCAATTTCCTACCTTGGCATGCGATCCTGTTAAGCGATTAAATAGTGTGGACTTGCCGGTGTTCGGCATGCCTAACATGGCGATACGTTTCATTGTTTTGTCACGTGAGAGATGTGTATGCATTGCGCATCGGGCAGGCGCATCATTAATTCCGTGTTACCGGTTCTTAAATGCAAAGGACCATTGAAAGCAGCGCGTCTTAAAACACGCACTTGTTTACCAATACTCAAACCCAACGCGGTTAACCGACGTCCCAGATCTTCGCTGACATCGATATCGGTGATCCATGCGCTGTCACCTTCAGCTAATTGATTGAGTGTGTTGTGGCTAGGGTCTGACATAAGTAGTGCTAGTAATTGAGAACTATTCGCAGTCTCTCATGTTATGACTAGCTTTGCCAGTAGGAATTCTATGCTTAGGATTTTGCAAATAAAGCAAAAGTAAGCTTTGTGTTGTAGCGCTTTATAAAAGCTTAAAGAAGGCTGCGTTGGCTTCTGTAGCTACATGCTTAAAGATAGCCAACACAGTGATTTATGTGATTTTTAATAACTGAGATTCGTAGATTTACCCCAAAACACGCGATAAGCATAGACGGTATAGCCAATGATGACGGGGAAAACAACTACTACCCCATAAAAAATCACGAATAGTGCTTCGGTTGAACTGGCAGCTTGCCAGATATTGAGTTTGTCTATGACTAACCATGGAAACAAACTATAGGCTAGGCCATAAAAAGATAAAAGGAATACACCTACGGTACTCGCAAAGGGGACAGCTGCGCCGTATTGATTACCTTGTTCTAGTCTGGTTGGTAAACGTGACAAGCTACGTGCGATGATAAAAAACAAAGCAACTGTCATCGCAGGAATAGGAAACAGCATCAGCACGTTAGGAAAACTAAACCATTTATCGAAAATACGTGGACTTACCCATGGCGTAGCAATAGAAATAGCGAACACACCCGCTGCAGTTAAAAACAAACTTCCCTTAGCCCATGCAACCGCACGTAATTGCAAAGCACCTTCGGACTTCATGATTAACCAACCTGCACCTAATAGTCGGTATGCAAAGACCAAACAAAAACCAATCAATGTACTAAACAAATAGCCTGCCGTATCTTGCTTAAAGCCCGTGATAAGTTGACCTAACATGAATCCCTGCGACCAAGAAGCAAGCATGGAACCAAAGTAAAACGCTTTATCCCACAAAGGACGATGATGGGTTTTAGCTTTGACCCTAAAGTCAAAGGCAACGCCGCGTAAGGTCAGTGAAAATAACATTAAGGCGACAGGCAAATATAAAGCGCCCAGTATGACGCCGTGTGCAAGCGGAAAGCCCACCAACAATACACCGACACCTAATACTAACCATGTTTCATTCGCATCCCAAAAAGGGCCTATGCTTGCAATCATGCTGTCTTTTTGTTGCACGCTATCTGCGCTGTCTAACAACACACCGACCCCTAAGTCATAACCATCGAGAATGACATAAGCAAGCATAGCTAATGCCATCACAACAGCAAACACTAAAGGTAACCAACCTACAGGGCTGGTCATATCAATGCCGAATTCAAGCATGCTGAGCTCCTTCCATGTCAACTACATGTACTTGATTCTCACCGACAGCTTTTTTCGCTAAATAGAACACGACAGATATATAGGCAGATAATAAGGCTGCATAGAGCGTTAGATACATCGCCAATGTCAGAGCGATACTACCGCTAGGAACAGAAGATGCTGCTTGTGCAGTCGTTAATAGACCCTGTACTAACCAAGGTTGACGTCCGACTTCTGTTACATACCAGCCTGAAACAAGAGCGATCCATCCTGCAAAGGTCATGAAAACTAAAATCTTAGCTGTATGTTTTGATAAGCTCTTTTTAAATTTCAATTCATAGGTAGCAAACCAACTGACTGCTAACATGAGTAAACCCATTCCCACCATGATGCGGAATGCCCAGAACACAGGACCAACAGGTGGATGTTTATCACCAAACGCTTTGATACCCTGCACTTCACCATTCCAATCATGCGTTAAATAGAGTGAGGCGAGCTTAGGAATAGCAATTTCAAAATGATTCGATTGTGTACTTTGATCTGGAATAGCAAACAGCACTGCTGGCACACCTTGCTGTGTTTCCCATATGCCTTCCATGGCAGCTAATTTCGCAGGTTGATGCTGCAAGGTATTGAGACCATGCATATCTCCTACCCAGATTTGAATGGGAATCAAAAAGGCTGCAACAAAAATACCAGTGCGCAAGGAAGCAATAACATCAGGTGTGCGATTATTTTGTAGCCAACGATATGCACTAATACCAGCTAATAAAAACGAACCGGTTAAACCAGATGCGATCAACATGTGCGTAAATCGATACGGGAAAGAAGGATTAAAAATCACTGCCATCCAACTTATTACATGCGCTTGTCCATCAATCATTTCCACGCCTGCGGGTGTATGCATCCACGAATTGAGCGCTAAGATCCAAAATGCTGATGCAGTCGTTCCCAATGCGACTAACCAAGTCGCTATGGTATGAACGCGTTCACTAACCCGGCCACGACCAAATAACATAATGCCCAACATGGTTGCTTCTAAAAAGAAAGCAGTTAGTACTTCATAGGCAAGCAATGGTCCAGCAACATTACCTACAGCATTCATAAAACCAGGCCAGTTTGTACCAAACTGAAAACTCATCGTAATTCCACTGACGACACCTAAGGCAAATGTGAGTGCGAATATTTTTATCCAAAATTGGTAAGCATCCATCCAAAACTGTTTGCCGGTTGCTACAAATCGTGTTTTAAAAAATAATAAAAACCATCCCATCGCTATGCTAATTGTGGGGAACAGTATATGGAAAGTTACATTAGAGGCAAACTGAATGCGAGCCAACACTACGGGATCAAAGGTATCCATTATTAATCTCCAACTTTATCTTACAAACAAGGGTTAGGTTTAAACATATTTTTATAGACTCAAGTTTTTTATTTAACTTGTTGACCCTGACTATCAAAAACTTCAATCGTAATAGGTATGCCTAGCCCTACACTTTGGGTCACAGTACAAAAAGCTTCAAATTGTCCTAATACGCGCTCTAGTTGTTCGAGTTCATTACTAGGAACGCCCAGTTCTAATCGCGCGTTCATGTTTAAAACACGTAATCTATTTTCATGATTACGACCCACCTCTGCAGTGACTACGCATTGCATAGGCTCTGGCACTTGTTTAAATTTACGAAACGCGAATAACAAAGAATCTGATAAACAATTACCTACTGCAGCACAAAGCATTTGTACTGGTGATGGTCCAGTGCCTGACCCTAGGGGCTCTGGCTCATCAGAAATGAGTACAGGCATATGCTCAGCAAATTTAACTTCAAAGCGATAATCTTGCTGCTGCTTGAGACTGACACTAACGCGTTTATCAGACATAGGAATCTTTTTGTTGAATACTTAAGTCATTTTCTTTAGCCTGCCGTTCTCGACGAAAGCGAGCCACATCTTCTGGCGGGAATAAATGTTCTGCCATGTCCTTAGGTTGGTAAGGACGTTTGACTATTGCTTCTTCATTATCAGAGGTTTTCTCATCAACCTTTGATTTAGCTTTTATTTTATTTCGAGCGATATTCACCATGTGCATACCCCAACATGCTGGACAGCCTTTGAGTAAAAAAATAGAAATTCCCAACATAGAAAAACCTAGCAAAGGCAAGCTCACTAGAAATTCAAATGACCATGCCATGAGTACTAGGCCTACGACTCCTCGCACAAACATAATTCCCAATTGGTTACGCGGAATAACTTCACATGATGATGGCTGTAAAAATTTCATATAAGCTCCTGAAAAATATAAATTAGCTTTATCAATCCAGTCTTTGTAGCTGTATCTGCTTATTATGTTATTTCTTACTATGTTGTTTTTTATTTTACTGTCTCAAGTGCGCGATAGGCTTTTAGTCCACCTGCAATAAATTTTGCATTTTTGTAGCCCATTTTTTGTAGTGTGTCAGCTGAAAGCGCACCGCGATTATTCGCATTGCAGTAGCACATAATTAATGTATCTAGGTTGGGAATTGCTTCTTCAATATTCATCTCTAATTTTCCGCGACTGACATGTACTGATCCTACAATATGATCAACATCGTGTTCTTCTTTATCTCGAATGTCTAAAGCAATACCACCTGCAGCTATTAAATTATTGACTTCTTCTGGTAAGACTCCATTGACACGAGAAATTGCGGCATCCGCAAGTTGTTGAAATTTTTCTGTATAAGCCATGGTGATTAAAATATAAGTAGATGAAATTAAGAAAATTTTTAGATACTGATAAAGAGGTTTAGTTATTTAACTATCTTCATTACACATTTTGTGTTTTTACCCATCGAATAATGTCTGCCGCTGATAGTGCACCACTCATACGGGCAATCTCCACACCATTTTTAAATAAGGCCATGGTGGGAATACTTCTGATTCGATAACGCATACTTGTCTTAGGTGCTGCTTCCGTATCGAGTTTTGCAAAACGTACTTGCGGTAATTGCTTAGCCGCTGCTACAAATTGTGGCCCCATCATTTTGCAAGGTCCGCACCACTCAGCCCAAAAATCAACCAGTACCGGCAAATCCGATCCTTCTGTGTACTTTGCAAAGCTTTCATCGTTCAATGCAACTGGCTCTGCTTGCATTAATTCATGTCCGCACTTTCCACAAACTGGATGATCATTCAAGCGCTCATCTGGCACACGATTCTTCGCATAACAATCTGGACATACAAGTTGCATGACACACTCCTTTTAAAAAGCCCATGCTATTTATTGATCTGACTACTTAAGATAAGGAAGATTAGTTTTATCTTAAAGATAATAAATAAGGAATTAATAATATATTACATCATATAATATTATTTAGCGAACTAAGTATCGCATAAATCAAAATCTGTACAAGTTTATTAATTAATTAGCAATTTTTTATAAAGAAGACTAAGGCGAATAAAGCGTTAATCAGCTAAGTAGGAAGAGAGTGATTGATACCGTCCATTCAAATCTGACTGCAAGCTATGGAGTACACTTACTTGAGCATCATTTAGGCGAGACATGAGCACGAACAAGTTATGAGTAATCAACCACCTGATAAGAAAACACCGCCTCCACAGTTCATGCAGCATGAACGTGGTGAGGACTTTGATGTTTTCAGAACGAACGGCAATTCTTCTACCTTGCCCGGCCAACTCTTCCCTGAAGATTCCAGCAGCCGGCGTAATGTCTCAGGTCATTCATCAATTAATTCTGAGGATCTCTTATCTGTTACAGGAACCACAATTGAAGCGCTTACCAAACCACTCAGCTTAAAACAAAGAATTGATCAAGCAAAAATCGCTCAAGAAGAAGCGTTAAAACAAATGCATGCTGTACATGATGCAGCGGGTCCTGTAATCCAACATCAATTGATTGATGCACAAGGCCCTGTTATAGAAAGGAAGATCACGGATATTTTTGCTTTTCCTCCTGAACAAATGACCTCGGGTTTAGATCAGCGAGATTCACTTATTGAAGGACGCAATATTGATTCGGGTTTAGGCCCCGTATTGGAACCAAAATCGATTGAAAATTTAGAATTATTAGAACGCATTAATAAAGTCAAAGCCGCGCAACAAGAAGCACTGAATCAGTTTCATGCAATGAATGATCTTGCAGGTCCTTCAGATCAACGTGCAATGGAAGATGGAGATGGCCCTCATCAAGCTAGACAACTGCATGATGCACACGCAAGTTATGATGTGCCTCCTCAGTTCATTCATGAACAACAAGACACGCAAGAAGAAAAAAATTATTCAAAAATGGGACCGCTCATTCCACATGGCGCAATGAATGATGTATTGATTGATAAATTAGATAAAGCACGCACAGCGGAACAAGAAGCACTGCATCACATTAAGGCGATGCAAGATGCACAAGGACCACTCCAGTCACATGCAACGCTTGCTGTAGAAGGGCCTTTAATCACTGCACCAACATCTATAGATCTAGGACCTATTCAAACACCTAACGCGCATCTTGATCAGCACTTTGAAGAGAAGGCATTAGATCACTCTCCTGCGGACGGTCCAATTATTCGAGACCCGTCGCATCATTTGAATGTACAAATTAGTAAAGCACGCTCTGCACAAGAACAGGCTTTGGGATATTTACATGCTATTCATGATGCAGATGGCCCCAT
>CAMCXB010000035.1 GCA_945883145.1 Bordetella parapertussis | reverse complement strand
CCAATCTCTAACCAACGCCGACGTTTTGGTGGCGAAGTGGTCGAGCTAGGATTCAACACCGCTTGCGAAGAAGCGGCGTTTTCTTGAGATGGGGAAGATTGCGGTTCAGTCATGTCCGTGATTGTATCGCGCCAAACAAGGCTTCGTCGCCTGATCCGCACAGGTTTATTTGGGTAAATCCACATTCCTTAGCAGTTTCTGCAATACGAGGATGAGGAATAATCAGAGTTTTGTTTTGCATATACTGCCATCCGACTGCAGGATCGACTTGTTCAACCATCTGTTTTAGCAGACGTAGCGCCTCGGAGCTGGTGATTATCCAATCATTTTGCTCAGCTAATAAAGCGCGAAGTGCAATGATTCGTGCTTCATCTAAAGTCGGTGCAAGACGTTGGTAAGCCACGATCTGCTCAACATGAACTCCCGCAGCACGCAATTGATCCGCCAATAACTCGCGTCCGCTTTCTGCTCGAACGATTAAGACTTTTTTACCGCGTAATGTCTCAAGATCTAGCTCTAAGAGCAAGGTTTCTGAATCGGTGCGTTGTTTGTCGCTAGGAGAGATGATGGTAGCGTTTGCATCAGTCACACCATGCCGCGCTAATGCGATTCGACTACCCTCACCCACCACAGCAGCAATCACATTTCTAGGCCAGTCAGTGAGATGGGCAAACACCGCATCAATCGCATTCGGACTCACAAAAGCCACCATGGCATAGTCGTTTAACTTGGCGAGAGTGGCGCTCAACTCTGTCGTATCAGCTAGCGGTTGAATTTCCAATAAAGGGAAAAGCCGCACTGGACAACCAGATGCAGAAAGTCGCAGAGCCAATGCCTCTGCCTGTGCAGCGGGTCTGGTTATGACAACAGGATTCACTGCTTAATCGTCCACATGTGAGATTACATGACAGGAAATTACGCTTTGCAACCTTAACAAAGAGGGCTAAGCGTTTTACTTGAAACCACTTGATCAATGACGAGCTTAAGCTGCAGAGTCTCCACTAGGCTCAGTCTCACATGCAGCAAGAATCGATTTCGCATCTTGTGCTAGCAGAGCATCTGCAATCTCATGTCCCAGCGCTTCTGGATTGTTTGCCGGCCCATGAATAGAAGCTTGAGCAATACGCTTACCATCGGGTGTTGCCACCATAGCGCGTAAGTGCATCACATCCTTATCGATCGTAGCAAAAGCTGCCAAAGGAATTTGACAACTTCCACCAAAATTACGCGACAAGGTGCGCTCTGCTCGCACTGCTCGTTCACTATCCGAGTGATTTAGCGGATCGAGTAATGCCTGCAATTCTGGACGACCAGAGGTAATTTCTATCGCCATTGCACCCTGACCAGGGGCAGGCAGACTTTGTTCAGGCGCGATGAAGGATCGTATACGTTCAGCCATGCCCAAGCGTTTCAAACCGGCAGCCGCCAAAATAATTGCGGCATATTCACCGCGATCCAACTTAGATAAGCGTGTATCCAGATTACCGCGCAAAGGATGAATAATCAGCTTAGGGAAACGCGCTGCAATCATTGCTTGGCGACGTAAACTACTGGTGCCAACAATAGCGCCATCGGGTAAGGCATCCAAGCTAGCAAAATCATTCGAAACAAATGCGTCACGTGGATCTTCTCTTTCTAATACGGCAGCTAATTCAAACCCGATTGGTAACTCCATAGGCACATCTTTAAGTGAATGCACCGCGAGATCTGCCTCACCATTTTGCATAGCGACTTCGAGTTCTTTCACAAACAAGCCTTTGCCACCCACTTTGGATAAGGTACGGTCCAAAATTTGGTCGCCGCGGGTGGTCATTCCTAGTATTTCCACGCTACTGTGAGGATATAATTCAAGCAAGCGGTCGCGGACGGTTTCAGCTTGCCACATGGCGAGACGACTCTCACGCGTGGCGATCACTAATTTTCCAGAAAACGATGCGTTCACCACAACCCCTTTGAAGAATTGGTCAGCTTGATTGTCGACCTAGTTTGACTTGCTAAAAAAATTGAATGAATTCTATCATGCAGCACAATAGAATCAGCCTGCTAAAGGAACAGTCAATCGAGAAGAAGGTGTCCATTGCTGTGACTATTCAGCTTATTAAATGATCAGTAATAAGTTAACTGAAACAAAAGTAATTTAGCGTCATGCTGCATTCGTTTGCACAGGCGTTCCGACTATGTCTTACTAGCTCAACTATCAGCCATGGCAACTCACCCACCTCGCACAACTCGTACAGCGCGCAGTTCCACCAAAACAGATAAAGATGCACCTCTTAAAGAAGACATACGTCTGCTTGGACGCATACTCGGTGAGGTACTTCGCCATCAAGAAGGGGAAGCAGTATTTCATGTCGTAGAGACCATACGTCAAACTGCTGTACGTTTTCGGCGTGAATCCGATCCTGCTGCAGGAGCAAATTTAGATAAGTTATTAAAAAAACTGACGCGTGATCAAACCAATTCTGTAGTACGTGCTTTCTCTTATTTTTCTCATCTCGCTAATATCGCTGAAGATCAACATCACAATCGCCGCAGACGCGCACATTTGTTAGCTGGCTCTGCATCACAAGCCGGTAGTATTGCTTCTACACTCACAAAATTACATGATGCAGGTGTAACTGCTTCTGCAGTGCAGAGTTTTTTTACGGAAGCCTTGATCTCACCGGTATTAACTGCGCATCCCACAGAAGTACAACGCAAAAGCATACTCGATGCAGAGCGTGAAATTGCACGCTTACTAGCAGCACGTGATTTACCACTCACCCCAAGTGAGCGAGCGCGAAATTTAGAATTACTCCATGCAGAAGTCGCCACCCTGTGGCAAACGCGTATGCTGCGTTATTCCAAACTCACAGTTGAAGATGAAATTGATAATGCACTCTCGTATTACCGTATCACCTTCTTGCGTGAATTACCTGCTTTGTTTGATGAGTTAGAAACAGAATGTGCAGCAGTATTTTCTGTCAAAAATTCTCGTGCAAAAAGAACCACCTTGCCACCTTTTGTGCAAATGGGTAGCTGGATTGGTGGCGATAGAGATGGCAATCCGAATGTGAATGCTGACACGATGTCACAAGCCATGGCAAGACAATCGACGACGATTTTCGATTTTTATTGTGAAGAAGTACATACACTCGGCGCTGAACTTTCTATCTCCACGCTGTTAGTAGCTGTTAGCCCCGCTCTTCAAGCAATGGCAGAAGCTTCACCAGATAATTCACCACATCGTACTGATGAACCTTATCGACGTGCACTCATTAGCGTCTATGCACGACTTGCTGCCACTGCTAGAAAACTAGGTATCGCCATACAACGCAAAGAAGTCGGCGTGCTAGAGCCTTACGAGCATGGTGAAGAATTTTTGCAAGATTTAGACATTATTGCCGTATCTCTAATAGCTAATCATGGTGCAGCTTTAATTCGCAAACGACTGCATGCTTTACAACGTGCTGTACAAATTTTTGGTTTTCATCTCGCTACCTTAGATATGCGCCAAAGTTCAGATGTGCATGAACAAGTTTTATCCGAATTATTCAAAGCTGCAAACGTTGTAAAAGATTACGCTAGCTTGAGTGAAGAAGAAAAAATTTCGTTACTCTTAAGTCAGCTACAACAACCACGTCTACTGTACTCGCCTTACACAAGCTATTCAGAACTCACACAATCAGAATTAACCATCTTACAAATGGCGCGCAATATACGTAAACAATTCGGTAGTAAAGCCATTCGCAATTACATTATTTCTCACACTGAAAGTGTGTCTGATCTCTTAGAAGTATTTTTATTGCAAAAAGAAACCGGTCTATTTTGCACTGATGCGGAGAGCGGCAAACAAGATGCAGAACTGATGGTTATTCCTTTGTTTGAAACCATCCCAGATTTACGTGTAGCGGCTGACATCATGGATGGTTTGCTATCCATCCCTGAAATACGTGCACTGGTTCATCAGCAAGGTGAATTGCAAGAGGTCATGTTAGGTTATTCAGACTCGAATAAAGATGGTGGATTTCTCACATCAAACTGGGAACTCTACAAAGCTGAAACAGAGTTAGTAAAAATTTTCAACAAACATCATGTCAAACTACGTTTATTCCATGGGCGAGGCGGCACAGTCGGTCGTGGAGGCGGCCCTAGCCATGAAGCTATATTGGCTCAACCTAGCGGCACAGTGAATGGTCAATTCAGACTAACAGAACAGGGTGAAATCATTGCCTCTAAATTTTCCAATCCTGAAATTGGTCATCGTAATTTAGAGCTAGTGGTTGCTGCTGTGATGGAAGCGAGTTTAATGCCCCCCATCAAGGAAGGAAAACGCGCAAAGCGTTTAGCTGAATTCGAAAGCGTGATGGAAGAACTATCTGAACTCGCTTATCGTGCTTATCGCAATCTCGTCTATGAAACACCAGGCTTTACTGATTATTTTTTTGCTGCTACACCGATTGCTGAAATTGCTGAACTCAATATTGGTTCACGCCCTGCTTCCAGAAAATCAACTCGACGCATAGAAGATTTACGTGCTATTCCATGGGGCTTCTCATGGGGACAATGTCGTTTACTGCTTCCGGGCTGGTATGGCTTTGGCAGTGCCATCTCTACTTGGTTAGAGCAAGAGAGCTCGCTAAGTAAAACCAAAAAAATCGCGCTACTGCGTGCAATGCATAAAGAATGGCCATTCTTTTCTACCCTGTTAGCGAATATGGAAATGGTGCTTGCCAAAACTGATTTAGCAGTCGCTTCGCGCTATGCTGGTTTAGTCGCAGACAAAAAATTGCGTAATCTAATCTTCAAACGCATTTCAACAGAACTTTCACTTACTAATGATTGTTTATCACAAGTGACAGGTACACGTGAAAGATTAACGAATAATCCTACATTGGCACGCTCGATTAAAAATCGCTTTGCTTATCTCGATCCACTCAATCATTTACAGGTAGAGCTGATTAAACGTCATCGCTCATGGAAAGACGATGGTAGAAAAGCCGATATACGGGTACATCGAGGCATACATCTCACTATTAATGGTATTGCAGCAGGTTTACGCAATACAGGTTAATGAAACTGAGATTCACGCGCGCTACCTTATAATTTCAACTATTTCAGCAATTTAACGACTAGTCGCACCTAAGACACCACTAAAGACATCATATGACCGAACAGTTTTCTAAAAAAAATGAAGCATGGTCCGCACGATTTTCCGAGCCCGTATCTGATTTAGTTAAACGCTATACCGCTTCTGTATTTTTTGACCATAGACTCGCTCACGTTGATATTCAAGGCTCGCTAGCACATGCCGAGATGTTGGCACATCAACAGATCATCACAGCACAAGACTATGCTGACATTCAACGCGGCATGCAGCAAATTCTAGAAGAAATCAATAGCGGAAAATTCGAGTGGTTACTCGATCTAGAAGATGTACACCTGAATATTGAAAAACGTTTAACTGAATTAGTTGGCGATGCAGGCAAACGTTTACACACTGGTCGTTCACGCAACGATCAAGTAGCGACAGATATACGACTTTATTTACGTGCTGCGATTGATGACATACAAAAATTACTACGTGATCTGCGATTAGCCTTAATTGATTTAGCAGAAAAACATGCTGACACTATCATGCCTGGCTTCACCCACATGCAAGTCGCGCAGCCTGTCACCTTTGGACATCACATGTTGGCTTATGTAGAAATGTTTGGTCGTGATGCTGAACGCTTAACTGATTGTAGAAAACGTATCAATCGTTTGCCACTAGGCGCTGCCGCATTAGCAGGCACAACCTTTCCGATTGATCGTGAACGTGTCGCAAAAACTCTGGGCTTTGATGATGTCTGCCATAACTCATTAGATGCTGTCTCTGATCGTGATTTTGCAATCGAGTTTTGTGCAGCAGCAGCACTGATCATGACGCATATTTCGCGTTTATCTGAAGAGTTGATTATATGGATGAGTCCACGAGTCGGCTTTATTGATATTGCCGATCGTTTTTGCACTGGCTCATCGATCATGCCGCAGAAAAAAAATCCGGATGTGCCTGAATTAGCGCGTGGTAAAACTGGCAGAGTAAATGGCCACTTAGTTGGCTTGTTAACTTTAATGAAGGGACAGCCACTCGCCTACAACAAAGACAATCAAGAAGATAAAGAGCCTTTGTTTGATACGGTGGACACACTGATTGATACCTTACGTATTTTTGCTGATATGGCGACTGGTATACACGTCAAAGCAGATGCTATGCGTGCAGCTGCGTTGCAAGGTTATGCTACTGCCACTGATCTCGCTGATTATTTGGTAAAGAAAGGCTTGCCATTCCGCGATGCACATGAAGCAGTTGCGATGGCTGTACGTCATTGTGTGGAGCGAAACTGCGATCTAGCTGAACTCTCCACCAAAGAACTACAAGCCTTCTCACCCTTAATCACCGAAGATATTCATGCAGTCTTAACGCTAGAAGGCTCAGTCGCTGCAAGAAATCATTTAGGCGGTGCCGCTCCTGCTCAGGTAAAAGCAGCTATTCAACGATTACGAAAATTACTGGCTTAAGCTATTTTCTAAAATTCAATAAACATACTCACACTCAACTGCAACACACTAAGCATTCCGATCACACGATCGGGATGCTTTTTTTATTGGCTTTTCTCGTTGTGTTAAAACATCAGTGCGCAAATTCATTTCAATAATCGATAAACAAAACAGTATTGCGTAACAGAGCAGTATTGAATTCTTCATCAGAGACAAGCTAAATTCCCCCCAGCCTTTGTCCCCGCTTTAAGACTTTCTTAAATTAGCGGATCGCAGCATTGGTGACTCACCACTTCAATAATAAAAATATCTTTCAACCACCAATCATTAAAACGAAAGAAATCATGTCTGCCCTTCTTTTAATTTCAAAATATATCGATGCACTGAATGAAAAAATAGGACTCGCCATTAGTTGGGCTTTATTAGTTGCTGTGCTTATTTGTAGTGGCAATGCATTGATACGCTACACCTTCAACACTAGCTCAAACGCTTGGCTAGAAATTCAATGGTACTTATTCAGCGCTATCTTCTTACTCGCTTCTTCCTATACCTTGCGTCGCAATGAACATGTACGCATCGATGTCATCGTTGGTAAATTTTCAAAACGCACACAAGTCTGGATAGATGTCTTTGGCTTCACCTTCTTCTTACTGCCCACCACGCTACTCATCCTCTATTTTGCTACGCCTTATGCGGTTGAATCCTTAAGGAATCAAGAAGTCTCTAGTAACGCAGGCGGTTTAATCATATGGCCAGCGAAATTACTTATCCCCGTAGGATTCTTCTTACTCACCCTACAAGGATTTTCTGAATTAATTAAGCGCTTAGGTTATTTGATGGGCAAAGTTGAATTAAGAGCTTTTGAAAAACAAACCGTCACGCCTGAAGATGAAATTCAAGCGATTAAAGCAGCGAACCAACTTTAATGAATTGAGAAACCATCATGACGGAATTTCTAATTGCGAACATGGCACCTGTCATGTTCTTCACACTAGTGATATTTTTATTATCTGGCTTTCCAGTTGCCTTCTCACTCGCAGCAAATGGATTGTTTTTTGGCTTCATAGGTATACAAGTCGGTTTACTCAAACCTGAATTATTACAAGCCCTACCCAATCGATTATTCGGCATCATGTCGAATGACACCTTATTAGCGATTCCATTTTTTACTATGATGGGATTAATCCTTGAACGCTCTGGTATGGCTGAGGATTTGCTCGACACCATAGGACAGTTATTTGGACCTCTACGCGGTGGAATTGCTTATGCCGTGATTTTTGTAGGAGCATTACTCGCTGCGACTACCGGAGTGGTGGCTGCTTCTGTCATCTCTATGGGTCTGATCTCCTTACCCGTCATGCTGCGCTATGGCTATGATAAGAAAATCGCATCGGGCGTTATTGCAGCTTCAGGAACCTTAGCACAAATCATTCCTCCCTCTATCGTCTTAATTGTGATGGCAGATCAATTAGGACGCTCAGTAGGCGACATGTATCAGGCTGCTTTCTTACCTGGACTATGCCTAACTGCCATGTACGCGCTCTATATCTTTGGTATCTCAATCTTTAAACCACAATCCTTACCTGCTCTGCCACTTGAAGCACGCAATCTACGTCAAGAAAATGGCGATAGTGGCGCACAGTCTTTGTTTGTATTAATGGGCATGGCAATAGGTATCAGCTACTTATTTGGAAAATTTTATTTAAGCACAACAACCAAACTCGCTAGCGATGAAATTGGTATTTATAGTGGTGTAGTTGGTGTTGCCTTTGCTTTAAGCGCTGCCATATTAAATCGCAAATTTCAGCTAGATCTGTTGTCACGTATGGCAGAAAAAGTAGTGCTAGCCCTTGTGCCACCACTGGCTCTGATTTTTTTAGTACTAGGCACGATCTTTGTTGGCATTGCTACACCAACTGAAGGCGGCGGATTAGGCGCTCTTGGTGCTTTAATTCTGGCGGTATTAAATCGCAGATTAAGTTGGGATCTACTTAAACAAGCAATGAACTCAAGCACACGATTATCTTGCTTTGTTTTATTTATTTTAATTGGATCTAGTGTTTTCTCTTTAGTTTTTCGTGGTGTGAATGGTGATCTTTGGGTTGAACACTTACTCACTTCTCTACCAGGTGGTAATGCTGGATTTCTTATCGCAGTTAATATCTTATTTTTCGTACTCGCATTTTTCTTAGATTTCTTTGAATTGGCTTTTATTCTTGTTCCACTGGTCGGCCCTGTAGCAGACAAAATGGGGATTGATTTAATTTGGTTTGGCGTACTACTCTCAGTAAATATGCAAACTTCCTTTATGCATCCGCCATTTGGATTTGCTTTATTTTATTTACGCTCAGTCGCACCCAAAGAAATTAAGACTAGCGATATCTATTGGGGAGCAGTACCCTTTGTTGTTATACAAGTCTTGATGGTTACCTTAATTATTCTCTTTCCTAATCTCGTTTCTGTAGACAAAAAAACTGATATGAAAGAACAAATTGAACTCAAGATCGATCTCCCTAGCAATACTGATTTTGATGCAGAAGAAACTGCAATTGATTTTTCTATTGAAGTTGATCCAGAGCCCATAAAAAAAGAGAGTCAATAATTCTTTGTGTGGGAGTCATATAAAAACTCAGTTATCTTTTATTAGTAAAAAAACGAGGGAAGCTAAGCTTCCCTCGTTTTATTTAGTAAGCAACTACCATTTTTTTAAACTACATTACATCTTCTGTTTGATGAGAATTGAATCCAGTACCATAATTACTGCTTAGCTCTGTTGACTCCACCAAAGAATCAGATGAATCGCCAACTATTAAATTATTCAATGACATCACCGTGTCTAATTTTTTCATAATCTCATGTTCTGCTGAACTCTCCTCTTCAACGCGCCATAAATAACTAGTTAGGCAACGTAAATTGACATAGCGCTCAACTCCCATTGCTAGCGTTTTATCCCAAGTTGTCAGTGTAGTAGCTGCTGATTTCAAAAATGTCTGAACACTCTCTGGCGTCTGTTTCGCCACATATTGCGCGGCATGAGATAAGGGGCTATGAGTGATGAAGCCTGGTAGCTGGTTTAGCGCCTCTAGATGATGCTTACGCTGCTGTTTAGTCATCGCGACAAAGCAATCAAATATTTGGTTCAATCCCTCACCAACTGCGATGCCAGCATACTTACCCGCAAAAGCCGTACCAATCGCAATCAGGGCAAAACTATTTCCCCGCATGAGTTGCAACATCAGCTGTAATAAGTTTGCTTCGCCTAATAAATTTGTCATTGATTGCAGTGTTTTACTTCCGGATAATTCAGCAGCAGTCATCATCGTGGCTGTTGCCACTAATGGCAATCCTCCTCCAACCAAGACTGAGCATTGCAATAATGAAGAAATTATTTTTACGGAAGCGAGTGCTATATCACGCTGTTCTGAAGACAAATCTAATCTTGCTACACCATTCATCAGTACTTGCTGAGTAATTTCTTTAATAAATGCAGCACTAAAACTACTTGCCACTTTTGCACTGTAATTATTTTCTATCCACTGATAGACCGCTTCAGTGGTTTGATTTACACACAACTCATATCCTTCAATCGAATCTGGAAAAATACATTTAATCGCACCTTCATCAAAGTAGCCTAATTTCTCTGAACGTTCCCCAAAAATAAAAGCACGCTCTATATATCCATGATCGATACATTGCTGTTTTGTTGACAAAATTGAGGTGGTATCAAAATCATGGGCAATAGGATTACACATGGATTCACGTACATCGGGATGTAAATTTTTATATGTATGCAGAGGATCGCGTAGTTGCTCTAGCACCGCAGTGTCATTACGAGAGACATGTAAATAAGTTCTTAAATACAAAGCCAGTTCGCGTGAGCCTTCTTCATTACTAAGATGTGTAGGCATATTAAAAATATGATGACTACTTGCATCACGATGCTGCATAGGCTGGCTATTATTGCAATGCTCTAGCAAGATAGAGTGAGGTGGATAATTGGATGCATTTTTCTTTATGTCGGTATCATTCGCTTGATTATTCTGCAAATCAAATCGTATCGCTATACCTGAGTCTTTAAACTGTTTATTAATCGTATGTGTAACTTGAGACCAGACAGTTTTTTGTTCATCGGTTAAATCATTGCATAACGGACCTGCTGCAATTGAGATATTCGCAATACCATCCGTATTTTTATCTATTTGATTTTGTAAAAATTCTAATAATTTTGAATACTCATAATGTTGTAGCGTTTCTTGTATGTGTTGCTGACTATTTTCCTTTATCGCGGATTCATATTCTTTGGGTACTAACCAAGATGCGGAACGAGCTAACCATGACTGCGTGAATCTATCCATATACCCTCACAAAATTTATTCACATTAATCGCTAGAAAATAAAAAAAGCAGGAGAACAATGTTCTCCTGCTTCATTGATTATCAGCTAGCTATAGCTGAGTTGAATAAACTTATCTGCTATTTATTTACGGCTAATCAA
The DNA here is from genome assembly GCA_945883145.1 of Bordetella parapertussis. Classification (GTDB taxonomy): domain Bacteria; phylum Pseudomonadota; class Gammaproteobacteria; order Burkholderiales; family Burkholderiaceae_D; genus Pernthalerella. The sequence goes on along the minus strand of CAMCXB010000035.1, from coordinate 14,211 downwards.
ATAATTTTGTATTGGCGCCTCTGCTACTGAGTACCATTGATTTTGATCTTGACGGAAGCGTTTCCATGGCTCCATGATTTTTTTGAATTTTGCATTTTTACTGGCTTCTTCATTCATCACTTCAGCCGCAGATTTATGACAAGCATCCATAATAGATTTGGAATAGCTACGCATCTTTGCACCATTCTTCAGTAAACGTGCTAGTGCTTGAGGATTGCGTGCGTCATACATTGCCTGCATAGTGATGTGTGCTTCATAGGTTGCGACTTCTAAGGCATGTTGATAAAGCTTAGGCAATTTTTCCCATTCTTTAATGCCTACGTAGAATGAAAGTTGAGCACCGGCTTCCCACCAACCTGGTGTGTAGTAGTAAGGTGCGACTTTGTTAAAGCCTAGTTTTTCATCATCATACGGACCTATCCATTCCGCTGCATCGATAGTTCCTTTTTCAAGCGCAGGATAAATATCACCTCCTGCAATTTGCTGTGGTACGACACCTAAGCGCTGCATCACTCGACCCGCAAAACCACCAACACGCATTTTTAATCCCGATAAATCATCTGGCGTATGCACTTCTTTACGGAACCAGCCACCCATTTGCGAACCGGTATTACCACCCAAGAAATTGATAATGCCGTATTCCTGAAAAAACTCACGCAGTAACTCGCGACCACCGCCTTGATCAAACCACGCTGTTTGTTGACGCGCAGTTAAACCAAACGGCACAGCACAATCAAATGCGAAGGTAGGATCCTTACCAAAATAATAGTAAGAGGCACTGTGACCCATTTCTACAGTGCCGGCTTGTACCGCATCCATCACTTGTAATGCAGGTACGATTTCACCACCTGGGAAGCAGCGAATTAGAAATTTTCCATCAGTCAGCTGCGCTACACGTTTTGAAAAAATTTCAGTTACACCAAAAATAGTATCGAGTGATTTAGGAAAGCTAGAGGCAAGCCGCCAATGAATGGTGGGGTTACCTTGCGCAATTGCGGGAGCTGCGAGTGCACCAACTGCGATACCTGCAGCAGCTTTTGTAATAAACGAACGACGTTCCATTGAGTTGTCTCCTATTAGCGAAATGTTTTAGCAATGCGTTACATGAAGCGAGGATCAATTCGCCGCATACAAACTGTGCTTGTTAAAACAATTGCAATTTTAGGAGTGGTATTTAGATAGCAGCAATACCAAATTGATAGTAATGATACTTTGTTGTTTATGCGCAGTATCAGAAATATGACACCATAAGAAAGTAAAATTTCTATTGATTACCGAGTTTATGGATATGAAAAAGGAATGTCGTATATGCACATCAATTACACATAGAATGCATCACTTATCCTAATTATCATTGCATAGCTAACTGAAAAAATTTCTGTTCAAGAAAAAATAATAAGAGCTTTACTTGTGATCTCTCAATTGAGAAAAAACAATGCTGCATAAAAAATCGGACTCTGCATAACTTATACAAAGTCCGATAAAAAGTTCTAGTTAAATTATAAAATAAGTTCAATGCAAATTTATGAGCCTGCGATAGTCATATTACCTATCAAGATAGAGCCAGTTTTCTTAGTGCCGCGAATCAGCGTATCAGAACCAATAGCAACAATATCTTTCAACATTGTTTTCATGTTACCTGCAATTGTAATTTCTTCTACCGGATATTGAATAATGCCGCGCTCCACCCAATAACCGGATGCGCCACGTGAATAATCACCCGTCACATAATTCACACCCTGCCCCATTAGCTCTGTGACCAATAAACCAGTGTCCAATTTTTTTAGCATGGCCTTGAAGTTATCACTAGCCTTGGTATTCACAGACGTGATCTGCAAATTATGCGAACCACCTGCGTTACCCGTTGTTTGCATGCCTAGCTTACGTGCAGAATAAGTGGATAAAAAATAGCCTTGTAATACGCCATCTCTCACTACTTCTCTACGCTGTGTTTTGACGCCTTCTTCATCAAAAGGGGCAGAACCGACTGCACCAACCAAATGTGGATCTTCAACTACTTGAATATCGGATCCAAATACTGAAGTACCTAAAGAGTCGAGTAAGAACGTTGATTTTCTGTATAAAGCACCACCCGAGACGGCTTGTACAAAGGCACCTAATAAACCGGCTGCTATCGGCGCCTCAAACAAAACTGGACATTTACGTGTATCGAGTTTGCGTGCATGTAAACGTGATAGAGCACGTTCTGCAGCATAACGGCCTATCGCCTCTGGTTTCGCTAAATGCTGTGGATTGCGTTCCGAGGAATACCAATCATCACGCTGCATATTGTTACCCTTACCTGCAATGGGTGACACTGATAAGGAATGTCTGGAATAAGGATAGCCACCGATAAAGCCACGAGAGTTCGCCAACACGAAATGTGATTGCTGCGTATGGACATTCGCACCTTCACTATTGGTAATGCGTTTATCCACTGCAAAGGCAGCACCTTCAATTTTCTTTGCAATCTCGACAGCTTGTTCTGCCGTTACAGACCACGGGTAACAAAGCTGTAAATCTTGTGGATGTCGCTCAAAGAAGGCTTCCTCAGGCAAACCAGCGCAATCATCTTCTGCTGTGAAACGCGCAATGTTATAAGCCGCGTCAACCGTATCGCGCAAAGAAGAGGTGGAAAAATCCGAAGTACTGGCATTTCCACGCCGAATTGCTTTGCCCTCTCCTAAGTACACTGTGACACCAATTCCTTTATCTTTATTCTGCTCTATGGTCTCAACCTGCGCTTTACGCACTGTGACCGATAATCCTTGACCTTCACTAATCTCGACAACGGCATCACTCGCCCCTTTTTCTTGCGCAAAACGCAAGACATCACGGGCAATCTGTTTTAACTGATCCTGAGTATGGGTAAAAATGGCTTGTTTCATGGAGACGTTTCTGGGTTAGTGAGTCAAAAGAGTTATCATACAGGCGTTTGAAAAATCAGAAAGATCAACTGAATATGCCTAACCCAAATCGAGGCGCTGTGGGGTTCCAATCCAACGAATTCGAGCAACAATACGAACGGCCCTCAAAATCTCAACTAAAGCGCGAAATGACCGCGCTGCAAAAATTAGGGTCTGAATTAGTTGAAGAAGCGCGAGATCGTGTTAAGCGCATTCCCATGCCTGAAGATGTACGTGATGCAATTTTGGAATGCCAACAAATTAAAGATCACGAAGGCAGACGTCGACAACTGCAATATGTCGGAAAAAAAATGCGTAGTTTGAATGAAGAAGAAGTCGCTGTCATTCAAGCCACTATCGATAGCTGGAAAGGTGCATCAAAATCTGAAACTGCTGCATTACACGCACTCGAACGTCAACGTGACAAACTGCTTGCCGATGATGAAGCGCTTACTTTATTACTGTCTCGCCACCCGCAGGTTGATGGTCAACATCTACGCACACTGATACGCAATGCACGAAAAGAAGTAAGTGAGAATAAACCTCCTAAAGCCTATCGTGAAATTTATCAATTATTAAAATCACTACAGGCTGATGCAAAAGCTCAACGTTTAGAAGAATCTGCTGATCATGAAGAAGACGAGAACCCATCCTGATGAATTAATCATAGGCTTAGTATCAATTTCTGATCGTGCCTCTAGTGGTGTGTATGAAGATCAAGGTGTACCAGCATTACGTGACTGGTTTAGCGCTGCCTTAAGTAGTCCATGGCAAATGGAAACGCGCTTGATTCCCGATGAAAAACCAATCATTGAAAAAACTATCATTGAGTTGGTCGATGAATGTGGTTGCGATCTCGTGCTCACCACCGGTGGCACAGGCCCAGCAAGACGCGACGTCACACCTGAAGCAACGCTAGCCGTTGGCACTCGTGAAATGCCAGGCTTTGGAGAGCAAATGCGTCAGATCAGTTTGAAATTTGTTCCAACTGCCATCCTCTCACGACAAGTCGCCGTGATTCGTGAAACATCGGATCACGCTGCTTTAATCATGAATTTACCAGGTCAACCTAAGTCGATTAAAGAAACTCTAGAAGGATTAAAAGATGAATCAGGTAAGTCACTGGTCTCTGGCATCTTTGCTGCCGTTCCTTATTGCATAGATTTAATCGGCGGTCCTTACATAGAAACACATGAAGCAGTATGTAAAGTCTTTCGACCTAAATCAGCGATACGCAATAAAAACTAAAAATTTATCTGTTTAATTTTATTTCACCCCACTTATGTCAGATCACGCCTACCTCGATTGCATAGAAGTCACTACCAACGAAGATCCCTCTGCTGCTGTCATCTGGATGCATGGCCTCGGCGCCGATGGCTCCGACTTTGTACCTATCGTACGCGAGCTGAATTTATCAGGTTGTCCTGGCATACGTTTCGTCTTTCCAAATGCAGATAGCATACCGGTTACGATTAATGGTGGTTATGTGATGCCTGCTTGGTATGACATCTTAGCTATGGATTTAGTGCGCAAAGAAGATAATGCTGGTTTAAGAAAATCACAAAAACAAATTGACGCTTTAATTGAGCGTGAAATCGAAAGAGGCATCAGCGCAGATAAAATTATCTTAGCTGGGTTTTCTCAAGGCTGTGCCATGACGCTGCAAACAGGATTGCGCTTTCCACAAAAATTAGCAGGCCTCATGTGTTTATCCGGTTATTTACCGATTCAAAGCACTGTCACAGCAGAACATCATCCTGCGAATAAATCTACGCCTATATTTATGGCACATGGCAGAGGTGATGGCGTAGTAACAATAGATCGCGCAGAACAATCACGCGATTTTTTGCATGCGCTAGGCTACAACATTGAGTGGCATGAATATTTAATGCAGCACTCAGTATGTGAAGAAGAAATTACTGATATAGGTCATTGGCTACAACGCTTACTTGCTTAATCGTTTTAATAATCATGAGAGCGTGATGAAAATATTTTGTACCAATGCATTATTATTACTCATAATGTTAGCGAACTCTGCACATGCGGGGTCTGATCTCACCTGCACTATTTCTGGTGTCACAGAATTAACGGCAAATGGTGAATTAGAACCCCTAGCAGGTAAAAAAAATTACTACGAAACTGCAATAGGTGCGCAGTTTATCGTGCAGCGTGATCAAGGTTTAATGGCAGGACGATTTGTGAGTAACGCAGGCTGGAAAGTCAACGTGATTGATCAAGGCTCAGCGCAGCAGTCATATAAAGTCATGTCTAACAAACTCAATGGCCGTATACAAGCGCAGTTTTTAGAAGTGAGATTACAAGAAAAAAGCGATAAAAAACCTTTCTTTTTGTTAGCTGCAGAAATCATATACGGTTACTGTACGTTGTAATTTACGTTAAATAATGACATTTCAAACACTAACTCACTATCATGTACTTTTTATTTGTATGGGCAATATCTGCCGTAGTCCAACTGCAGAAGGTGTTTTTCGTCACTTGGTTCAGCAAACCGGATTAACGCAACACTTAACCATCGATTCTGCCGGCACCCATAATTATCATCCCAATAGTCCACCCGATCCTCGTAGTCAGCAACATGCTGCTCGTCGAGGCTATGATTTATCTCCCTTGCGTGCCCGTCAGTTGAATGATCAAGATTTTGAAAAATTTGATCTACTACTCGTCATGGATTGGGATAACCTCGCATTAACGGAAGAACGCTGCCCACCTGGGCACATGCGTAAATTACGTCGTATGACTGAATTTTGTATAAAACATGATGCAAGTGTCATTCCCGATCCCTATTACGGCGACAGTGATGGCTTTGACCATGTACTCGATTTAATAGAAGATGCTAGCAAAGGATTACTCATGCATGTGCAGCAAAAACTGCAAAGTAACAAACGCTCGTTATAATGCGCTGAAACGGAGGATTCAAATGCAAAAATTACTTATAGCTTTCGTAGTCATCATTCTTGCTGTGCTCAGCATCCTAGCAGCGCAACTTGCTGGCCTCATTAATTTTGGTTCGAATAAGACAGACTCCGTTGCCTATAGCAATAAAGGAATCTATGAAGTGATTTGTGATTCCGAAGTCGCACGTCCTATACATGGCTTAGGTCAACCACCTGAAGTGACACGCGTCATGCTTCCTGCTGGTGTAGATTTTGAAGAAGGTACGGGCTGGTATACCGGCGAGTTCGCCATCTCCGCCAACAGAAAAGGCAGCCTAAAAATTGATGGCGCAATCTTAACTGTGAGTCGGCCAGCTATGTTCACGCGTTATGGCACCAGCATACAAGGTGAATATTTCACCATTGATAGACAAAGTGGTGAATTCAAACAATGGCTGGCAATTGCAGGCGATAAAAAACTTTTCATCATCAGCGGTATATGTAAAAAAAGTACTAAGTCACCGAATTAATAATCAACATTATCAATCATACGCATTTCAACCATGCCATTAGATAGCTAGAGTCGCTTGCCATTTAGAACTCAACCAACCAAACCATTAAGTGCGCTTCGTATCGCACTAGCGGGCATGCTCTCGCTTGCTGTGGTGATGGGTTTGGGGCGATTTGCCTTCACTCCTTTAATGCCCATGATGCTGCATGAAGCACGCATCAATCTTCAAGAAGCAAGTTGGTTAGCGAGTGCGAATTATTTTGGTTATCTATTGGGTGCGATTTTATGCATGCTGCAACCCATTGTATGGAAACGCTATCAACTACGTCCCCTCTCCAGTGCACAAATGGTGAGAAGTGCACTCATCGCGATAGCTTGCTTAACTGCCTTAATGGCAAATGACAGTTCTGTGAGTTGGACTTATTTACGTTTCATCACTGGTAGTGTGACGGCAATCGGTTTTGTTTACACATCGAGCTGGTGTCTTGCGCATTTAGCACAACGGAATGCCTCTACCACTGGCGGTATTATTTATGCTGGCCCAGGCGTGGGTATCGCTGTGAGTGGTTTATTTGCTAGCGTGATGGTGGTCTATGATTATCATGCCGCGCAAGGTTGGTGTGCCTTTGGCTTACTCGCTGCAATCGTCACAGTGATCGTCTGGCGTGTTTTTCATGATGATGAAAGTAGCCCAGAAATCACGCATCAACCAATACACATCACTCTGACTGGCGGCACAAACAGTGAAAAAATTGCCTTAACTGCTGCTTATGGATTAGCAGGATTTGGTTACATTATCACTGCGACTTTTTTACCTGTGATTGCGCGTGCTGCACTACCGGGTTCTATCTGGCCTGATTTATTTTGGCCCATACTCGGTGTTGGTGTTGCGTGTGGTGCAATTTTATCGAGCCGTATTGCTGCCCATATCGATCAACGTCAATTATTAATCGTCTGTTATGTGATGCAAGCACTGGGCGTGGTGTTAAGTAATTGGATGCCCAACCTATTAGGCTTTGCAATCGGCAGTATCTTAGTTGGACTACCCTTTACTGCGATTACTTTTTTTGTGATGCAGCTAGGTAGAAATTTGCATCCACAATCAGCTGCTAGCATGATAGGTTTATTAACTGCTTCTTTTGGTGCCTGTCAGATTGCAGGCCCTCCCGTAGCAGCTTACTTGCTGAGTCAAACTTTGGATCAGCAACAAGGATTTAGTTGGGCACTCGATTTAGCTGCTATCAGCTTATTAGTAGGTGCACTGATTTATATGGGCATGATTAAAACCCATCCACATCACACTAAGCAGCCATCAAAAGAAGCATAGCTACTTAACTATGGTGTTGAGGGCGCAGCAGACGATACTGGAGGTGGATCGTTATATAACACCGTAATACTCATACGTCGATTACGTGGATCCAAAGGATCACCAGAATTAAAAGGTACTTTATCCGCCAAACCTTCAATTCGTGCAAAACGCGATGCAGGTATACCGCTTTGTTCTAAAATTTTTCTTGTTGCTTCTGCACGCTCCAAAGAAAGCGACCAGTTACTGCGGTTACTACCATCGGTAAAGGGAATACTGTCGGTATGCCCTTTTACTGATAATTTATTCGGCATGGTGGCGACACTCTTACCAATTTCACGAATCAGCGCCTGCGCTTTGGCATTCATACCAGCACCACCGCTACCAAACATAGAGAAATTCGCTTTGTCGATAATTTCTATACGTAGTCCATCTTTTTGTTGAATGAAGTTAACCTGACTTTTTAATTCATTCAGTTGTGCATTTTGCGTAAGACGTTCTTGTACTTCTTTTTCCAACATATCGACTTTTTCTTTTTCAGCTTGCGCTGCAATCTCTCGTTTTTGTTCTTCAGTCAGATTTTTTTGATTCTTACTTTCCTGCGTTTTGTCGTTGGGCGACGATCCTTGATTTTCATCGGGACCGGCCTCGGAACGCGGTGTGACACGTTCCAACATTGAACTTTGTTTGGGATCGTCGGGTGTTGTTTCGGGATCAATAATTGAGCGGCCACCAAACATGCCATTTGAACCACCTAGTTCGCCAGCAGAAGATGTAGTTTGCTCCGAAGGCTGAAAATATTCAGCAATGCCTTGACGTTGTTCTTCTGGCGTTGCACCCAACAACCACATGAGCAAAAAAAATGCCATCATCGCCGTCATCATGTCGGCTAGCGCAATTTTCCAAGCACCACCGTGTGCACCAGCGTGACCGTCATCTAAAACTTTTCTATAAATCTTAGGCGGTACGCGTTCTTCTTCCGCCTGTGCTGGGTCGGCCGGTGGAGCAGCCGCAGCTTCGCCTTCGGCGGGTGCCGCTGCCTGTTCGTCTTTTTTTTCTTCTTCTGCTTCTGCCATAGAGTACTTAGCTACTGAAATGTATTCAATTAAAACGGATTATGACGCATGCACAGATAAACTTGATATCGAATTGCTATTAAAAAATGAATTCCTTCACTAACTTTAACTGTATCGACTTTTCGCTGACGATATTTACAAGATAATCTGCATTGGAGATGAAAAATTTGAAATATAAATTGCTAAATTTATAATTTAAATATCTTCCTAGATTGCTATCTTGAAGGGATGATGACATGGTCGCCAAACAACCAACCCAAACCCTCTATCGTTCCAGCTCGCGGACGATATTCACAACCTATCCATCCACCATAACCTAATTCATCTAATAATTTAAATAAATACGGATAATTCAACTCACAATTTATAGGCTCATGTCGATCCGGCACACCGGCAATTTGTATGTGGCCGATTTCATTAATATGCTGACGTAACGTCGTAACTATATCCCCTTCTGTGATTTGCGCATGATAAAAATCCATTTGCACTTTCACATTCGACTCACCTGATTTTTTACATAAAGCGTGTGCCTGTTCTTGTGTACTTAAAAAATAGCCTGGCATATCGCGCTGATTAATCGGCTCTATCATTAAAGTAATACCATAGCTAGCAAGCTGTTTCGCTGCATACTGCAAATTGGATAGATAAACTTCTTCGCATTGCTTTACATCTGCACCCTCAGGAATAACACCTGCCATCATATGTAAACGTCGCGTACCTAAAGCAAAGGCATATTTCAAACCTAATGTAATGCTTTGTTTAAAATCTTCCTCTCTTCCTGGTAGTGCAGCCAACCCTCGTTCACCTGCAGCCCAATCACCAGCAGGAAAATTAAATAAAACATTCTCTAACTGATAGCGCATGAGCAAACTAGATAATTTTTGCTCTGAATATTCATACGGGAATAAAAACTCAACTGCTTTAAAACCAGCATCTGCTGCAGCAGAAAAACGCTGTAAAAATTCATGCTCGTTAAACATCAAACTTAAATTCGCTGCGAACTGTGGCAAAGTAAAAGACTCCGTAAAATGTTAATTAAGTAATCAAGCGATATCGTCAGTCATGCGCAAGATAAAGCGCGCACACTGGCTTGTCAATCAAAGTACAAGTTCATGATAAAAATCAGACTAATGCTGCTTTCAAGCCCAGTGATTCATCCCATCACTCTGCATTATTTATTCGCTATCGGGCGCGGCACACCATCTTGATCTAAGCGTACGGGAATAATTTTCCACTTTACTTCTGACTGGCTTGTTAAAGTTAAGACAGCTATCCAACCCGTTGTGGTTTCTTCATCCTGAAATCCATTAAATATGAAATTTCCCAAACTATAAAAAATAGGTTTGTTTTTATAGAGTTCAATATTTTGCGTGACATGAGGATGCCCTCCTACTACTGCATCTGCGCCACTATCAATCATCAGATGGGCTAATTTTTGCTGTTGTGATGAAGTCAGCTTTTCATATTCCCAACCCCAATGTGGAAATACAATCACCCAATCAGCATGATGTACTTCACGTGCGCGCTTGATATCTGCGACGATAAAATCTTCATCTAACCAAGCCACACCAGCTCTATCTTCTAAAGCTTCAAAACTTCTAGGGAAAAATCCGTCATAACCTAAGACTGCAATCTTCTTACCCTTCATAGTGGTCAGATATGGTTCATGTGCAGCACGTAATGTGCGACCACCACCAAAATAAGCGAGCTTTTTTTTCTCTAACTGATACAACATATCTTCAAAGGCAATGGGACCAAAATCCCCTGCATGATTATTCGCCACCGAAACTGCATCAAAGTATTTTTTCAGAGTCCCGATAACACGTGGATGGGCTCGAAATGTATAGGTCTTATCTTCGGCTTTTCCTTTGTGACTCACTGCACATTCAAGATTGCCTATACGTATATCAGCAGCACGAAAAAGAGATTGCACATAGCGGAAGGGATCTCTACCTTGAGCAATTAATTGACCTGGCTTTTCAGCTAGCATCACATCACCCACAAATAACATCGTAATGTCTGCTTCTTCAGCATGCATGATCTGACTCAGCAAGAGCAGGAAACTACACAAGAATATTTTTAACATAGCAGCCTTTCACTCACACACTGCAATGCATTGCAGGAATAATTCTTTTTCCATACGTGCTGAATAAATTTTATGCAAACCAAAATTATTTGAATGCTGACTACAGTTTGCTTGCGTGAGTGAGTATTCAGCTGCATGAATCAAAACATAACGCTCTTTTGCATCATGATAGACATAGGTTTTCAATTTTTCACGCTCAGCCAAATACTGCACAGAGATGCGAAATGGAGATAAGGCATCGTTAGTCGTCATTGCATACACATCACTAGTAGGACGCACATCCACATACGCTGTCTTGCCGCCATATTCAGCTGTGCAGCGAGCATGAATCTCCGCTGCACTAGTCACTGTCGTACTCAGTGCGCAGCAAACGCCAACCAAATAAATCAATATTGTTTTCATTTATTTAACCTTTTCCTGCTTAAATTCTCAGCAAGCAGTGAATAATACTTCTATCTTTTACTAAAACGCACAAATATGTTCACAAAAATGCAGGATTTAATCACCTAAACTTCTATTATCATCCCTACTTAATAAAAGAATACGGCTTTCCGTAAACAACCAAGATCATGACATTTCAGGCTATCGCTTTTGACGCTTACGGCACACTCTTCGATGTGTACTCTATCGGCGCGCTCGCTGAAAAACTCTTTCCAAACAAAGGCGAAGCTTTAGCAACACTATGGCGAGATAAGCAAATTGAGTACACCCGCTTACGAACCATGTGCTCTATGTACAAGCCATTATGGGAAGTGACACAAGATGCGCTTATTTTTAGCTGCAATAAATTAGGCCTGCATCTAGATTTTGACTCACAAAATGCACTGATGGGGCAATATGCAAAACTGCAAGCCTTCCCAGAAAATCTAGAAGTTCTCAAGCAATTACAAAAAATGGATTTAAAACTGGCCATTCTCTCGAATGGTAATCCACCAATGCTGGAATCGGCAGTTAATGCAGCTGGTATGCAAGGCATCTTTAGTCATTTGCTATCTGTCGATAGCGTAAAAAAATATAAAACGGCTCCAGAGGCTTATCAGTTAGGGCCAGATATGTTTAGCCTGCCTGCCAAAAAAATTCTCTTCGTCTCGAGTAATGCATGGGATGTATGTGGAGCGACATGGTTTGGCTACACCACCTTCTGGGTTAATCGTGCAGGAGCGCCAATCGAAGAATTAGGTGTTAAACCTGATGCTGAAGGCAAAACACTCAAAGACTTACTAGCCTATGTAAAAAAATCTATAGCAGATTCAAATATAAGCAGCCATTAATTATTTTTACTTTTTAACGTATTTATTTTTTTTATTTCACATCATCTTATTAAGGTTTGCCGCATGACACAACGCACGCAAGTTAACCGACTTCAAGTCGCCACTGTTCTTCAACAATTCATCGATCAAGAAGTATTGCCAGGAACAGGCTTAGATAGCTCAGCATTTTGGAAAGGCTTTGATACGATAGCCCATGACCTCGCACCTAAGAATGCTGCTTTACTCGCTGAACGTGATCGCCTACAACTAGAACTAGATAAATGGCATAGCGCACATCCTGGTCCTGTCACTGATATTCCTGCCTACAGAACATTTTTAACCAGCATAGGCTACCTCGTTCCTCAGCCTAAAGATGTTACTGCTACCACCACGAATGTAGATGCTGAATTGGCTTTACAAGCTGGTCCACAATTAGTTGTTCCTGTTTTGAATGGGCGTTATGCATTAAATGCAGCGAATGCACGTTGGGGCTCACTGTACGATGCTTTATACGGTACTGATGTAATTTCTGAAGCCGACGGCGCAACACGCGCTGGTGCATACAATCCTATCCGTGGTACCAAAGTGATTGCTTATGTGCGTGCATTTTTAGATCAAGCGGCTGCACTAGCAAAAGGATCGCATAGCGATGCCACTAGCTATCAAATCAAAGACGGCCAACTTACTGTCACACTCAAGGATGGCAGCTTCACTACATTGGCAGATACGTCAAAATTTGTAGGCTATCAAGGCTCAGCAGATCATCCAACTTCTGTACTATTGGTTAATAATGGTCTGCATATTGATATACAAATTGATCGCAACCACCTCATCGGTAAAACGGATGCAGCAGGTATTGCTGATCTCGTGATTGAATCCGCTTTGTCTAATATCTTAGACTTAGAAGATTCAATCGCTGCAGTGGATGCCGATGACAAGGTCGTAGGCTATAAGAACTGGCTAGGCATTTTAAAAGGTACGCTAGTTGAAAAATTCAGTAAAGGTGGTAAAAGTTTTGATCGCACCTTAAATGCAGATCGTCAATACACTGCTGGTGCAGGCGCGCAGGGCGCAAAGGATGGCGTAGTTACTTTACATGGCCGTTCATTACTTTTCTTACGTAATGTTGGTCACTTGATGACGAATCCAGCCATTCTGTTAGAAGATGGCCGTGAAATCCCTGAAGGCATATTGGATGCTCTTGTCACAGTCACGATTGCATTACATGACTTACGTCGTAGCAAAGAACAAAAGTTAGGTAATTCACGTACTGGCTCAGTCTACATCGTAAAACCAAAAATGCATGGCCCTGCTGAAGTAGCTTTTGCTTGTGAATTATTTACACGTGTAGAAGAATTACTTGGACTGCCTGCTAACACCGTTAAGCTCGGTATCATGGATGAAGAGCGGCGTACTAGCATCAATTTAAAAGCATGTATCAACGAAGCACGTGCTCGTGTCGCTTTCATAAACACAGGCTTCTTAGATCGTACTGGCGATGAAATGCATACCGGTATGCGTGCTGGCGCTATGTTGCGTAAAGGTGATATGAAAACTAGCACTTGGCTGACTTCTTATGAGCGCAGCAATGTATTAGTTGGCTTATCGTGCGGTCTGAGTGGTCGCGCGCAAATTGGTAAAGGTATGTGGGCTATGCCCGACATGATGGCAGCTATGTTAGAACAGAAGATAGCTCATCCTAAATCTGGTGCGAATACTGCATGGGTACCATCACCAACCGCCGCTACCCTACATGCGCTGCATTATCATCAAGTCAATGTATTCGATATACAAAAAGAATTAGCCAAAGTTTATACTCAAGCTGAAATCGACAAACTCTTAAATGGCTTATTACAAGTTCCAGTTGTAGATAAACCAAACTGGTCAGCAGCAGATATTCAACAAGAACTAGATAACAATGCACAAGGCATACTGGGCTATGTCGTACGCTGGATTGATCAGGGCGTGGGATGTTCTAAGGTACCTGATATACATAACGTCGGCTTAATGGAAGATCGCGCTACCCTGCGTATTTCAAGTCAACACATTGCTAACTGGTTGTTGCATGGCGTAGTCACTGAAGCACAAGTGACTGAAACATTGCAACGCATGGCAAAAGTCGTTGATACACAAAACGCAGGTGATCCATTGTACAAACCAATGGCAGCGAATTTCGAAGCTT
>CAMCXB010000034.1 GCA_945883145.1 Bordetella parapertussis | reverse complement strand
TATCTGTACTGTTATTGACGATTTATCTCACCAGAGCAGTGGTGAGTCCACTGTCTCGCATTGAGAAGAAATTGCGGCGTTTATCATCCGATAATTTAGGGCTTCCAATTGATTTAACTGTTGCCTATAAAGAGTTTCAGAGTTTTGTGGATGTATTTGATGACATGCGTAAACGTTTGAATGAGGGATTTATTCAGATGCGACGCTTCTCTGCAGATGCCTCTCATGAATTGCGTACGCCACTGACTATATTGCGGGGTAATTCAGAAAAATTAATCGCTGATTTTCCACTTGGTAGTGAATCGCAAATAAAAATGCGTTTAATGAGTGATGAAATTGAACGCTTAATTGAGATCACGGAAAAACTTTTGCTGTTGTCTCGCGCCGATGCGCATAGCATTCAAGCTGATATGCGTGAAATCTCGCTTAGCGATATGTTGAATCAATTAGTTTCCGATGCTGATTTATTTCGTTCTTCATTAAAAATCACGAGCGCGATTCAGTCTGGCGTGCATTGGAATTGTGATGAAAGCTTAATTCATCAAATTATCTACAATATTTATACCAATGCGATTAAATACAATATCGAAAAAGGTTGGGTACATTTTAATTTAGAAAAAACCAAAGAAGGATTTACTTTGGCTATTTCTAATCCTACCCATAATCCGCCTAAGGATTTGTCTGAAAAAGCATTTGAGCGCTTTTATCGTGGCGATTTAGCGCATAACAGAGCCATCGATGGTATTGGTCTTGGTCTGAGTTTATCTTTAGAGATCGCTAAAATTCATCAAGCGACGATGAGCTTAAGTGTGGCTGAAGATAATGTGGTGACCACCACTTTGCGTTATCCAGCTAGTGCTTAAATTGATACTGTTAAGCCTTCGCTTTTTTTAATGCCATAAACGCCTGTCTCAGATAAGGATCAATATTTTGTTGATCCAATAACCAGCGTACATAATCTCCAGGAATCTCGGTTAACGCTAAGCCTTTATGTTTGCCAAAAGGCATATGGCTAGGCAGTCGTGCTGACTCAGAAGCTGTCCAGAGCGCTTCTATGGTGGTGATGTTTAAAATCCTACATAGATGCTGCAATATTGTGGCGCAAATTTGTACATCTGCATCTGCGGAGTGTGCATTCCTTAGTTTGTCTCTGGCGGTGGAACGTTCTAGAAAATACAGTAATGCGCTTTGAGTGTGTGAATCTAACTCTGGCCACGCTTTTCTGGCTAATGCTAAGGTGCAGATACGTTTTACTTCGGGTTGGCCTATAGCTTGCCAATCAAAATCAATGTTATGTCCGATTAAATATTCCAATTCATGCGGTAATTGAAATGTACTGGCAGGTGGGCAGTCGATTAACTCTTCATCCAAGATGTGGTGCGTTGCTAATGCACCTAAGCTGATGGGTTTGCCAGGGTTATAGCGCTGATGAAAAGTATCACCTAGTTTAAAAGGCGCGACTTGATCAAGCGCCACCCATGCTGCTTCTACAATAACGGGCTGATTAATATCGGTTGCTTCGGTGTCAAAAATAATAGCGTTCGTCATAAAGTTTTCATTTATTCTGGTTAGAGTTCTTGTTCTAATTAGATCTGATGTTTTATTGAAAATAAAACATTAATTTTGTTTTTATGTTTTTAAAAACGAAATAAACATAACGTTACGCTAATTTACACTTATTTGTTATGAAAGTATTTTCTAATAAATGCATGCAACATCAGCAACATAAATAATGACAATTCTTGCGATGATTTTTTTATCAACTTTTATGAATCAATGTAAATCAATAGGTTAGGGATTTTTCTTAAAGCAGATTAGTTCTAAGTAAAAAAATTGCAATGAAAATTATGGGCAATAAGAGTAAAAAATTTAGCTGTAATGTGTAATTAGTGAGTTATGATGAAATCGTACTAAGGCGCACTCTACGCTGTTCAAACAATAAATGCAGTGCCCACTTATCCCTACGTGGATGTACATTGATACGAAGTAGCTGTGTTCAACCGGCATATCTCTTAAAGAAAATTAATATGAACACATTTGAAAAAATCATCGCGTTAAATAGATTTTTCTATCGTACGTCTATTGATATTCAAACCGTTATTGATGGCAAATTTCAGTTCTCTGGAAAGTTGCTGCTAGATGGTATGGTCAATGGCGAGCTCGAAGGAAGAAATCATGAGAACACGACCGCTGTTGTGGGCCCAACCGGTAAGGTGAATGGCGATATCAAGTGCCGCACTATTATGGTTGCCGGTACTGTATATGGTGATGTGTATGCTGAAACCGTGTTACTGATGGAAGGCGCACGCATTTTTGGCGATCTCCATTATGACAAGTTGGAAGTTGATCACAGAGCAGTTGTGAATGGTCGATTTGTTTTGCGTGGTGAGTCTGCTGAAAGTCGTTTGCCTAGCTTTACTCAGAGTATGCAATTCATTCCTAAAGTTGAAGTTGGTATGAATTTGCCTATCGCCGGTATATAGTTTCTTCTTTATCTGGTGTCAGTTTTTTTCTGACATGCTTGTCAATTATGTAGCGCTCACTTTGCTGTGGCGGGCGCTACTGAGATCAAAACTCCTTCCTTGTTCCTGCTTGATATAAGTTCTTTTTCTGACCTAATTCTCTGTTTGTTGTGTCATGCGGTGATGTGTTGTCAACGAAAGACTAAGGCTCCCGTACAATAGCGCCTTGGTTTCTTCCTCTGCTGCCTGTGCAGCTTTCTTTTTCTCGGTTTATGGCACTCATTTCATTAAGTAAAGCGCAGCTCGCTTTTGGGCATGTTGCGTTATTAGATCATGCTGATTTCTCGCTAGAAGCGGGTGAGCGTGTGGGTTTAATTGGTCGTAATGGCACAGGAAAATCTTCTTTGCTGCGCGTAATTGCAGGCGTTTTTCCGCTGGATGATGGACTGCTAACGAAACAACAAAATCTTCGCATTGCTTATGTTGAGCAAGAACCAGTTATTCATCCTGATTTGACAGTGTTTGATGCAGTTGCTGAGGGTGTGCATGAAGTCAGCAGTTTGCTGACTGAATATGATGCATTGGCGGCGCAACTCGGTGGTGCGGATGATGATGCCTTAATGGATAAGATGCAGCAGATTCAATTGCAATTGGATGTTAACGATGGTTGGAATTTAAATAACCGCGTTGAGACCACTTTGCATAGGCTAAGTCTCGATCCAACGAACGTCATTAGCACGCTTTCTGGTGGTATGAAAAAACGAGTGGCTTTGGCGCGAGCATTAGTTGCTGCGCCTGATGTACTGATCTTAGATGAGCCGACTAACCATCTCGACTTTACTTCCATACTCTGGTTAGAAGAGTTATTGCGTGACTTTAAAGGTAGTGTGCTTTTCATTACGCATGACAGACGATTTTTAGATAATGTGGCTTCTCGGATTGTTGAGTTAGATCGAGGACGTTTGCAATCTTATCCAGGTAATTTCACTGCGTATCAGATTCGCAAAGCTGAGCAATTAGAAATTGAAGCAGTAGAAAATGCAAAATTCGATAAGGTATTAGCGCAAGAAGAAGTCTGGATACGCAAGGGTGTAGAGGCGCGTAGAACAAGAAATGAAGGGCGCGTACGTAGGCTGGAATCGCTGCGATTAGAAAGAGGATCGCGACGTGATCAACAAGGACAAGTAAAAATGTCCTTAAGTGATGCTGAGCGTTCCGGAAAAATTGTGGCTGAGCTGACAGATATTTGTAAGTCCTTTGGTAGTAAACGCATTGTGCAAAATTTTAGTGCAACGATTATGCGCGGCGATAAAGTAGGTTTGATAGGCATGAATGGTGCTGGCAAAACGACTTTATTAAGAATGATTTTAGGTGAAGATCAACCTGATTCTGGTGAGGTACGTCAGGGTAGTCGTATGCAAATTGCCTATTTTGATCAAATGCGTGCGCAGTTAGATGATGAGATGAGTCTGGCCGATACGATTTCACCGGGTAGTGATTGGGTTGAGGTTGGTGGGCAACGTAAGCATGTGATGACTTATTTAGCAGATTTTCTTTTTTCACCTGAGCGTGCGCGTTCTCCTGTGAAGTCTTTATCGGGTGGTGAACGTAATCGATTATTGTTAGCACGTTTATTTGCACGACCAGCGAATGTGTTGGTGTTGGATGAGCCGACGAATGATTTAGATATTGATACTTTAGAGTTGTTGGAACAATTGTTAGAGGATTTTAACGGCACGGTATTTTTAGTCAGTCACGATAGAGCATTTTTAGACAATGTGGTGACCCAAGTATTGGTAGCCGAAGGTGAGGGTGCATGGTGTGAATATGTCGGTGGCTATGCAGATTGGGAGCGTGTACGTAAATCTTCTCAAGATCTAAAGAAAAATAAAAATGAAGTGAAAGCTGTGTCACCTAGTGCGCCTACCGCTGCGACACAGGCTGTAGCGAATCCGAGTAAACCTAAAAAGCTGAGCTTTAAAGAACAGCGTGAATTAGAAGAACTACCAAAGTTAATTGCGGATTTAGAACGTGAACAAGCAGAGATAGGAACGAAACTTGCTGATCCTGATTTATATCGTCAAGATCCTACTGCTATGCAAACTTTGAATGCGCGCTTTGCTGAAATTGAAAGTTTGTTATTACAAAGCTTAGAAAAATGGGAGCAGATTGAGGCACGCACTAAAGCTTAGTAAGTGATGCTTAGTAATTGATGATGCCTTAATTGAGTTTGCGGCTTGCAGCGCGTAAGTCAGGTAATAAGCTGCGTAGTTTTGATCCATCTTTTGCGTTGGGATAAGCAGCTATATAGGCTTCAATATCTTGCAATGCCGCTTGCGGACAATCGAGATGTGCATAGGCTAAGCCTCGGTCACGTCGTTCATTCATATCATCTGGCAGTAAGATCATCAGCCTTTTTTGTACATTCAAAAACTGCTGCCAATCAGGATGTTCTGCAAACAAGGCTTTGAGGTTGCGTAACATGCGTACCAAGATTTCTCTAGGCTCTGCATCAGCTAGTAGTCTTGTTAACGACAACTCATTATGTTCTTGTTCTGAGTTTATATAGGGCTCTAATCGTTGTTCTATTTCTTCACGTGACAGACTGGCTCCATTGAAGGGATCAATAATAATGTCGCCACTTTTCACCGGTACTTTCATTAAAAAATGACCAGGGAAAGAAATGCCTTTAACTTGTAAGCCGATTTGTTGGGCTAATTCCATATAGATGACAGCAAGCGAAATAGGTATACCTTTGCGGCTGATTAATACTTTATGAAGATAGCTGTTATCGGGATCGTAGTAATCATTCATATTGCCAGCGAAGCCGAGTTCTTGATAAAAAAAATGATTCAGTAAACGTAGTTTCGGTATTTGCGCAATGTCTTTAGGAAGACGTTGATTGAGGCGCGCTGCGAATTTATCAATCTCTATTGCACAAGCAGTTAGGTCGAGTGCGGGATCATCATCTTGCGCAATACAGAGTGCTGCTTCAAACAGAGGAATAGCATCATCTTGTTTGACTAGTGAAGAAAAATAATCGAGTGCTTGCATCATCGCTGAGTATATTTTTAAAAATTAAGTCGATGACCGTTTGAAGTCACGCAAACGAAAGCCCATAGCGAACAGTGCACCGAAATAACTCACCATGCAAAGTACGATGATGAGTAATAAATCAGCGATCCTGATGAGGGGTGTGGTACCTAAGCTTATCCAATCAAATTGTGAGCCCGCCCACATGCCTATGCCTGTCAATATCAATAAGGCACCTAAGAGTCGAGTAAGGAAAAAAATCCAGCCCGCTGAAGGTTGATACAGGCCACGTTTTAAAAGAATGAAAAATAAAATTCCCGCATTGATGGTGGCGCCAATTCCTATTGAGAGTGCAAGACCAGCATGCGCAATCCAGGGTACGAATAAATAATTCATGATTTGGGTGGCGATTAAAACGCCTATAGCAATTTTTACCGGAGTGCGTATGTCTTGCTTAGCATAGAAACCAGGTGCGAGTATTTTTACTAAAATCAAACCCATGAGCCCTATGCCATAAGCAATTAAGGCTTGTGCAGTCATGGCAACTGAATGTTGATCGAATTGACCATAGTGAAATAAGGTCGTTGTCAAAGGAATCGACAACACCATGAGTGCTACAGCAGCAGGCATAGCAAGTAAAAATGTTAAGCGCAAACCCCAATCTAATAAGGATGAATACTCTTGTTGATCACCCACTGCATTCGCTTTGGATAAGCTAGGCAGTAAGATTGTACCGAGTGCTACACCTAACAAGCCGGTAGGTAGTTCCATGAGTCGGTCTGCATAAGAAAGCCAAGAAACACTACCATGCTCTAAGTGCGATGCAATGTTGGTATTGATGATGAGACTGATCTGCGCGACAGAGACGGCGAAAGTAGCAGGCACCATTTGTTTTAAAACGCGTTTCACACCTTCGTCGCGTAATGCTGTGAAGGGATTAAGACCTATACGCGGCAGCATGCCTATTTTTCTTAACGCAGGTAGTTGTAGTGCTAGTTGCAAAATGCCACCAACAAAAACAGCTATGGCTAAACCATAAACAGGTTGTGCTAAATGTGGCGCAATAAATAATGATGCAGCTATAAATGAAAGATTTAATAGTACGGGTGTGAAGGCCGGAATTTTAAATTCACGCCATGTATTGAGTATGCCGCCAGCTAGCGCGACCAATGACATGAATAAAATATAGGGAAACATAATGCGCGTCATAACCACCGCTAAATGCATGGTGGGTCCATCTTTGGTAAACCCACTGGCGATCAGCATGACAATGAGAGGTGCTGCGATGATGCCTAGGATGGTGGTGGCAAGTAAGATCCAAAATAAAACTGTAGCGACATGGTTTACTAGTGTTGCTGTTTTAGCTTCACCTTGCTGATTTTTATATTCCGCCAAAATTGGCACAAACGCTTGTGAGAAAGCGCCTTCGGCAAACAAGCGTCGTAATAAATTAGGAATGCGGAAAGCGACGAAGAATGCGTCAGTGTAGATCGAGGCGCCGAAGGTGCGGGCGATCAAAAATTCTCGCACTAGTCCCGTAATACGTGACAGCAGCGTCATGCCAGATACGGTGGCTAGCGTTTTATGCAAATTCATAGCGAAATTATAGCCCTCTGTGGGACTTTACTTATTGCTGATAAATTAGCATTCTGAAAACATGGCGCTGTTTTAGTTAGTCCCATTACTACAAGATTCTTCTTAATGCTGTTTACTCGTATGCATAAAAGCAGCTATAATCTTCGTTTTTCCGATTTCCGCGGACTAGTCAAGGCTTAGTCCAGCATTCCAAGTTCAGGACACAGTTATGGCAAATACAGCACAAGCGCGTAAACGCGCTCGTCAAGCAGTGAAGCTCAATGCGCACAATTCAAGTCAGCGTTCGACTTTGCGTACGGCGATTAAAGCCGTTCGTAAAGCTATCGATGCAGGCGATAAAGCAGCAGCAATGGCAGTTTTCCACTCATCTATCTCGATCATCGATCGTATCGCTGACAAAAGAATTATTCATAAGAACAAGGCAGCTCGTCATAAGAGCCGTCTGTCAGCAGCTGTTAAAGCACTGGCCTAAGTTTTTAAATCTGGGCATATCATCGCTCTGATTAAGTTTTAAGCTTTAAAAAAATCCCTGCTGATTTGTCTAAGCAGGGATTTTTTATTTTGGCAAGCCAAGAATCTTGCTACCGGATTTAATATTTTTGCGTTTAAACCAGCCTTGATTCATTTCTAATGCATAACGCGCTGGTTTTTCTGCGCAGTGCGAATCCAGAGTTTCAGGCTGCATATCTTCAATGTTGATGATGCTGCCTTCTTCATCAATGAAAGCGACCGACAAAGCTAGTAGGGTGTTTTTCATCCACATACAGACTTTGCCGTTGCGATCGAAGCGAAACATCATGCCTTCGTTGGTGCCCATTTGTTTACGAAACATCAGTCCTCGCATACGTTCTTCATTGCTACTAGCGTACTCTGCTTGTATGACATGAATACCGATAGTTAATGGCACAACTTGTAATTTGTTGGGTTCGAGAGCGAGTGCAGCATTTGAAAAAATCAGGCTCCACAAGCCAATGATGAGGGACTTACGTAATGTGCTTCTCAAAAAAATCTCCCTAATTATGCTGCTGGTTTTAGCATGTTCAGTTGGGGGCATGCATCAAAGCATGAATAAAACTCAGGCATCCGTCCATTCATTGGGATGTAATTCTAGCCATTCTCCAGGGAGTAAGGGATGGCTGGCCAGTGAAATAGGACCAATTGCCCAGCGCACTAGGCGCAAAGTGGGTAATCCAACAGCGGCTGTCATGCGTCTCACTTGACGGTTTTTACCCTCGATGAGGGTGAGCGCTAACCAACTATTTGGGATGGCGGCTCTATAGCGTATGGGTGGGTTGCGATCCCACAGCCAAGTAGGTGCTTCTATCTGGCTGGCTTTGGATGGCAAGGTCGTGAAATCGCCTAAATGTAATGGAGCACGTAGGTGCTCTAGGGCCTGAGCGTCGATTTGTCCTTCAACCTGTACTAAATAGACTTTTTCTTTTTCTTGTAGAGGATTGCTAATGGCATGTTGCAGTCGTCCATCGTCCGTTAACAGCATGAGACCTTCGCTATCGGCATCGAGTCGTCCGGCTGGATAAATATTGGGAATAGTCAAATAATCAGCCAGAGAGGTATGTGCTTCGGTTCGCCCGAATTGACTGAGTACACCGTAAGGTTTGTTGAATAAGATGAGTCGCATAAGGGAAAATGCTGAAATGCATACTTTAGCGAGTAAAGCGCATGCCGAAAGCCCATTTTCTCCTTTTTTTGGGACTTGCTTGAAAAGATTTTTTGCAAACAGAGATTATTTTCTCTATCCGCGAGATGGCACCAAGTAAAATACTGGTGCATAATGTGGGATGCGGTCTTATGTCTTATATAAGACCTGCGATTAGGCATTTGCCTCTTTGTTTTATTTTTTGTTGCCTTGCCCAGCGAAAGCGTATTGCTGTTCACGAGACGCAATCACCAATTTAAGCTGGTCGTCACCTTCGGAGATAACGATGTATCAACATATCAAAGTGCCCACAGAGGGCAAACAAATTTCGGTCAATGCCGATTTTTCTTTGACGGTTCCTGATAACCCTATCATTCCTTACATCGAAGGCGATGGCACTGGTGTCGATATCAGCCCAGTGATGATTAAGGTAATTGATGCTGCAGTCAAAAAAGCTTATGGCGGCAAGCGCAAAATCAGCTGGATGGAAATCTATGCAGGTGAAAAATCAACCCAAGTTTATGGCCCTGATGTTTGGCTGCCAGAAGAAACCCTGAAGGTGTTGAAGGACTATGTAGTCTCCATCAAAGGACCGCTGACCACGCCAGTGGGCGGTGGTATTCGTTCTTTGAACGTCGCATTGCGTCAAGAACTCGATCTCTATGTTTGTTTGCGTCCAGTGCGCTATTTCACCGGCGTGCCTTCACCACTGCGTGAGCCAGAAAAAACCGATATGGTGATTTTCCGTGAGAACTCGGAAGATATTTATGCTGGTATCGAATGGCAAGAAGGATCAGAAGGCGCGAAAAAAGTAATCGATTTCCTGATCAAGGAAATGGGCGTGAAAAAAATCCGCTTCCCTGAAACATCAGGGATTGGTGTTAAGCCAGTTTCCCGTGAAGGTTCCGAGCGTTTGGTTCGCAAAGCAATTCAGTACACGATAGATAACGATAAGCCTTCCCTGACCATTGTCCACAAAGGCAACATCATGAAATACACCGAGGGTGGATTCCGTGATTGGGGTTATGCCTTGGCTCAGAAGGAATTTGGCGCGAAACTAATTGATGGCGGCCCATGGTGCACATTCAAAAATCCTAAGACCGGTAAAGACATCATTGTGAAAGATGCGATCGCAGATGCGTTCTTGCAGCAGATTCTGTTGCGTCCAAACGAGTACAGTGTGATTGCTACCCTGAATTTAAATGGTGACTATATTTCTGATGCGCTCGCAGCTCAGGTGGGCGGAATTGGTATTGCTCCGGGTGCGAATCTGTCAGATTCAGTGGCGATGTTTGAAGCAACTCACGGTACAGCACCAAAATATGCAGGCAAAGACTATGTGAATCCAGGTTCGCTGATTTTGTCAGCTGAAATGATGTTACGCCACATGGGTTGGTTTGAAGCGGCTGATCTGATTATCAGCTCCATGGAAAAATCCATTGCATCCAAAAAAGTGACCTATGACTTTGCTAGATTAATGGAAGGCTCTACCCAGATGTCTTGCTCAGGCTTTGGGGATGTCATGATCGAGCATATGTAATTCTCTTTGCTAGCCTCTGGCATTACGGAGTCATGCAATGTGGTTTCGAGATGCCGGAGTATTGCGTATCTTAATTTCTTATTAACGAAAAATCATTAGGCAATAAAAAACCCCCGATTGTGGCGGGGGTTTTAAGTAGAGCCTAATGGGTAATCAGACGTTATTGATGTTAGAAGCCTGCTTGCCTTTAGGGCCTTGCGTTACTTCGAACGATACTTTTTGACCTTCTTTGAGGGTCTTAAAGCCATTCATTGAAATTGCTGAGAAGTGTGCAAAGAGATCTTCGCCACCATCGTCAGGAGTAATAAAGCCGAAGCCTTTAGCGTCGTTAAACCACTTGACTGTACCTGTTGCCATAAAAAGGGTCTTTCTAGAAATAACCAATCACACGAGACTTAAAAGCAAGAAGCTCGCGTAACGCTGCCCCCTCTAATATTGCCCCTCCATGTCGATATTGCCAATAAGCAATAATCGATATTTGCCATTGTTTGCGTAAAAAATAGAAAAGTCAAGTCACTTGCATAAAGTGCTAGACTGAGCCCGTCTGCCCGAAATAAATGGGGTTAGTAAGGGCAAATTGGCCGTAATCTGCGCACTATCAGGAAAGGGCGTAATATCTGAAGACGGTCGGATATTGCAGATTTTGACTGTTACGCAAATTGACGGACGCATTAGAATAGACGCATGGCAACTAGGGAAGATAATGGCACTGTCCTTGTACGCAAGGAGCAGAAGCAGGCGGTAAAACCGCCACCGATGTATCAGGTTTTACTGATGAATGATGACTACACGCCTATGGAGTTTGTGGTGGCTGTTATTCAGGAGTATTTCAATAAGGACCGCGAGACCGCGACGCACATCATGCTCAAAGTGCACCGTGATGGAAGAGGGTTATGTGGTGTTTATCCTAAAGATATCGCCAGTACCAAAGTAGAGCTTGTATTAACCCACGCTAGAAAAGCGGGACACCCCTTGCAGTGCGTGATGGAGGAAGCATGATTGCCCAGGAACTTGAAGTTAGTTTACATATGGCTTTTGTCGAAGCGCGACAAGCACGACATGAGTTCATCACCGTTGAGCATTTGCTATTAGCATTGCTCGATAATCCCTCTGCTGCTGAGGTCATGCGCGCATGCGCTGTGAATATCGATGATATTCGCAAGACCTTAACTAATTTCATTAGCGATAACACACCGACCGTTCCCGGTTCGAGTGAAGTCGATACCCAACCAACACTAGGCTTTCAGCGGGTGATCCAACGAGCGATCATGCATGTACAGTCAGCCTCAAATGGCAAAAAAGAAGTGACAGGTGCAAATGTACTGGTCGCTATTTTTGGCGAAAAAGATTCGCATGCTGTGTACTACTTGCATCAGCAAGGTGTGACACGTTTAGACGTCGTAAATTTTATCTCTCACGGTGTGCGTAAAGACAATCAATCTGAACCGCAAAAAGCAGTAGATGGTGCAGAGGAAGCACAAGCAGAAGTGCCACAAAAAGAAAGTGCACTTGATCAGTTTACGCAAAACCTCAACAAGCTTGCTGCTGAAGGTAAGATCGATCCATTGATTGGTCGTGAAGCAGAAGTTGAACGTGTTATTCAAACCTTGTGCCGTAGACGTAAAAATAATCCTTTGTTAGTCGGTGAAGCTGGAGTGGGTAAAACCGCAATAGCGGAAGGTTTAGCATGGCGTGTGACGCAGGGCGATGTACCTGAAATTTTACAAAACGCTGTAGTTTATTCATTGGATATGGGCGCGTTGTTAGCGGGCACTAAATATCGCGGTGATTTTGAGCAGCGTTTGAAAGCTGTTTTAAAACAGCTAAAAGAAAATCCCAATGGTGTTTTATTTATTGATGAGATACACACCATTATTGGTGCTGGATCTGCATCAGGTGGAACATTAGATGCATCAAACTTATTGAAGCCTGCTCTTTCAAGCGGTCAGCTGAAGTGTATAGGTGCAACGACTTTCAATGAATACCGTGGTGTGTTTGAAAAAGATCATGCGTTGTCACGTAGATTCCAAAAAATTGATGTGAATGAACCTAGCGTTGAACAGACTGTGCAAATCTTGCGCGGATTGAAATCACGTTTTGAAGAACATCATGGTGTGAAATATTCTGCTTCTGCTTTGACATCAGCAGCTGAGTTGTCAGCACGTTTTATTAATGACAGACATTTGCCAGATAAGGCGATTGATGTCATTGATGAAGCTGGTGCAGCACAACGCATACTGCCTAAGTCCAAGCAAAAGAAAACCATAGGCAAATTAGAGATAGAAGAAATCATTTCTAAAATTGCGCGTATTCCGCCGCAATCTATTTCGCAAGATGATCGCAGCAAGCTGCAGACCATAGAACGCGATTTGAAAAATGTGGTGTTTGGTCAAGAGCCAGCAATTGAAGCGTTGGCCTCTGCAATCAAGATGGCACGTGCTGGTTTAGGTAAAACAGATAAACCGATTGGATCTTTCTTGTTCTCTGGCCCAACAGGTGTGGGTAAGACAGAGGTTGCAAAACAACTGTCCTTCATCATGGGCATAGAGTTGATTCGCTTTGATATGTCGGAATACATGGAGCGTCATGCAGTCAGCCGTTTAATTGGCGCGCCTCCAGGTTATGTGGGATTTGATCAAGGTGGATTGCTCACAGAAGCCATTACGAAGAAGCCGCACTCAGTATTGTTATTGGATGAAATTGAAAAAGCGCATCCTGATATTTTCAATATCCTCTTGCAAGTGATGGATCATGGCACGCTGACAGACAATAACGGCCGTAAAGCTGATTTCCGTAATGTGATTATTGTCATGACTACGAATGCTGGTGCGGAAAGTTTGCAAAAGCGTTCTATGGGCTTCACGGAATCTAAGCAAGCTGGTGATGAAATGGCTGACATCAAGCGCATGTTCACACCTGAATTCCGTAACCGACTTGATTCCATTATTAGCTTTAAAGCATTGGATGAAGACATCATTCTGCGTGTGGTGGATAAATTCCTCATGCAGCTTGAAGAGCAATTACATGAGAAAAAAGTGGAAGCCGTCTTCACAGAGGATTTACGTAAATTCCTTGCTAAGAAAGGCTTTGACCCTCTCATGGGTGCCCGTCCTATGTCACGTCTGATTCAAGACATGATACGTAAAGGATTAGCGGATGAACTCCTGTTCGGTAAGTTGGTATCAGGTGGTCGTGTGACAGTTGATATTGACGATAAAGACGAGATCAAACTGGCATTTAGCGAAGGTGATGCACCGCCAGCAGCACCACCCCAAGAAGCAGCAGAAGTAGAGTAATCTCTTCTTCGATAAAAAACCCAGCCACTGTGTAAGTGAGCTGGGTTTTTTTATGTGCCCCCATATGTGAATGAGGTATTGTGCGGACGATTACGCGACGCTAATCGTCCCTACAAATTCGATCATTGAAACGCACGAATGGCTAAATAGCTTGTGCCGTATGAAAGACATGGTTGTCATATCTGTAGATACAAATAGCGCAGCGTATTCGTACGAGTAAATTACAATTAAGGCGCTGAAGATTTTCCAGTCGATGTTTTTTGTTTGATCTGCACAATAATGTCTTGCATCAGTCTTAGTCGTTCACTAGTGAGCGGATGTGCTACTGTATATTTTTCATTATTCTTGATTGCAGCTAATTTTTGTAGTGTGAGAGGGAGCTGTTCTGCTTCATATCCCGCTCTGACTAACATGGCAATTGCCACACGATCAGCAGCTTGATCGAGATTAGATGGCATTGCTTTTAAATCTTTGAACGCCGCATCGCCTGCATTATTTCGCAAGACAGGAATTAATCCATCGATTGCTTGTGCTGTACTAACAGTCATCTGTAATGAAGCGCTATGTTTAAGTGCACTGTGCGCTATTTCACGGGCAATGATGGCGGCTAGTTCTGCATCTATGTTCAGGACTTGCAGCATGCCACGTGTGATGAGTATGCGTCGCCCATCATTAAAAGCATGAATCACATCACTATTACCAAGTTCTAGATTAAACGCACAGGCTAAGGTGAGTGGGATATTGAAGTTATAAACTTGCTTGTTGCGTTCAATAGAGATGGGTATATTAGCGCTGTGCGACATGAGTGTGCTTAGGAGTCGTGCCGTCTCTATTTCTGCATTCATGCCAATTGGAATAGTTTGATTTTGTGCTTTTAAAAAAATATCACCACGCCGTATACCTGCTCGTTCAGCACCACCACCTTCTAAAATACTCACCACTTGTAAGTGATCAGTTAAGTTAAAAAGTTTGTTTGCGGTCTGAGCAAGTTCGGAAGAATAGGAATATTGATTTTTTGCTGTAAACCCCATGATATTTCGCGTTGCGGATTTACATAGGGGCGCATTCTTCACAAGCAGAGGAGCGGCGATACGATAGAGCTTTTCTTGATTGGCAACGTAGCGAGATAATTCATCTTGTTGATTGTTAGAGGTATGACGCTCAAGCTGCAGCACGCTGCTAGAACAAGCCTGTAAAAGGCTACAAAAAAAACCAAGAAAAATTATTTTTAAGTGTTGAGATTGAGGCGCACAAAAAAATCGCTGCGTGGCATGAGCTTTTGCAGCGATGAGTTTATGCGTTTCTGTCGGAATGCCGTACATAGCTGATCCTTTGCTTAGGATCATAACTTTATTTTTTTCCAGTGCTGCCAAAGCCACCGGCGCCACGTGAGCTGGAATCAAATTCATCAACCATATTAAAGCCAACTTGTAATACAGGTACGATGACTAATTGCGCCAATCTATCCAAAGGGTTGAGTACAAATTCAGTACTGCCGCGATTCCATGTAGAGACCATTAATTCGCCTTGATAATCTGAATCAATCAAGCCAACTAAATTGCCTAGTACGATGCCATGTTTATGACCCAAGCCACTACGCGGCAAAATCATCGCAGCATAAGCAGGATCAGCTAAGTGAATAGCAAGACCAGTTGGTATGAGATGGGTGGTTCCAGGTTGTATATGCAAGGCTTCGTTGATGCAAGCACGTAAATCTAAACCGGCACTACCTGCAGTTGCATAAGCAGGTAACTGATCTTTCATACGTGGGTCAAGAATTTTAATGTCTATAGTTTTCATCTTATGCTTCTTCTTTTTTAAACTGGAAGTTGATTAAAAAAATACAGCTCTACAGTCTGCGTGCAATTTCAGCTATGAGTTGTTGAGCAAGCGTATCTTTATCGGCGCGTCCTAATGCATGATGGCCTTGCGCATCGAACAGCACGAGTTCATTTTCGTCTTTACCGAAAGTTTGTGGTCCTATATTGCCGACCAGAAGAGGAATGCCTTTTTTCTCGCGCTTAGTGCGGCCGTATTCCAAAAGATTTTCAGATTCTGCGGCGAATCCTACGCAATAAGGTGGTTTAGGTAGCGCTGCTACAGCGGCTAAGATATCGGGGTTTTGCTCAAACTGTAATTCTGGTGATGCGCCATTTTGTTTTTTTATTTTCTTCTGACTCACTTCACTGACACGCCAGTCTGCAACAGCAGCAACAGCAATGAAAATATCTTGCTGCGCGACATGCGCCATCACAGCGTCATACATATCACGTGCAGTCATGACAGATACCATCTTGATGCCGTAGGGTGCAGGTAATGCAGTAGGGCCACTCACCAAAGTCACCTCAGCACCAGCCGCGTGTACTGCGCGTGCTAAGGCATACCCCATTTTTCCAGAAGAGAGATTGGTAATGCCACGTACAGGATCTATCGGTTCAAAGGTGGGGCCAGCAGTAATTAATACTTTTTTAGACTGAAATAACTTAGGCTGAAAAAATGCGAGCAGCATCTCCAACAGCTGTTCAGGTTCTAGCATGCGACCTAAGCCTGTTTCACCACAGGCTTGTTCACCTGTTGTAGGTCCACATAAGGTCACGCCATCTTGTTTAAGCTGAATTACATTGCGTTGCGTTGCAGGGTTCTCCCACATTTCTACATTCATAGCTGGTGCGACTAACAAAGGCACAGTGCTTGGACGTGCAAGACAGAGAGTGGAGAGTAAATCATCAGCTGCACCATGCACTAGTTTGCGCATGAAATCGGCAGAGCAGGGAGCAATTAAAATAGCATCAGCATGTCGTGTGAGATCAATATGCGCCATGTTATTGCTGATACGGCTGTCCCACTGATCGGTAAATACTGGCTTGCCAGTTAATGCCTGCATAGTCACAGGTGTAATGAAATGCCGTGCTGCTTCAGTCATCACAACTTGTACTGAAGCACCGGCTTTAATCAGCGCGCGTGCTAACTCCGCAGCTTTATAACAAGCGACGCCACCTGTGAGACCTAAGACGATGTGTTTACCGTTTAAATGCATATATACGCCTGATAGGGTTTATCGCTTCACTCTGCGCAATTCATCCACTACAAATAATATGGCGCCTATGGTAATGGCGCTATCAGCAATATTAAAGGCAGGCCAGTGCCAGTTATTGATGTGTAGATCGATAAAATCAATCACATGGCCATAGGCGAGTCGGTCTATTAAGTTTCCGATTGCACCACCAAGGATAAGGGTTAACGACCAACAAAATAATTTTTGCTCAGCATGACGTCGTAATAGCCAGATGATAAAAACAGAAGCCGCAATGGAAATCGCTGCAAAGAAGTAACGCTGCCATCCAGGTTGATCAGCCAAGAAACTAAACGCTGCGCCTTTGTTATAAACCATCACCAGATTGAAATAAGCATTGATGAATTTAGTGGATTCAAATGCTAATACTCTTTCAAAAGTAATTTTAGTCAGCTGGTCTAGTAGCATGATGATAGC
Organism: Bordetella parapertussis; assembly: GCA_945883145.1. GTDB lineage: Bacteria > Pseudomonadota > Gammaproteobacteria > Burkholderiales > Burkholderiaceae_D > Pernthalerella. The sequence continues at coordinate 8,414 of CAMCXB010000034.1, read as the reverse complement.
AGCGATGCCCAACCACATCATCAGTCGTGGTGAGCTTACGTTAAGACTGTTATCGCCACTATTCTTTTTACCCATCATCATTCCAAAGAAGTAAAAATGTTAAACAGCGTCAGGCCACACGGCGCTGTTCGCCTGATCCAAATAAGTTGGCAACACAGCGACCACAAATACCGACATGATCTGCATGTGAATCTACATCAGCTCTATAGTGCCAGCAACGTTCACATTTTTTATGGGCAGAAGCTTGTACTTGTATGCTTACAGTTTCAGCGTTATCAGCTTGAATTAATGTTGCATTTGAAGTGATTAAAACAAATTTTAAATCATCACCCAAACTTTGTAGCAAGTGATACGCATCACCTGAAGCACAAATTTCTACTTCAGCTTGTAAAGATGAACCAATCGCGCCGGATACACGTAAATCCTCTAACTGCTTCAATACATCATTACGTATGGTTTTTATTGCCGTATATTTTTCTAATAAATTGGAAGCTTGATCAATTTTTGGCAAGGCATAAAATAATTGCGTGAAAATCGTTTCTTGTGATGCCTGATACGTTTTTTCATCAGCAAACACCGCCCATGCTTCTTCTGCTGTAAAAGAAAGTATAGGTGCCATCAAAGGCAAGAGTGATTGTGTGATGTGCCAAATCGCTGTTTGTGCAGAACGACGGGCAGCAGAAGACACACCACTGGTATATAAGCGATCTTTCAGTATGTCGAGATAAAAGCCGCCTAAATCTTCCGAGCAGTACATTTGCAGCTTAGCGACGACAGGATGGAATTCATAATCTTGAAAATGCTGATGTATCTCGGCTTGCAATTGCGTCATACGTGCAATTGCATAACGATCGATTTCAAATAATTCATTTATAGGGATCGCATCAGTTGCAGGATTAAAGTCGGATGTGTTGGCTAACAAGAAGCGCAAGGTATTACGTATACGACGATAGCTTTCTACGACACGTTTAAGAATTTCATCGGAAATCGACAGCTCACCAGAATAATCAGTAGACGCCACCCATAAGCGCAATATCTCAGCGCCTAGTGTGTCAGAAACTTTTTGCGGTGCGACGACATTGCCTTTTGACTTAGACATTTTCTTACCTTCGCCATCTACGACAAAGCCATGTGTAAGCAAAGCTTTATACGGTGCGCATCCATTTAACATAGACGAAGTCAAGAGTGAAGAATGAAACCAACCTCTGTGTTGATCAGAACCTTCTAAATAAAGATCAGCAGGGAAGTGAGATTCAGCAGCATGCGAGCCACGTAATACTGTTTGATGTGTAGTGCCTGAATCAAACCACACGTCTAGCGTGTCTTTATTTTTTTCATAGTGCGCAGCATCTGCACCTAAGAAGGTATTGATGTCTAAAGTATGCCAAGCTTCTATGCCTGATTTTTCTACTAGCTGCGCCACTTTTTCTAATAAAGCGGGTGTGTCTGGATGCAAGTCGCCGGTTTCTTTATGAACAAAGAAAGCCATAGGTACACCCCATTGACGTTGACGCGATAAAGTCCAATCAGGACGATTTGCAATCATGCCGTGTAGTCGTGCTTTACCCCAGTTAGGATAAAACTGTGTTGCATCGATAGATTGTAATGCAGTTGATCGTAAATTAGCACCGCCATTTTTTGGTGTGCGATCCATGCTAGCAAACCATTGCGAGGTAGCACGATAAATAATCGGAGTTTTATGTCGCCAGCAATGCATGTAACTGTGATCAAACATCACAAGCTTGAATAATGTTCCTGCATTTTCTAATGCAGCACAAATTGGTTTAGATGCTTCCCAAATTGTCATACCGCCAAACAAAGGTAGGGTAGAAGCAAAGTGACCATCACCCATCACAGGGCTGAGAATTTGATCATCAGCCATGCCTTGCGCTTTACAGGAAGCGTAATCTTCTATGCCATAAGCAGGTGCGGAATGTACGATGCCTGTACCAGTATCTAGTGTGACGTATTCGCCTGGATAAACTGGGGATAGTCTTTGATAGCCTGCATGTGCAGTGGAGAGAGGATGATGAAACTGTATCATCGCTAATGCTACTCCAGTGCAGGTAGCAATAGTCTTGCCTTCTAAGCCATAACGTTTCAGACAAGCTTCAACTAAATCTTGAGCGAGTATGAGTAAAACCGTTTCATCATTACGCACTGTTTCAACCAATGCATAAGTGAATTCAGGATGAATATTTAATGCTTGATTTGACGGTATGGTCCATGGTGTAGTGGTCCATATGATGATGTAACCTTTTTGTGCAGGCAAGGCTGATAAACCAAATGCCTTAGCAATGCGATCATACTCTGCAAAAGGAAAACCAACATCAATCGCAGGATCACGTTTATCTTGATATTCCACTTCCGCTTCAGCTAAAGCAGAACCACAATCAAAACACCAATTCACAGGTTTTAATCCGCGATAAACAAAACCTTTATCGAGTATGCTGCCCAGTGCGCGAATCTCATCTGCTTCATTGCGATAGTTCATGGTGAGATAAGGATTATCCCAATCACCCAATACACCAAGTCGTATGAAATCTTTTTTCTGACGTTCGACTTGCTCACTCGCATAAGCACGTGATTTTGCTAATACCTCTGCTGTGGGCAAATTCTTACCGTATTGTTTTTCAATTTGAATTTCAATCGGCATGCCATGACAATCCCAGCCGGGTACATATTGCGCATCAAAACCATCAAGCTGTCTGGTTTTGACTATCATGTCTTTTAATATTTTATTGACGGCATGGCCAATATGAATATCACCATTTGCATAAGGAGGGCCATCATGCAAAATAAATTTAGGTCTACCTACTGAGGCAGAACGCAGGCGTTGATAGATGTTTTTCTGCTGCCATTGCGCTACCCATTGTGGTTCGCGTTTAGCTAAATCACCACGCATAGGAAATGGCGTCTCCGTCATATTCACGGGATATTTATTATCTGCTTGTTTGGCTGCTTTTTTATCTGACATGAGCTTGAAAATAGAAGGCTGTCGGTGAAAATAAAATCTTAAAGTTGAAATTAATTAAGACGAAAGAGATAAGGAATAAGTTGTTTCATTACGGTGCTGAAAAAAATCACGTGCTGCTTTAGCATCGGCTGCGATAGCATCGGTTAATTTTGTTAAGTCATCATATTTTTCTTCATCACGTAGTTTGTGTAAAAACTCTACACGTATGAGTTTTCCATAACACTGTGTGTTGTAATCAAATAGATGTACTTCAAGTAGTACACGTCCATTATCTTCAACTGTTGGTCGCACACCCAGACTTGCTACTGCAGGCAAAGGTGATGGACCTAGTCCATGCACTTGCACGACAAAAATACCAGAAAGTGCTGGACGCTTATGCGCAATGCGTAAATTTAAAGTTGGAAAACCTAGAGTGCGACCGAGCTTTTGGCCATGCAACACACGACCAGAAATAGAATAAGGATGTCCTAGTAAGTCACGCGCTTGTTCGAAGTCGCTATTCTGTAAAGCGGTTCGTATGGCAGAAGAAGAGATACGTTGATTTTCATGCTGTACGCTGGCAAGTGAACTGACTTCAAAGCCAAAACGCTTACCCGCTTCAACTAAGAGAGCAAAATCTCCTGCGCGTTTTGCACCAAATCGAAAATCATCACCAACGATCAGCCATTTAACCTGCAATCCTTCAACTAAAATATCTTGAATAAAAGATGCAGGAGAGAGTGCAGCAAAGCGTGCATTGAAATGTTCAACAAACACTCTATCGATACCGGCTTCAGCTAGCGATTGTAATTTGTTACGCAAGTTAGCAATACGCGCAGGAGCACGACTTTCGTCACCACTGAGCTGCGCAAAAAATTCACGCGGATGTGGCTCAAACGTCATCACTGCTGCCTCCAGATGCAAACGTTGCGCAGCCTGCGTCAGATGGGCGAGCAAGGTTCTATGTCCTTGATGCACACCATCAAAATTGCCTATCGTTAGCGCACAAGGGCGGCGTGATTCGGCATGGGGAAGACTGCGAAATACCTGCATGGAGTGGTGAGTTGTGAGCACTATTGGAAAGCCCTTGATTATAGAGGTTTTCGCTCGGGTTTCCTCTGCATAAAGGCGCGAGCCGTGTCTTACATCTCACCCCACAGTGACTGAATTGCAGCCAGTGCTGCTAAGCCAGCAGTCTCGGTACGTAATACACGTGGACCCATAGAGACGCAGATGGCACCGCGCTGAATGGCGAGCTCTTCTTCGGTTTCACTAAAGCCACCTTCAGGACCCACCATAATCGTGAGTGCTTGGGCGGGCTGGTGCCTGACCCAATCAGACAAGGAAACGGTAGCGCGTGGAGAGAGCAGTAAGCGTTTATGCAGGTCAGTCTGCGCTACCCATTGCGTAAAATTCACAGGCTCGGCCAGATGTGGCAATCGGTTGCGACCACATTGTTCTGCGGCGGCAGCCATAATGCCTTGCCAATGTCGCATCTTTTTTTCAGCTCTATCTGCCGTAAGCTTAACCACAGAGCGGCTAGCTGCCAGTGGTATGAATGCAGTTGCACCTAATTCCACCGCTTTTTCTATGATCCAGTCCATCTTATTTGCCTCAGGTAGCCCCTGCGCCAAAGTCAGACTATGGTTTAGCTCACATTCACGAGCAAAGAAGGCTTTGATTTCCACTACCGCCAGATTCTTCGTTATCTCAATTAAGGAAGCGCTGAATTCTCCACCTTGACCATTGAAGAGGGTAATACTGTCGGGCACAGTCAGTCTCAGCACCTGAATATGTCTGGTAATGGACTCAGGTAGCTTGAGTTGCAAGCCAATTTCTAGCGGCTCTGGACAATAAAAACGCGGCATGAAGGGCTTTTAAAATGGTCGAAAGATGAAAATGAATCGATGGATTAGTGTGGTGGTCGAGATCTAACACCATAATCAAGCTCATAAGAGTAACCATAACTGAGCGCCTGCAGATGCGCCATTAAAATTTAAGTCTTTGTTTAAAAATTAACCATAAAATAAAACATAACAGAGGCGTATTGATCGTAAATAGCGCCTTCCTATCTGGTAAAATTCCGCCCTTCTTACAGCTCATAAAGACTCATTCTTAATTGCATGAGCAAGCTGAATTTCTTTCTTTTATTTTCTATCTTGCTAACATGACCGCTACTGTACCTAACACCTCCCACATGGCTAACGCGATTCGGGCACTTGCCATGGATGCAGTGCAAAAGGCTAATTCCGGTCACCCCGGCATGCCTATGGGTATGGCTGAGATTGCGGTCGCTTTATGGGGTAGGCATTTACGTCATAACCCCACCGATCCTAAATGGATAGATAGAGATAGATTTGTACTCTCTAACGGTCATGGCTCTATGCTCCTGTATGCGCTATTGCATTTGACTGGGTATGCATTATCGATGGATGACATTAAGAATTTTCGTCAACTGCATTCTAAGACACCGGGTCATCCAGAAGTGGATATCACACCGGGTGTAGAAACCACCACAGGACCTCTCGGTCAAGGCATCACCAATGCAGTAGGCATGGCATTGGCTGAGTCATTGTTAGCAGCCCATTTCAATAAACCTAGTTTTGACATCATTAATCATCACACCTATGTATTCCTAGGTGATGGTTGTTTGATGGAAGGTATTAGTCATGAAGCCTGTTCACTAGCAGGCACTTTACGTTTATCTAAATTGATTGCACTTTACGATGACAACGGTATTTCCATTGATGGCAAAGTAGATGGTTGGTTCCAAGACGATACGCCACAACGTTTTGCTGCTTACGGTTGGAATGTCATTCCAAATGTGGATGGTCATGATGTTGATGCATTAGATGCTGCTATTGCTGCTGCAAAAAAATCAGACAAGCCTACTTTGATTTGCTGTAAGACAGTGATTGGTAAAGGCTCGCCTAACATGCAGGGTAGTGACAAAGTACATGGCGCTGCTTTGGGTGAGACAGAAATTACAGCAACACGTGCTGCACTCAACTGGCCTTATGCACCATTTGAAATTCCTGCTGATGTGTATAAAGATTGGGATGCACGTGAACAGGGCGCGCAAATACAGTCGGCATGGAATACGGTGTTTAAAAATTATCAAAGCAAATATCCAACTGAAGCTGCTGAGTTAGTGCGTCGTATGCAAGGTGAATTGCCGGCTCAGTTTGATAAAACCATCGCAGCTTACATAGCGCAATGTATAGAAAAGAAAGAAACCATAGCAACTCGTAAGGCAAGTCAAAATGCCATACAAGCGATTGCGCCGGTCTTGCCAGAATTTTTGGGCGGTTCAGCTGATTTAACGGGATCCAACCTCACTAACTGGAAAGAATGTGTAGCAGTACGTGCTGACCATGCGGGTAACCATATTAATTATGGTGTGCGTGAATTTGGTATGAGTGCCATCATGAATGGTATTGCTTTGCACGGCGGTTTTATTCCTTTCGGTGCAACCTTTCTTACTTTCTCGGATTACAGCCGCAATGCCTTGCGCATGGCAGCGTTGATGAAGATACGTTCACTCTTTGTATTCACACATGACTCTATCGGTTTAGGTGAAGATGGTCCTACGCATCAATCAGTTGAACATATTTCTAGTTTGCGTTTGATACCTCACTTAGACAACTGGCGCCCTTGCGATACAGTGGAATCAGCGATTGCATGGGAACAGGCAGTGCGTAGACATGATGGTCCATCTACATTGATATTCTCGCGTCAAAATTTACCGTACATGGAACGTTCAACTTCACAGGTAGAGAATATTCGTCGTGGTGCTTATGTATTGAAAGACGTTGAGAAACCACGCGTCATTCTGATTGCGACTGGATCTGAAATTGAATTGGCAATGAAATCAGCTCAACAGCTTGCCGATGAAGGTATCGCAGCACGCGTGGTCTCTATGCCTTGTGCCGATGTGTTTAATCGTCAAGATCAAGCGTATAAAGATAGCGTGTTACTGAAAAATATACCTCGTGTAGCGATTGAAGCAGGCGTATCAGATTTTTGGTTTAAGTATGTCGGTTTAGATGGTGCAGTTATAGGCATAGACACATTCGGAGAATCAGCACCGGCTGGCGCCTTGTTCAAACATTTTGGATTTACAACCGAGAAGGTTGTAGCTGCAGCTAAATCAGTTATCCACTGATAAGCCCAACACGAATACATAAAAATTATTTATCATTATATTTAGATTTAGGAGACACACATGACCATCAAAGTTGCAATTAATGGCTATGGCCGCATAGGTCGCAACATACTACGTGCGCATTATGAAAGTGGTAAAAAGAATGATATCCAAATCGTTGCCATCAATGATTTAGGTAATGCAGAATCGAATGCGCATTTAACGCGCTATGACACAGCCCATGGAAAATTCCCTGGTACAGTCGTGGTCGAAGGCGACAACATGATTGTCAACGGTGACAAAATTCGAGTTTTTGCACAGCGTAATCCGGCTGACATACCTTGGGGTGAGTTAGGTGTAGACGTTGTATTGGAATGTACAGGTTTTTTCACTACTAAGGAAAAAGCTTCTGCACATATCAAGAGTGGCGCAAAGAAGGTCATCATTTCTGCTCCTGGTGGTAAGGATGTGGATGCAACCGTTGTATTTGGTGTCAACCAAAGTATCTTGAAATCCTCTGATACAGTCATCTCAAATGCTTCTTGCACCACTAACTGTTTGGCACCTTTAGTTAAACCATTGAACGATAAATTTGGTTTGGTCAATGGATTGATGACGACAGTGCATGCTTATACGAACGATCAAGTATTAACTGATGTAATACATGAAGATTTACGTCGTGCACGTTCTGCTACACAATCTATGATTCCTACAAAAACTGGTGCAGCTCTTGCGGTGGGTTTAGTGCTGCCTGAGTTGGATGGTAAATTAGATGGTTATGCGATTCGTGTGCCAACCATAAATGTCTCTATTGTGGATCTTTCCTTTATCGCTGCACGTGATACCACTGTGGATGAAATCAATGCCCTCATGAAGGCTGCAGCTGATGCGGGTCCATTGAAAGGTATTTTGACTTACAACACCGAACCTTTAGTGTCAGTGGATTTCAATCACAATCCAGCTTCCAGTAATTTCGATGCAACCTTAACCAAAGTGTCAGGACGTTTAGTTAAAGTCTCATCTTGGTATGACAATGAGTGGGGTTTCTCAAATCGTATGCTCGACACTACGATGGCATTAATGTCTGCAAAATAATTCGTAAAGCATCAACAAAAAACCCTGCAAAATTTTGCAGGGTTTTTTATTTCATCTTTAGTTTTTACCTTACAGGATTAATCTGTTCCAAATAAAGGTGATCGTGGTCCATACAAAAGTCCATCAGGTTTTAATGTCAGCAATCTCGCACTCGTCATACGAGCCACAGCATGCCCTTGATTGCCAGCGCTATTGACTACCTGTTGAATCAAGCTGATG